>CAVIRF010000040.1:0-14682 GCA_963645185.1 Coprococcus eutactus | reverse complement strand
CAGCAGCGCGGCCCATGTATGCGCCGGTGTCGCCCTCAACGTAAACCTCAACCTCTACGGTCGGGTTGCCACGGGAGTCCATGATCTCGCGACCGATTACATCAACAATTTCAATGTAGCCCTTCATAATTTCTTACTCCTTTTATATTAAAATAAATGGTTGGCATTCATACAGCAGAAATGCCGGAAGCAGCATTTCCGCCGCGCCGCGCGCACGCGGCGATGAAATCCCCCATCAAAGTCCAGCTCCGCCGGACTTTGATACCACTGCCCGCGCCGTGGCGGCACGGCCACCCTTGCCGTGCAAGGGTGAGGGGGTTATCCGAAAAAGTTTCCCTTGGGAACTTTTTCGGTATCTAAGGGGGACGGAGTCCCCCTTGGAAGAGGTGCTTACTTTACGAGCAGGCTGTGGCCCGTCATCTCAGCCGGCTGCGGAATACCCATCATGTCGAGCATGGTGGGAGCCAGATCAGCCAGAACGCCGCCTTCTGCCAGCTTGCCCTCGTGGCCGACCATAACGAGCGGTACGGGGTTGGTGGAGTGAGCGGTGAACGGGGTAACGCCGTCTGCGTCGAGCATCTGGTCAACGTTGCCGTGGTCGGCAGTGATCAGGCACTGACCGCCCATCTTGAGGATCGCGTCAACGACCTTGCCTACGCCGTCGTCGGTCGCTTCGATCGCCTTTACAGCTGCCTCGAATACGCCGGTGTGGCCGACCATGTCGCAGTTTGCGAAGTTCAGGATGATAACGTCGTACTTGCCGGACAGGATGCGCTTGACGCACTCCTCGGTAACGGCAGGCTCGCTCATCTCCGGCTGGAGGTCGTAGGTTGCAACCTTCGGAGACGGAACCAGAGCACGGTCCTCGCCCGGATACTCCTTCTCGACGCCGCCGTTGAAGAAGAACGTAACGTGTGCGTACTTCTCGGTCTCAGCGATGCGCAGCTGGGTCATGCCCAGATCGGAGATATACTCGCCGAAGGTGTTCTTGAGGCTCTGCGGCTTGAACGCGATCCCAACGCCCGGGATGGTCGCATCATACTGCGTCATGCAGACATAATGGATCTTGGGCTGTACGCGCTCGAAGCCGGTGAATGCCGGATCGACAAATGCACGGGTGATCTCGCGTGCACGGTCGGGACGGAAGTTTGCGAAGATGATCGCGTCATCGTCGCGGACGGTCGCGCCCTCGGTCACGATGACCGGAACGACGAACTCGTCGGTAACGCCTGCGGCGTAGGACTTCTCCATCGCCTCATGCGCAGATGCAGCGTGCTCGCCCTCGCCGAGAGCGATCGCCTTGTATGCCTTCTCTACGCGGTCCCAGCGGTTGTCGCGGTCCATTGCGTAGTAGCGGCCGGATACAGTCGCGATGCAACCGACCTCGACAGCGTCGATCTTTGCCTGCAGGCGGTCGATATACTCGATGCCGGACTGCGGCGGCGTGTCGCGGCCGTCCATGAAGCAGTGGAAGCATACCTTGCGCAGGCCGTTGCGGCGCGCGAGCTCGAGCAGCGCGAACATATGGTCAATGTGGGAGTGAACGCCGCCATCGGACAGAAGGCCGAAGATGTGCAGGGTGGAATCAAACCACTTGCACTGGTTGATGGCGCTCATCAGAGCCGGGTTCTCGAAGAAATCGCCGTCCTGGATGGCCTTGGTGATACGGGTCAGCTCCTGATATACGATGCGGCCTGCACCGATGTTGGTGTGGCCGACCTCGGAGTTGCCCATCTGGCCGTCCGGCAGACCGACGTCCAGACCGGATGCACCGATATAGGTCAGCGGATTTTCAGCGAAAATTCGGTCGAGATTCGGCTTGTTTGCTGCCTCGATCGCATTGCCCTTCTTCTCCTCGCGGTGGCCGAAGCCGTCCATGATGATCAGTGCGGTCGGCTTCTTCGGGCCTTCCGCCTTCTTGGCAGTGCTCTTGCGGGTCGAGGTCTTTTTCTCGGTCGTCGTCTTTGCAGCAGGCTTGCGGCCGCGCTTTACAGCCGGCTTTGCCTCGCCTTCGGTCTTGGGCTTGCGGCCGCGCTTCGGCTTGGCAGGCTCCTCGGCCTTGATTACAACCGGATCAGCCAGAACGTTTACCGGTACAGCCTTTTCTGCTGCCTCGGAAGCGCCCGGCGCGGTGGTCTTTTTATTCATGCTTGTGACTCCTTTTCAGAAGTAAAAACGGACAGAAAGGGGCAACGATACTGTCGCTGCCCCCTCTTCGCGATTAGCGCGGGAGGACTTCCCGTTACCGCGATCTACGCGATTTAATTACTGATTAGCTGCTTCTACGATGGTAGCGAAGTCTGCGCTCTTCAGGGATGCACCGCCGATGAGGCCGCCGTCAACGTCCGGCTGAGCCAGCAGCTCGGAAGCGTTCTTGGCGTTCATGGAGCCGCCGTACTGGATGGTGATGCCGCGAGCAGCGCGTGCGCCGTACTTCTCGCGCAGGCAGTCACGGATTGCGGAGCAAACCTCGTTAGCCTGCTCTGCGGTAGCGGTCTTGCCGGTACCGATCGCCCAGATCGGCTCGTAAGCGATGACGACCTTCTTGATGTCCTCAACAGCTACGTTCTGCAGAGCGATCTTGATCTGCTTGCGGATAACTTCCATGGTAACGTCCTGCTCGCGCTCGGTCAGGGACTCGCCTACGCACAGGATCGGGCGCAGACCGTTCTCGAGAGCGACCTGAACCTTCTTGCCGCAAGCCTCGTCGGTCTCGTTGAAGTACTGACGGCGCTCGGAGTGGCCGATGATAACGTACTTGACGCCCAGCTCCTTGAGCATGTCAGCGGAGATCTCGCCGGTGAATGCGCCGGACTTCTCGAAGTGCATGTTCTCAGCGCCGATAGCGATCTTGGAACCCTTGGCAGCCTTTACAGCAGCCTGGATATCGGTGAACGGTACGCAAAGAACCATCTCGCACCACTTGGTCTTGGAGAGGAGCGGCTTCATCTCCTCGATCAGAGCCTTTGCTTCTGCCGGAGTCTTGTTCATCTTCCAGTTGCCGGCAATGATGGTCTTACGGTATCTGCGATTCATTTTGGATATACCCCTTTCAAAAATTCAGACGATTTTCTCTTGTTCGTCCTTATCCTTTATGTATTTATACGGAGCGCGGCGTTTGCGCGCCCCGGTATAAAGCGATTTTTTACTTGCCCAGCAGGCATGCGATGCCCGGCAGCTCCTTGCCCTCGAGGAACTCCAGAGAAGCGCCGCCGCCGGTGGAGATGTGGGTGATCTTGTCTGCAAAGCCCAGCTGCTCGCAGGCTGCTGCGGAGTCGCCGCCGCCGACGATGGTGGTAGCGGAGGAGTCAGCCAGTGCCTGTGCCATGGCAATGGTGCCCTTGGCAAGGGTCGGATTCTCAAATACGCCCATAGGACCGTTCCAGACAACCGTCTTGGCGGACTTTACTGCGTCAGCAAAGAGCTCGCGCGTCTTTTCGCCGATGTCCATGCCCTCCATGTCAGCCGGGATGGCATCAACAGAGACGGTCTTGACGTCGATGGGTGCGTTGATGGGTTCCGGGAAGGAAGCTGCAACAACGGTATCGACCGGCAGGAGCAGCTTGACGCCCTTGGCCTCGGCCTTGGCCATCATGTCCTTGCAGTAGTCAACCTTTTCTGCATCAAACAGGGACTTGCCGATGCCGTAGCCCTTGGCTGCGAGGAAGGTGTAAGCCATGCCGCCGCCGATGATGATGGTGTCGCACTTGTCGATCAGGTTCTCGATGACAGCCAGCTTGTCGGAGACCTTGGCGCCGCCCAGGATAGCAACGAACGGACGAGCCGGGTCGCTCAGAGCCTTGCCCATGATGGAGATCTCCTTCTTGATGAGGAAGCCGCATACTGCCGGCAGGTAATCTGCGATGCCTGCGGTGGAAGCGTGTGCGCGGTGTGCGGTGCCGAATGCGTCGTTGACGTAGATCTCAGCCATGTCAGCCATAGCCTTTGCCAGAGCTGCGTCATTCTTGGTCTCGCCCTTCTCGAAACGAACGTTCTCGAGCAGAACAGCGTGGCCCGGCTGAACCTCAGCGGCCAGCTTCTTAGCTTCCTCGCCTACAACGTCCTTTGCGAGCTTGACCTCCTGGCCGAGCAGCTCGGACAGGCGCTTTGCAACCGGAGCCAGCGAGTACTTCATGTTGACCTCGCCCTTCGGGCGGCCCAGATGAGAGCACAGGATGACTGCTGCGTTGTGGCTCAGCAGGTAGTTGATGGTCTCGAGAGAAGCACGGATGCGCTTGTCATCGGTGATGTTGCCGTTCTCGTCCTGCGGAACGTTGAAGTCGCAGCGAACGATAACCTTCTTGCCGGAAACGTCGATGTCCTCGACGCTCTTCTTGTTGTACTGCATAGTATATCCCTCTCCTTAATGAAAAGTCTGTAATACAGCTGATAATGTGGTATTATCCCAAATAACGAAATTTCTTAACGAAAGAATTCCGTTTCCACTACAAAATTATACTCGTAATCCGCCCTGTTAGCAAGCAAATTTAAGAAAAACCTCACCTTTCGGCAACGTTTTAGAGGATTTTTGCGTTTTGCGCCGAAAAATCGGAAAATATTCTACATTTTTCACAATTTTTCTTTACTCGCGCGGCGCTCCGTAGTATACAACAGCGATGGCGAGCGGGCCGGTATTGGTCAGAACGGACGGGCCGATCGCACAGCGGACGACGTCCTTGAAGCCAATTTCCTCGCGCATGCGCTTTTCGACCTCGGCCAGACGCTCCTCCGGCACATCGCCGTAGAGCAGGATGCCGGTCTGTTTGTCCGGCTGCTGCACGCGCGCGGCGACCTTTTTGCAGATGCCTGCCGCAAGCGCCTTTTCGCCGCGAACCTTGTCGCAGACCTTGACCGCGCCGTCATAGACATGGCTGATCGGCTTGAGGCCGAGCGCCTCGCCGACGAACGCCGCGCCGCCCGAAATACGGCCGGACTTTTTGAGGTACTTGAGCGTGTACACGCCGAGATATGCCTCGACGCGGTTGAGGCGACTGCGGATGACGCCCGTGATCGCCTCAAAGCTCTCGCCCTGCTCGCGCATCTCGGCCGCCTTGACGACAATATGGCCGTAGATGTAGGTGTAGGTGCGCGAGTCAAACAGCTCGATGACCATCGCGCCCTCGCCGTGCTCCTCCTCGAACATGCCCTTGGCAAGGCAGGCCGCCTGATAGGTGCCCGAGCCGTTGCCGTTGATGATGACGCCGATGAGGTGGGTGCAGCCGCGCTCGAACGCGCGGTTGTACGAGTCGAGGAACACCGTAGGCGTTGCCATCGCGGTGCTCGGGATCTCGTCGCTCTCCTCGAGCAGCTTGCAGTACTCCGCCGGGGTGATGTCGTAATACTCGCGGAAGGTGCGGCCGCCGTGGCTGAGCATGATCGGCACGATCTCGATGCCGTGCTGCTCCACGAGGTTCTGCGGAATGTCGGACGAGGAGTCCGTCAGAATATGTATCTTCTCCATATTTTCCTCCTTTATGCCTGCGGAAACGGTCCCGCAAGCTTGAGATTTTCAAAACCGGTCTGGCGCAGCGCCTCGAAAACGAGGACCGCGACCGAGTTGGACAGATTGAGGCTTCGCGCGCCCTCGCGCATCGGGATGCGCACGCAGCGCTCGGGGTGCTCGATGAGCAGCGGCTCGGGCAGGCCGCGCGTCTCCTTGCCGAACATCAGATAGTCGCCGTCGCGGTACTCGACCTCGTGATAGGCGTGCGGCGCCTTGGTCGTCGCGTAGAAGTAGCGCCCGTCCGGGTTCTTTTCAAAAAATTCATCCAGATTTTTGTACATGCGCACATCGAGCAGGTGCCAGTAGTCCAGACCGGCGCGCTTCATGCGCTTGTCGTCGAGCTGAAAGCCGAGCGGCTCGACCAGATGCAGCACGCAGCCCGTCGCCGCGCAGGTGCGCGCGATGTTGCCGGTGTTCTGCGGAATTTCCGGCTCGACCAGAACGATATTGATCATTTGCTATTCTCTCCTGAGGACGGCGGATGCGCCGTCAAAACTCTCTCTGATTGATGCGATGCAGGTGTCAGAGCGCTGCTTCCTCCTCCATCGCGCTGAGCAGCGGCGTTACCATCTGCTTTTTGCGGCTGACCACGCCGGGCAGCGTGACCGAATGCTCGCCGCAGTCCTTCTTGAAGGCCATGCGGACAAGCTCCTGCGCGCCCTTGCCGACGTAAAGCAGCTCGGTCTTTTCCTCGATGATGTTGGTCAGCATCGCGAACTGCATGGACAGGCCGCTCGTCTTGAGACAGCTTTCCATGTATTCGAGCATTTTATCCCGGATGCCGGACAGCTCGTCCTCGCTCACGCTCGTGATCTGCGAGATGGCGATCTTGCGGTCCTGCACCTGAAAATACTTGAAGTCCATGTGGAACAGCTCGTCCATCGAGCGGTCGCGCAGGCGCGAGCTCGAGCGGAACATCTCGGTCGCGTACTGCCTGATGTCGAGACCGGCGATCTTCGCGAGCTCTTCAGCCGCCATGCGGTCGAGCGGCGTGCAGGTCGGCGAGCGGAACATCAGCGTATCCGACAGGATCGCCGAGCACAGCAGACCGGCGATCTTCGGCTCGATCTCGACGTTCTGCTCGTGATACATCTGGGTGATGATGGTCGCGGTGCAGCCGAGCGGCTGGTTGCGGAAGTAGATCGGCCCGCTCGTCTCGACCGAGTCGATGCGGTGATGGTCGATGATCTCGATGATGTTGGTCGAGCGAATGCCTTCGGCAGCCTGATCGCGCTCGTTGTGGTCGACAAGGATGACGTTCGGGCGCTCGAGATCGAGCAGGTTGCGCTGCGAGAACATGCCGATGTAGCGGCCCTGCTCGTCGAGCAGCGGATAGTAGCGGATGCGCTTTTTGGAGACCGTGCGCTTTACGTCCTCGACACTCTCTTCGGGCTCGAAGGTGATGAGGCCCTTGCGGCGCATGACATGGCGCACCGGAACAGCCTGACTGATGACCTTGGCGCAGGTGTATGTATCGAGCGGCGTCGCGATGATGGAAACGCCGTTTTCCGAAGCGAGCTTGCGGATGGTGCGCGAGACCTTGGAGCCGAGGCCGATGATGATGCAGCCGGCGTTCATCTCGATGGCGCACAGCTGGCTCTCGTAGCGGTTGCCGAGGATGACCATGTCATTCGGCGCGATGTAGTCCTCGAGGACGTCCGGGTTCGCCGCCGCAACCACGACGCGGCCCTGCTCGAACGGCTGCTCGAGCTCACCGGCGACGAGCGTGCCGTCCAGCACATCGACCAGATTGCGGTAGCTCGTCTTTGCCTCGGCGAGCGCGTTCGCGTCCTGATCCTCCATGTAAAAGCGCGCGATGTCGCTCAGCGTCAGCAGGCCCTTCAGATGGCGGTCCTCATCGACGACCGCGAGCGTCTGGATGTCGTTTTCGTTCATGTAGTCCCATGCACGGCGCAGCGACATTTCCGAGTCGATGCCTGCGACCTCGCGGTACTGCACGTCGCTCAGACGTGGCTCGAACGAGGCGATATAGCGCGGCGGCTCGACGCCGAAGTGCTCAAGGACGAATTTCGTTTCCGTGTTGACATGGCCTGCGCGGCAGGCGATATATTCTTCTCCGGTCAGCTTGCGCTTGAGGTTGGCATAGCAGATCGCGGAGCAGATCGAGTCCGTATCCGGGTTGCGGTGTCCGATAACAAAAACTGGGCTCATTCGCATTTGCTCCTTCTTTTTGTGATAGGTGCCAGAGTGTTTACTAATTATAGCATTCTTTTGCGCACTTCTCAACCGTTTGCGCATGATTATTCGCCTTCATTTCGCAAATTCGCACGAAATTTTTATGTCAGAGCGCAAAAAACGCCTGCACCGGATAATCCGGGCAGGCGTTTTTCAGTTTCGCGACAGCTTAACTTAGTTCAGGAAGTCCTTGAGCTTCTTCGAGCGCGACGGATGACGCAGCTTGCGCAGCGCCTTTGCCTCGATCTGGCGGATACGCTCACGGGTTACGTTGAACTCCTTGCCGACCTCCTCGAGGGTACGGGTGTGGCCGTCCTCGATGCCGAAGCGCAGGCGCAGGACCTTTTCCTCACGCGGCGTCAGCGTCTTGAGCACCTCGACGAGCTGCTCCTTGAGCAGCATGAAGGAGGCAGCCTCCGCCGGTTCCGGTGCGTCATCGTCCGGGATGAAGTCGCCGAGGTGAGAGTCCTCCTCCTCGCCGATCGGGGTCTCGAGCGAAACCGGCTCCTGCGCGATCTTGAGGATGTCGCGCACGCGGTCTACCGGCATGTTCATTTCCTTCGCGATCTCCTCCGGGCTCGGGTCGTGGCCGAGCTCCTGAAGCAGCTGACGGGAAACGCGGATGACCTTGTTGATGGTCTCGACCATGTGTACCGGGATGCGGATGGTGCGCGCCTGATCCGCGATCGCACGGGTGATGGCCTGACGGATCCACCACGTTGCGTAGGTCGAGAACTTGAAGCCCTTGGTGCTGTCGAACTTCTCGACCGCCTTGATCAGGCCGAGGTTGCCCTCCTGAATGAGGTCGAGGAACAGCATGCCGCGGCCGACATAGCGCTTCGCGATGGAAACGACCAGACGGAGATTCGCTTCCGCCAGACGCTTTTTCGCGCGGTCGCCTGCCTTGATGTCCTTGTCGAGCTGTGCGCGCTCCTCCGCCGGGATAGCGTCGCCCTCTGCCGCGATGCGCTCGGCTGCGGCAGCGCCCTTCTGCATGCGCTCCGCGAGCGTTACCTCCTCCTCGGGAGAGAGCAGGTCGACCTTGCCGATCTCCTTGAGGTACATGCGGACCGGGTCGTCGATGGCGAAGGTCTCCGCCATGGCGGAGGTGTCGATCAGCTCCTCCTCCGGGACCTCCTCGACCGTGCCCGGCTCAAAGCTGTCGTCGTCGCCGTCGCCGAGCGCCTTTTCCAGAACGCCTTCGGTCTCGACCTCGATGCCCATAGACTCCAGCGTCTCGTACAGCTTGTCGATGTCGTCGCTCTCCAGTTCGAGATGGCTGAGTGCATCCGCCATTTCCTTGAGCGTCAGACGACCGTTCTTCTTGCCGAGTGCGAGCAGGTCGCGCAGGATCTGCTGCTGCTCTGCGGTCTTTTCTGCGCTCTGCTGTGTCTTGTTGTTCGTCATATCGTTTGTCCTCCTGCGTTTTGGTTTTTGATGCGTCCGAACGTCAGCAGCGGATCCTCCCCTGCCTGCGTGAGCGTTCCGTCCTTGACGCGCTGTAATCGTATCGTATTTATGTACTCCTGCAGCTCCGCGCGATGGTCGCCGGGCGGTACACCCTGCTCCAGTATTCCGGCGAGCAGGCTCATTTCGTTGGGTTCGAGCTGTCCCTCGAAGGCCAGCGCATCGACAAGGCTGCCGCTGCGGTCCAGTTCGAGCACACGCTCGTATATCTTACGCAGAACCGGGGCGGAAAACCACGCCGCCGGCAGCTGTTTTTCCATGCCGTGTATCAGCTTCTGGTCGGTGAAGAGCAGGCGCAGCACGTTTTCCTCGGCTTTTGCGCTCTTCACATCGGCATAGGCGAGCGTCCGGTCCTTCGGCTGCGCAAGGCCGACCGGCGAGCGGATCTCGCGCCGCTCTGCGGCTCTGCGCCTTTGGCGCTGGATGCCGAGCTCGCGCCGCACCTCGACCGCCATCGCCTCGGGCGTGACGCCGGCCATTTTGGCCGCGCGGCCTGCATAGACCTCGCGCTCGATCGAGCTTTCGATGCCAGCGAGCATGCGCGCCGCATCCCTCAGGAACAGCACGCGCGACTCGTCGTCCTCCAGATCGTATTTCGCCGCAATCTGCTCGATGCGGAACGCATTGTGGTCCTCGCTGCGCTCGATGAGCGCGCGGAACGCCGCCGCGCCCCTCGCCTTGATGAACTCATCCGGGTCCTTCGCACCCGGGATGCGCAGCACCTTGACCTGCAGGTCGCACTTTTTCAGGATGTCGATGGCGCGCTGCGCCGCAGACTGACCGGCGCCGTCCGCGTCATACGAGATCACGATGCGCTCGGTGTGCCGCGCGATGATGCGCGCCTGCTCCTCGGTCAGCGAGGTGCCGAGCGAGGCCACCGCCGAGTCAAACCCTGCCTGATGCAGGGCGATGACGTCCATGTAGCCCTCGGCGAGGATAAAGTAGTCGTTTTTCGTTGTTTTGGAAAGGTTTAGCGCAAACAGATTGCGGCTCTTGTGGAAGATCGGCGTCTCGGGCGAGTTGAGGTATTTCGGCTTGGAATCGTCCATGACGCGGCCGCCGAAGGCGATGACGTTGCCGCGCACATCAATGATCGGGAACATCACGCGGCTGCGGAAGCGGTCATAGATGCGGCCCTTCTCGCTGCGGCTGACAAGGCCTGCGTCGAGCAGCTCTTCGCGCGTATAGCCCTTCGCCGTCATCGCGTCCATGAGCGCATGGAACGAGTCGGGCGCGTAGCCGAGTCCGAACCGGTTCATCGTGCGCCGCGACAGGCCGCGGCCGATGAAATACTGCTGCGGCACGCGGTTTTCCGGCTTCCACAGCGTATCGTAGTAAAACCGTGCGGCATCCTTGCACAGAGCGTACAGACGGTCGCGATGCCGCGCAGCGCGGCGCTCCTCCTCGCCCTGCTCGGGCACCTGCATGCCTGCCCGGTCGGCCAGATAGCGCACCGCGTCCGGGAAGGAAAGCCCCTCGGCCTTCATCACGAACGTGATGACGCCGCCGCCTGCGCCGCAGCCGAAGCAGTGAAAGATCTGCTTGTCGGGCGAGACCGAGAACGAGCCGGTCTTTTCGTTATGGAACGGACACAGGCCGAAGTAGTTCGCGCCGCTCTTTTTCAGCTGCACATACTGCGACACAACATCCACGATGTCGTTGCGCGCGGACAGCTCGTCCAGAAATATACGGTCAAACGGCACAGAACTCACCTCCGATCAGTCCGTTTTGCTCCAGCTGTTCGGGATGAACAGCCGTCGGAACACCGCGATCGAGTAACGGTCGGTCATGCTCGCGATGTAGTCGCACACGACCCGCTCGAGCGGCTCTCCTTTGGTCATCAGTACAAAATAATCATCCGGCATCTCGTCGGGATGCTCGGCAAAGTAGCGGTAAAGGCTTTGCAGCATAGTCCGCGTGCGCGTTTCCTCGCGCCGGACCTCGGGACTGCGGTACACATGCTCGAACATGAACTGCCGCAGCTCCATCATATCGTCGTGCACGGCGCTGTCCATGCCGATCTCGCAGTATTTCTGCCCGTAGTCGATCATCGCGGTCACGAGCGTATCGATGCGCGTGCCGTGCGAAGCGCCGAGCCGCGTGCGCAGATGCGCCGGGATATCGTTTTCGCGGATGATGCCGCCGCGCACCGCGTCGTCGATGTCGTGATTGATGTAGGCGATGCGGTCGGCGAAGTGGATGATGCGTCCCTCGGGCGTCACCGCCTTGCGGCTGCCCGTGTGGCAGACGATGCCGTTACGCACCTCGCGCGTCAGATTGAGATTTTCGAGCAGGTCCACAAGCCGCAGGCTCTGCTCATTGTGGCGGAAGCCCTGCGGACAGACCTCATTGAGCGCGCTCTCGCCTGCATGGCCGAAGGGCGTGTGACCGAGATCGTGGCCGAGCGCGATCGCTTCGGTCAGGTCCTCGTTCAGCCCGAGCGCCCGGGCGATCGTTCGCGCGATCTGCGCCACCTCGAGCGTGTGCGTCAGACGGGCACGGTAGTGGTCGCCCTCGGGAGAAATGAAAACCTGCGTTTTGTTGGACAGCCGCCGGAACGCCTTGCTGTGCAGGATGCGATCCCGGTCGCGCTGAAAGCAGGTCCGGTACGGACAGGGCTGCATTGCCCTCTCGCGGCCTGCGCTCTCGTCGGCAAACGTCGCCCACGGCGAAAGAATGTCGTGCTCGCGCGCCTCCAGCTGTTCGCGTATGGTCATAATCTTCCCTCCCAGCTATGCAGAAAAGGTCATATTATATATATACTGCGCCAGATCTCGAAAATCTTTTTATTTCCGAAAATTTTTCGAAAAATTTTTGCGCTGTTTTTTTCAGCCGTCTCTCATTTCACGCGGCGGCCCATGAATTTCGTCTCCATGACCTCGGCGTAGACCGTACCGGCGGTCGCCTCCGCGAGACCGGCGTTCAGCCTGTCCTCGCCGCCTGCCGGCAGGGTCACGGTCAGCGTGACGTCCGCGCCGTAGTCGGTCTCCTCGACCGCGCAGTCATAATCCGGCAGCAGATGGGTCACGATGTCGTACAGATTGTACGGGCACGCGATGAGCGCGACGGTGTACAGGCTCATGCGCTGCACGCCTGCCGCCGCGACGGCGACCTGTGCGCCCTGCGTGTACGCGCGGACAAGGCCGCCCGTGCCGAGCAGGATGCCGCCGAAGTAGCGCGTAACGACGCACAAGCAGTCGGTCAGGTTTTCATGCCGCAGCACCTCAAGGATAGGCATGCCTGCCGTGCCCTGCGGCTCGCCGTCGTCCGAATAGCGCATGACGTTGCCCTCGCGCAGGATGTAGGCGTAGCAGTTGTGCGTCGCATCCCAGTAGGTCTCGCGCATCTCCTTGATCTTCGCCACCGCCTGCTCCGCCGTTTCCACATGCCACAGCCGTCCGGTGAATTTGGAGCGTTTTTCTTCAAATTTATCCTCGCCGAAGTCGGCAAAAGGCACAAAGTAGTCTTTTTCCATCAGCAGTTCCTTTGAAGTCTTTTTACTCGTTGTCGATGATATAGGCAGAAACCCTGCCATAGGTCTTGTCGTCCACGACCGCCTCGACGACCGTCCCCTCGGCCGCATAGTCGGTGGACTCGATCTGTGCCTCCCGGTGCAGCATGTCGAGCACCGCGCCGTCGCTGTACGGGATGCACAGTTTGACCCTGTGCTTGCCCTTGCCGAGCGCCTTTTCGATGGCGGCGAGCAGGTCGTCTACGCCTGCGCCGGTCTTTGCCGAGATCTTGACGCCCTCGTCCGGGCGGAAGAACGGGATGACGTCCGGGTCGCATTTGTCCGCCTTGTTGTACACCATCAGGCGCGGAATATCCTGCGCGCCGAGCTGCGCGATGACCTTGTCGACGGTTTCCGCCCGCACCTGCCAGTCCTCGTCGGAAACATCCACGACATGCAGCAGCAGGTCGGCGTAGGCGAGCTCCTCGAGCGTTGCCTTGAACGCCGAGACCAGATGATGCGGCAGCTTGCGGATAAAGCCTACGGTGTCGGAGAGCAGGATCTCCTGTGTGTCCGAAATGCGCTTTTTGCGCGTGGTCGGGTCGAGCGTGTCGAACAGGCGGTCATTCGCCTCGATGCCGGCGCCGGTCAGCGTGTTGAGCAGCGTCGACTTGCCTGCGTTCGTGTAGCCGACGATGGCGACCATGGGCAGCTCGGTCTTTTTGCGCTGGCGGCGCTGCACCGCGCGCACCTGACGCACCTGTTCAAGGTCGCGTCTGAGCTTGTCGATGCGGCTGCGGATATGACGGCGGTCGCTCTCGAGCTTGCTCTCGCCGGGGCCTCGGGTGCCGATGCCGCCGCCAAGGCGGCTCATCGCCTTGCCCATGCCGGCCAGACGCGGCAGGATGTACTGATACTGCGCCAGCTCGACCTGCAGTTTGCCCTCGCCCGTCCGGGCGCGCTGCGCAAAAATATCCAGAATGAGCGCGGAGCGGTCGAGCACCGTGCGTCCGGTCAGCTCCTCGAGATTGCTCATCTGCGAGGGCGACAGCTCGTTGTCGAACAGGATGAGGCTCGCGTCGTTCGCCTCGGCGAGCGCCTTGACCTCCTCGGCCTTGCCCTCGCCGATAAATGTGCGTGCGTCCGGCGCCGGGCGGCGCTGAAGCGTCATCGCGACAGCCTCCGCGCCTGCGGTCTCCGCCAGCGCGCGCAGCTCGTCCATCGTGCGCTCGTCCGCCGCCTGATCGGCGTTGAAGCTCGGGCAGGACAGACCGACCAGAACGGCGCGCTCGGCCTGCTTCTCTTCGGTTTCGTTGGTAAACGGCATGGTAAATCTCCTCCCTGCTGCTCTCGTGCGTGCTTGTTCTCCCTATACTTAATACACCCATACGCAAAATCGTTCAAGACTTGATTTTTGGCGCATTTTGTGGTATGATAAGCATAGAAAAAAGGAAATTTTCTTCGCTGCGGTCTGATGCCGCAGCGTTTTTTTATGTATGGAAGCCGCCGCGGTCAGCGTCTGTGTTTCGCCCGCAGGCTGAACAGCACCACGGCCGCACTCACCAGCGCACCGGCAGGCCACAGCCACGACGCCGGGACAACTGCCTCCAGCCCTGCAAAAGGCCCCGTCAGCAAAAGCACGACGGCGAGCAGCAGGCTGCTGTTCCAGTCGAATCGGGCGGCAGCGAATGCTGCCATGAATACGAAAAACAGAACGGTGTATGCTGCGATGCCGGCATTCGGCACTTTTCTGCTGTACAGCAGCCAGTATCCGATATATAAAAGCGTGACGGCAAAACAGAGTCACTGTACCGGCGTCGTTCTGCCGTGAAAAAGGAACCGGATATTGATGAGGGACGCGGCCGCATGTGCGGCGAACAGTCCCAGAGGCGAGGCGAGGTTTTTTCGCATTTCAAGCACCTCCGCAGCTTCTGTTTTACAAAAATCACTTCATGTATAACGAAAAAGCCACCGAACGCATAACGTTTCGATGGCTTTTCGCATTACTTATCCAGATTGAAACGCTTCTTGAAGCGATCAACACGTCCGCCGGTGTCTACCAGCT
>CAVIRF010000039.1:0-14797 GCA_963645185.1 Coprococcus eutactus | reverse complement strand
TAATCAATAAAATCGTCCTGCGCCTTCATATCCATGATACGCTTGCGCTGGCTCTCTACTACTGCTTCAAATTTATCCAGAACAGACTGGTCGATAGACATGGGGTTGTCCTCCTGTTGCATTGATATTATTTTAACAAATTAACGTCATTCTGTCAAGGCGGACCGGACAGGCATCTCTCCCCTGTCCGCCGCCTTGTTATCTCTTACTTGTTTGCGTTTGCCTGCTGACGCGCGTAGAGCAGCGTGCCGCCTGCGAGCAGCGCATGGCGCTGACGCTCGGAGACCTCGCAGTCCGCCTTGAAGGTCTTGCCGCCGCAGACGACCGTGACCTGCTCGCCGTTCTTCACTTCCTCGAGAACGTTCGGCAGAGAAATATCGTCGAGCAGCTGGATCGCATCGTAATCCGCCGGGTCTGCAAAGGTCAGCGGAATGATGCCGGAGTTGACCAGATTTGCCTTGTGGATGCGCGCGAAGGACTTGCACAGGACAGCCTTGACGCCCAGATACAGCGGAACGAGCGCCGCATGCTCACGGGACGAGCCCTGACCGTAGTTTGCGCCGCCGACGATGATGCCGCCGCCCTGCTCCTTGCAGCGTGCCGGGAAATCCTTGTCCACGTTGATGAAGCAGTAGTTGGAATAGTACGGAACGTTCGAGCGGTACGGGAGCAGCTTTGCACCGGCCGGAAGGATATGGTCGGTGGTGATGTTGTCCTCGGTCTTGAGCACGACCTTGCCGGTGTAGGACGCCTCGAGCGCCTTGCCGAGCGGGAACGGCTTGATGTTCGGGCCGCGGACGACCTCGACCTCGGCCGGATTTTCCGCCGGCTTGACGATCATGTTGTCGTTGATGACGAAATGCTCGGGCATCTCGATCTTCGGCATCTCGCCGAGCGTGCGCGGATCGACCAGATGACCTGCCAGAGCGGACGCCGCAGCGACCTCCGGGGAGACGAGGTAGATCTTTGCATCCTGCGTGCCGGAGCGGCCCTCAAAGTTACGGTTGAAGGTGCGCAGGGAAACGCCTGCGGACTCCGGAGACTGACCCATGCCGATGCAGGGGCCGCATGCGCACTCCAGAATACGTGCGCCGGCGGAAATGATGTCGGCGAGCGCGCCGTTCTGCGCGAGCATGTTGAACACCTGCTTGGAACCCGGGCTGATGGTCAGAGAAACGTTCGGGTCGACGGTCTTGCCCTTGAGGATGGCCGCGACCTTCATCATATCATAATAAGAAGAGTTGGTGCACGAGCCGATGCAGCACTGGTTGACCGGGATCTCACCGATCTCGGTGACCTTCTTTACGTTGTCCGGCATGTGCGGCATCGCTGCGAGCGGCTCGAGCGCGGTCAGGTCGACGGTGTACTCCTCGTCGTACGCTGCATCCGGGTCGGATGCCAGCGGAACCCATACGTCGCCGCGGCCCTGCGCCTCGAGGAACGTCTTGGTCACTTCGTCGGACGGGAAGATCGAGGTCGTCGCGCCGAGCTCGGCGCCCATGTTGGTGATGGTCGCGCGCTCCGGTACGGACAGAGTCTTGACACCCTCGCCTGCGTACTCGACGATCTTGCCGACGCCGCCCTTGACGGTCATCTGACGCAGAACGTCAAGGATAACGTCCTTCGCAGAGACCCACGGAGACAGCTTGCCGGTCAGCGTGACGCGGACCATCTTCGGCATCGGGATGTAATACGCGCCGCCGCCCATCGCGACCGCAACATCCAGACCGCCTGCGCCGAAGGCCAGCATGCCGATACCGCCGCCGGTCGGGGTATGGCTGTCCGAGCCGATCAGCGTCTTGCCCGGCGCGCCGAAGCGCTCCAGATGGACCTGATGGCAGATGCCGTTGCCTGCCTTGGAATAATAAATGCCGTGCTTCTTGGCTACAGAACCGATGTATTTGTGGTCATCCGCATTCTCGAAGCCGGACTGAAGGGTATTGTGGTCAATGTAAGCGACCGAACGCTCGGTCTTGACCTGGTCGACGCCCATCGCCTCAAACTGGAGATAAGCCATCGTACCGGTCGCATCCTGCGTGAGAGTCTGATCGATCTTGAGGCCGATCTCCTGCCCCACGACCATCTCACCGTCTACCAGATGCGCCTTTAAGATTTTCTGCGCGATTGTCATACCCATGTGTACTACGCTCCTTTTTGTCCCGACGCAGTGCGAAAAAACCTCACTCTGCGCCCCGCCCTCTCGTTTCAGGGCAGTCGTTGCGGCTTCCACAGCCTTCTCCACGATGCGCCGCAGCGCACCGTGCCCAAAAGTTTAATATGAAAAAATAGAAGTGGTCACGCCCACGCACCAGAGCATGGGACGGAAACCACTTCTATTTTACATCATTTTATGATTTTTGCAAACCCTAATTTACGAGCGGATTGCACAAACAGGCTTTATTTTTTTAACGCAGTGATGTGGCATTGCTCATATTATTCTGTCTGTGCTGATTTTCGGCTGTTTGCGCGCGTAAAAGTTACGCCGGGTCGCAGATATTGCGTCCGATGTCCGCAGTCGGGTAGGCGTTCTGGAGCGTGTGGCCGAGGTTGCCGGCGAGGTACTCATAGTACGCCTGCGCGCCGATCATGGCGGCGTTATCGCCGCAGAGCTTGAGCGGCGGCAGGAACGGCCGCGTGTGCGTGCGCTTCGCCATGTCGCCGAGCGCTGCGCGCAGGAAGGAATTCGCCGCGACGCCGCCTGCACAGACGACATTGCGCGCGTGCGACTGGTGCACCGCCTCCTCGAGGCGCGGCACGAGTGTGTGAACGACCGCCGCGCAGAACGAGGCCGCAAGGCCCTCGCGGTCGAGCGTTTCGCCCTTCTGCTCGGCGTTGTGCGCGAGATTGATGACCGCCGTTTTCAGGCCGGAGAACGAAAAGTCGAGCGGCGCGTCCTTGATGCGGCTGTCGGGCAGCTTGTAGCGCTTCGGATCGCCATTCTGTGCGAGCGCGTCGATCTTCGGACCGCCGGGGTAGCCGACGCCGAGCACGCGCGCCACCTTGTCGAACGCCTCGCCTGCCGCGTCATCGCGCGTGCCGCCGAGAATTTCGAACTCGGTGTAGTCCTTGACCATAACGATCTCGCTGTGGCCGCCCGACGCGATGAGCGTCAGGAACGGCGGCTTGAGCTCGGGATAGGCCAGATAGGTCGCCGCGATGTGGCCGCGGATGTGGTGGACCGGGATGAACGGCTTGTCCATCGCGAACGCGAGCGACTTGCCGAAGTTCGCGCCGACGAGCAGCGCACCGATCAGTCCCGGCGCGCAGGTCGCCGCCACCGCATCCACATCATGCTTGTCCATTTCCGCGTCCGCGAGCGCCTGCTCGGTCACGCGGACGACCGCCTCCATGTGGCGACGCGAGGCGATCTCTGGTACAACGCCGCCGTAGAGCGCGTGGGTCGCGATCTGCGTGTCGACAACGTTCGACAGCATTTTCCGTCCGTCCTCGATGACGGCGGCCGCCGTCTCGTCGCAGGAGGACTCGATTGCAAGTATTCTCAAGGTTTTCACTCCAGTTTACAGGTTTTTCTCAAAGCAGAGGCAGTTTTCGGCGCCTGCCGGACTGCCGTAGTAGTCGATCACATGATAGCCGGTTTTCGTGTAGAGCGCAGCGCTGTCCGCCGTCGTGCGCGCGGTCTCGAGGATGGCGTGCGTAAAGCCGTTCGCCCTCGCGTCCTGCTTGAGCGCTGCGATGATCGCGGTGGCGACGCCCTGCCGCCGGAATTCCGGCGCGATGAAGATGCGCTTGATCTCACAGGTGCGCTCGTCGACCTTTTTCCACGCGCCGCAGCCGGCAGGCCGTCCGTCGATGTACGCCACCGCGCGGTAGCCGAACAGGTGCGGTAGGTTGTATTTCGCGTACCGCGCCTGCACATCGCCCACAAGGGAGAAATAATACGCATCCAGAGCGGCGGCGAGCGCTGCAAAGTCCGGGTTTTCTGCATTTACAAAGCGTATCTCCACGAAAATCCCTCCGTTTCGTGCCGGTATCAGCTGTATTTTGTCATCAGTACGCCGTCCTCGACCGGTGCGGAATAATAGTTCTTCCGCACGCCGACCGGCGCAAAGCCAAGTTTTTCATAGAGCGCGATGGCCGGGGCGTTGGACGCGCGGACCTCGAGCGTCACGAACGCGAGTCCGTTCTCCTGCGCGCGGCGCAGCAGCTCGTGCAGCAGCGCTTCCGCGACGCCGCGGCGGCGGCAGTCCGGGAACACCGCGACATTCGTGATGTAGCCCTCGTCCAGCACGGTCTGGCAGCCGACGTAGCCCTGCACCTCCCCGTCCTGCTCCGCGACGAGAAAAATACCGCCGCCAAGCTCCTCGCGCAGCATGCTTTCGCTCCACGGCGCGTGAAAGCACTCCTTTTCAAGCGCCGCGAGCGCAGGAAGATGCTTCTCCTGCATTTCCGTTACGTTCATCCGGCCAGTCTCCCGATGATGCTCTGCACGCCGGTCTTGATCTCGCCTGCCGCGCGGCGGTAGGTTTCGAGATCGCCGCCGAACGGGTCGGAAACGTCCGTCGGCGCGAGCGTGAACACCTTGTCCGCGCAGTCCGGGAGCGCCGCGCACAGATTGTCGTACTGCGCGCCCGTCATGCAGACGAGGTATTTCGCCTCGTGCGCGAGCTCGGGCGTCAGCATGCGCGAGCGGTGCGCGGAGATGTCCGCGCCGAGCTCTGCGGCAGCCGTAACGGCGTTTTCGCTCGCTGGAAGGCCGTCCGAGGTGTACATTCCGGCGCTCAGCGCCGCAAGTCCGGTCTTTTCCTCGCCGCCCAGCGCGCGAAAGAACCCTTCCGCCATCGGCGAGCGGCACGTATTTCCCGTGCAGATAAAAACGATCTTATCCATATTGCTTACCTTCTAATGTTTGTCCGTTGTTATTTCGCCTCGTACCAGCTCATGCCGCTTTTCGCTTCCGCGACAAGCGGCGCGTCCATCTGAAAGGCGTTCTCCATCTCCTCGGTGAGGATGTGCGCGGCGACGTCCTTTTCCTTGACGGGCGCTTCGAGAATGAGCTCATCGTGCACCTGCAAAATCAGGTGGCTTTCCAGTCCTTCGCGCTTCAGGCGATCGCGCACACGGACCATCGCGATCTTGATGATGTCCGCAGCCGTGCCCTGAATGGGCGTGTTCATCGCGATTCGCTCGGCGGCCGAGCGGACGTTGAAGTTTTTGCTGTTGATGTCGGGCAGCGCGCGGCGGCGGCCGAACAGCGTCGTGACGTAGCCCTGCTCGCGCGCCGTCTCCTTGATGGTCTCCATATAGTTTTCAACGCCCGGATAGCTGTCCAGATACGAGCGGATGAAGGCCGCGGCCTCCTTGCGGCTCACGCCGATGTCCTGCGCGAGCGAGAAGTCCGAAATGCCGTAGACGATGCCGAAGTTGACCGCCTTGCAGGACGAGCGCATCGCGCTCGTAATCTCCTCGATCGGCAGATGATAGACCTTGGACGCGGTCGCGGCATGAATGTCCTGACCCGTGCGGAACGCGCCGATCATATGCTTGTCGCCCGAGATATGCGCGAGCACGCGCAGCTCGATCTGCGAATAGTCCGCGTCGATGAGCACATGGTCCTTGTCCGGCGCGACGAACATGCGGCGCAGCTCGCGGCCAAGCTCGGTGCGGACCGGGATGTTCTGAAGGTTCGGGTCGGTCGAGGACAGGCGGCCGGTCGCCGTGACCATCTGCTGAAAATGCGTGTGGATGCGGTTGTCCTTCGGGTCGGTGACGGCCAGCAGGCCGTCCACATAGGTGCTCTTGAGCTTGGTCAGACGGCGGTACTCCAGAATGTGCGCGATGATGGGATGGTCGTCGCGCAGGCGCTCGAGCATCTCCGCGCTCGTTGAGTAGCCGGTCTTGGTCTTTTTCGGCGCAGGCAGGCCGAGCCGCTCGAAGAGGACTTCGCCCAGCTGACGAGTGCTGTTGAGGTTGAACTCCGCACCGGCATCCAGATAGATCTGGTCTACGAGGTCGCGGATGCGCGTTTCCAGACGCTCGCCGAACGTGCGCAGCGCATCGGGCGCGACGGCGCAGCCTGCGTTCTCCATCTCCGCGAGCACGCGCTCGAGCGGCAGCTCAATTTCATAATACAGCTTGCGCATGCCGAACTGCTCGATCTTGTCGTTCATCTCGCGGAAAATCTCGCGCATCGCGGCAAGATGCTGCGCCGCGGAGCGGCCGGTCTCCTCGCGTCCGCCGAGGGGCGAAAGCGCCGCCGGGTCGTCCAGATCGAGCACGGGCAGCATTTCGTTCACGCAGGCGAGCGCGAGCCGCGGCAGGTCGTAGCTCGACTGCGCCGGGTCGATGAGGTAGGCCGCGAGCGCGGTATCGAACGTGATGCCGCGCGGATCGATGCCGCGGAGCAGCAGATTTTTGATGGTGTCCTTTGCGTCGTGCAGCGCGAGGTTCACGCTGCCGTCAAACAGACGCGCGAGCACATCGTTCCACGCGTCACCCATGTCGTCCGCATACAGGAAATAGGCCGTGTCGCCGGAGAGCAGGCAGAGTGTGCCGAGCGTCTTTCCGGTGAGGACGAAAACGCGGTCCGCCTCGGTCAGCGAATCGATGAGACCGAACGCCTCGAACGCCGAGGCGATGGTGCAGCGCTCCACCGCAGGCAGGCGCGGCGCGGCGACCTCTTCTCCCTCGGTCAGGCCGAGTTTTCGGATGAACTGATCGAATTCCAGCCTTGTCAGCAGGCTGTACAGCGCCTCGCGGTCGATCTTCTGCTCGGGCAGATGCGCGACGTCCAGCTCGAGCGGCACGTTCCGGTCGATGGTGGCAAGCCAGTAGCTGTCGCGCGCGCCCTGCTCGTCCGCCTGCAATTTGGCGCGCACGCCCTTCTTGATGCGCTCGTCGTCGATATGCTCATAGATGCCGTCGAGCGTGCCGAAGTCCGCGAGCAGCTGCTTGGCGCTCTTCTCGCCCACGCCCTTGACGCCGGGGATGTTGTCCGAGGAGTCGCCCATGAGCGCCTTGAGGTCGATGAGATGAATGGGATCAAAGCCGTATTCCTCGCGGAATTTCTCGGTCGTGTAGCTCGTGTACGTCGTCTTGCCGAGGGCGCTCTTTACCAGACGCACGACCGTTCCGACGCCGACCAGCTGGAGCGAGTCGCGGTCGCCGGTGAGGATGACGCATTCGTCGCCGTTCTCGTTCGCGCGGCGGCTGATCGTGCCGAGCAGATCGTCCGCCTCATAGCCTGCCAGCTCGCAGCGCACGATTCCGAGCGCGTCGAGCACTTCCTTGACGATAGGCATCTGCACGGCAAGCTCCTCGTCCATCGGCTTGCGCGTCGCCTTGTAGGTATCGAATTTCAGATGGCGGAAGGTCTTTTCCTTTACGTCAAAGCACACAACCGTGCGGTCCGGCCGTTCCTCGTCCTGCTGCTTGAAGAGCGTCGAGAGAAAGCCGTATACCGCGTTGGTCGGCGTGCCCTCGTGGTTGGAGAGCGGCCGGATGCCGTGGTAGGCACGGTTGATTATGCTGTTTCCGTCTATCACCATGATTTTCATGCGTTTAAGTCCTCACGTTTCCGAGTTCACCGCAGGCGATACCCTTTGGCTGTTAACCTATATTATACCGCATTTTAGACGAAAAGAAAACCCCTGCCTTCGTCGGGAAAGCAGGGGTGAAAAATTCGCTTTTCAGCAGAACCAGATTAGTCCTCGTCGTCGATCTCGAGGTACTCAGCCAGGTCCTTGAACAGAGCCTTGACTGCTGCCGGATCCTCGTCGTCCTCCAGAACGATCTGAAGCGGCTCGTTCAGGCTGAGCAGGAACATGCCGAGCAGGCTCTTAGCGTCTACCATACCGCTCTTGCCGTGGATCCAGATGTCGAAACCGTACTTGGTAACGATCTTGTTGATCTTCTGAATGTCGTCCGTATTCTTTACGCGAATACCTCTGGTCATAATAAAATTCCTCCTACATGTAGATCTGGGAAGTTCTTTCACAGACTGCCATACCGCAGTCCCCTTTTTGCTATCCTCATTATAGCATAAAACCGAAGAAAGAAAAGTGCTTTTTATGAAAAATTCAATTTTTCAGCATTTCCGGCCCGAAACAGTGATTTTCTTCATTTTCATTGTGTAGTTTCAACAACAGGCGATGCTGTATTTTGTCGCATTTGCCGATAAAAAGGGACAGGAAACCGTTCCGTCTCCTGTCCCTTTTTCATTCCAACTGAGGCCTCAGCCGAGAGAGGTGCGTGTCACCATCGTGTCAGCATCTATCGTCACGGCGTTCGACGTCGGGTCCTGCGCCAGCTTTTCCGCTGCCGCACGGTATTTCTCTACCGTTTCCGTCGGGAAGGAATCCTTCGGGTACGCCAGATCGTTCAGTGCATACGCCTCAGCGCCGACCTTCTGCGCTGCGTAAATGCGCACGTTGCTTTCCGCGTGGTCAGTCAGGCCGTACTGCGCCATATTCTCGCCGTAGAGCTGCATTTCGCTCTCCGAGACCGCGTCCTTCACCAGCGCCGCAATATCATCGTGGTTCGTGACCTCAACGCCGACCCAGACGTTCTCCTCGCCGGCGACATAGAAGTCAAGCTGAAGCTCGCCGATACTCTCCGGGTCGATGCTCGTCGGCTCGACGCCGGTGTATTTCTTGATGAGCGCGAGCGTCTGTACGTCCCGCTCGGTGACGTAAGCGTAGCTGAAATTATTCGTCTCTGCGTCGCTTTCGATGTTCAGCATCAGCACCGGCGTCGACAGCTCGGTATAGGTCAGGCACTCCTTGCGCAGCGTCTCGACGATCTCGCGGCTCTTTTCCGTATCCGTCAGCAGCCTGCTGTTATCCGTGTATTCCGACAGCTGGTTTGTGGTGACGCGCAGCGTAACCTTGCTGCAATCGTCGATGTCCACATCGAACAGGCCGCGCGTCTTGGTCTTGTACTCGCTCGAGCCGTATATGCTGCTCAGCAGGCCGTCGACCTCAGCGTCGTTCTGCATCGTGTAGCGGCGTTTCTGTACCGAGCCGTTCTTCGTGTAGAACGCCAGCGTGTGGACCTGATACAGCGTCGTGTCGCCAAGGCTCGGGTCGAGCGTCGTATCGCGTCCGAGCTGCGCCAGCTGGCAGGCGGCCTCGATGTTGCCGGCCTCGTTCAGCGCGTCGGTCGTGCTCATGTTGTAGTAATCCGGGTCGAGCTTGACGCCTGCGACCTTGCTCTCGTTCGGGAGCCAGCGGTCGAAGCCGAGCACATCGTTCTGCGCGCCGACCATGATCGCCGCCGCGACAGCGAGGATGACCACGAGCTGCACCGGATGCTTGACGAGCGCGCGGAAGTCGAACGCATAGATGATCTCAACGACCGCGTGGAAGATGATCACGCCGAGCACCAGACCCGGCCACATCCAGAAATCGCCGCCGATCACGCGGAAGCCGAGCGCAAACACAAAGCCCATGACAAGGCACATGAAGGCCTTGACCGGCAGGCAGAGTCCACGGAACGCCAGCGCCGTACCGGCGCGTTCGCTCTTTCTGAAGCGGAACGCGAACATGCCGAGCGCGATGAAGAACACGGCCGCCGCCGCGTAGGCGAGCAGCAGACCAAAGTCAGACTTGCCTGCAAGCTGGAAGTCGTTCACAATGCCGCTGCCGTACTCCGTGCCGTTGACGGAGAAGTACTGGAGCGCCGGAGTCAGGCGCAGATTGTTGAACACCACGCTGAAATCGTCGCCGTAGGTCTTGCAGAACAGCGAGAGCAGACCCTCGCGCAGCATCTGCACCGTGACGGGCGCGAAGAATACCCAGAGCTGGAGCAGCAGCGCGATGACCGTGTTGCCGCAGACGATGGTCGCGAGCGCGCTCATCGCAAACAGCAGCAGGAAAAAGATGATGTCGCTGAGGATAACGCCGCCCAGCGTTCCCAGTCCGAGCGCCGAGCCGAAGCCCATCGCGTGCGCGCAGACCATCGTCAGCACTCTTATAATAAGGTACGGCACGAGCACGCAGACCGCACCGATCACGTAATTGACCGCATACAGCTTTTCGCGCGAAACGGGCAGGCTGTGGAAGAAGTCCACCTTGCGGCGGTCATGCAGGTAGGCGAACATCGCCGTGCCGGCAACGACCGCGAGGATAAATACCGCGAGCTTGACTAACATGTTGTTGCCGCCGAGCCGGTCTGCGACCGACGCAAGGCTCCACTGCCAGTTCTGCTCGACCTCGGACGAAAGCGCGCCGGACGCGATCATGTCCCTGCGGTTTTCGAGGGCGTGCTGCATTTCCATCAGCGACGGCAGCAGCATCGACATGAAGAACGCGAGCGTCGAGAGCACGACCGCCCACAGGCTGCGGCGCACGCCGTCGCGTACAAGTCCCTTAGAAGAGGAGTTTCTTGACGTCATAGCCGGCCACCTCCGTTTCGTTGATAAAGATCTCCTCGAGCGTCAGCGGCAGCAGCTCGCAGAACGTCGGGTTCATTTTGTTCAGTCGGCTCATCAGCTCCTCGCGGTCGCCGCGCGCCGTGATGGTGTAGAGCGAGCCGCGTTGCTCCTTCTTGAGCAGGTCGAAGCCGTCCCACGCATCCTCAGGCAGCGGCGCTGCGAAAATGCACTGCACCTTGTACATGCCGAGCTTCATCTCGTCGAGGTCGCGCGAGAACAGGATGCCGCCGCGATGCAGCAGACCCACATGGTCGCAGATGTCCTCGAGCTCGCGCAGGTTGTGGCTCGCGATGACGGGCGTCAGGCCGCGCTCGGCGACGTCCTCGGCGAACAGACTCTTGACCGCCTGACGGACGACCGGGTCAAGGCCGTCGAACGTCTCGTCGCAGAACAGGTAGTCCGTTCCGCTGCAAACGCCGCAGATGACCGAGACCTGCTTTTTCATGCCCTTGGAGAATGTACGGATCTTGCGCGTCTCATCCAGCCCGAAGGCGTTCATGAGCTTGAAGTAGCGCTGCTCATCGAATTTGTCGTAAAAGCGGCGGTAGTAGTTTTTCATGTCCTGCGGCGTGCTGTTCGGGAAAAAGAACTGCTCATCCGAGATGAAGAAGCAGCGGTTTTTCACTGCTGTGTTCTCGAAGACCTTGTCCCCGTCGATCCATACCTCGCCCTCGTCCGGCTCCAGAATGCCTGCGAGCATGCGCAGGAATGTCGATTTGCCGGCGCCGTTCGAGCCGATCAGTCCGTAGACCGAACCGTTCTGCACCTCCGCGCAGATATGATCGACCGCCGTGATGTCGTCAAAACGCTTGGTCGCGTTATCTGCTCTGATCATTTGCTATCCTCTCCTTTCTGCGTCACCCACGCAATCAGCTGCGCGTCGTCCGCACCGAGGGAGCGGGCCTTGCCGGCGAGGGCCGTCATTTCGGCCCTCACCTCGCGCAGCCGCTCCTCGCGTCTGTCCCCCACGTCCGAGACGAAGTTTCCCCGTCCCTTGGCGGCGTAGATCACGCCGCGCCGTTCGAGCTCTCCATATGCGCGCTGGATCGTATTCGGGTTGATCGAAAGCTCCATCGCGAGCTGCCGCACACTGGGCAGCTGCGTCTCTGCCGGCAAAGCCCCACGCAATGCCAGCTCTTCGATGCCGTCCGCCACCTGTTCGTAGATGGGCCGTCCGTCCCGATAGTCGATTTTAACCATTCTGCGCGCCTCCTTCCTTTCATCGCCGAAGCGGTGTATTAACTGTACTGTGTGTCTTAGTACAGTTAGAATATATCATACACCAATCCCCCTGTCAAGCAGAAAACCAAAAATAATTTTCCCCTCAGCAGAGGGTAGGCGGTTCCGCCGATACAGCGGCGAAGCCGGTGGAGGCGATGAGCGCCCTTTTCTCTTTCCCCTCGGCAGAGGGTATGCCTTTCCGCCGATACAGCGGTGCGCCGCTGGAGGCGACTTTACGCTCGAAGTGAGCGTGGACAATGGCCGCCTTCGGCGGCCGGGGATTGCCGGGTCCCCCGGCTGGGGCAAAAGGGGACAGGACACCAAGTATGGTTTCCTGTCCCCTCTTGACTCCCCTTACCTTCCTTCGCGCTGACACATCGAAGATGTGCAGCGAAACGAGGGTTGCGGGGGCTCGGTTCCGGACGTCGGTTCGCTTATGGGACGCTGTTAGGCCCTGAATTTACTTTGCGTGATCTGCCGCGCATAACAGTGCGCGGCCAGACTGTGCAGAGCGCTTGCTTTGTCCTGCGAAAAGCTCCGCTTCGATCAAGCGCAGTACCTTGGAGCACCAAACGCATCTGTGGGCCCCTCGCTTTTAGCCGCGCAACCGAAAGGCGTCGCGGCTTAAAAGGAGGGTTTTGGGGAGTCAAGAGGGGGAAAGGGAACCATATGGTGCCCTTTCCCCCTTTTGCCCCCGGCCGTGGGCACGGCCTTCCCCAGGCCGCCGAAGGCGGCCATTCTCCTCGCCCTCCGAGGGCGTAAAGTCGCCTCCAGCGGCGCACCGCTGTATCGGCGGAAGGTATACCCTCTGCTGAGGGTAAAAAAGACAAGCGCCGGTCTTGCTTGACAAGCAATGCTTTCCGCTTTATCATTAAAGCAAAGATAAAGAGCAGGAGACATTTTTACCATGGTTCATTTTAACAACGACTGGGATCAGGTCCTCGCCGGCGAGTTCGATCAGGACTACTACAAGCGCATCCGCTATTTCCTCAAGCAGGAATACACCGAGCAGACCGTCTATCCCCCGATGGAATACATCTTCAACGCGCTGCGTCTGACCCCCTACTCCTCCGTCAAGGCGGTCATCCTCGGGCAGGACCCCTACCACGGCCCCGGTCAGGCGCACGGCCTGTGTTTTTCCGTTCAGCCGGGCGTGAAGGTGCCGCCCAGCCTCCAGAACATCTACAAGGAGCTCAAAACCGACCTCGGCATCGAGCCGCCGCAGGGCGGCACGCTCACCAAGTGGGCGAAGCAGGGCGTTCTGATGCTCAACACCACGCTCACCGTCCGCGCCGGACAGGCGAACAGTCACAAAAACCTCGGCTGGACGACGTTCACCGACCATGTCATCGAAAAGCTCAACGAGCACGAAAAGCCGATCGTTTTCCTGCTCTGGGGCGGCAACGCGCGCAGCAAGGCCAAGCTCATCACCGCGCCGCAGCACCTTGTTCTCGAGGCCGCGCACCCCTCTCCCCTGTCCGCGTACAACGGCTTTTTCGGCTGCCATCACTTCTCCATGTGCAACGATTATCTGAGAAGCTGCGGTCTCACGCCCATCGACTGGGACCTCAACACCCCGTGATCAGCGGTCAAACGCGCCTGCGCGGTCGACTACGACGAGCACGCGCAGCATTTCCTCGCTGAGGGCGAGCTTTCCGTCCGTGCCGCGCAGAAAACCGCGTGCGAGCAGCTTATCCACCGTCTCTCTGCCCCATTTCGGCACGGTTTCCGCGGTATCGTAAACCGTTTTTGCCTGCTCAATGAGCTGCTTTACCTGCTTTTCGGTCATGTTTTCCTCCTTTGTGAGCTGAATTAAACCTGCTTTGAACGACTGCCATGCGGCCGCGTCCTCGACGAACGGCGCAGGGCAGTTTTTGTGTGTCACGTCATAATGCCGCACCACGTTCGCGAGAGGAATATCGTACTTTTTCATGAGCGTGCGCACGAAATTCTGCGCGTTCTTTACGGTTTCCGGCGTGAAATAATACTTTTCGCCCTGTTTTCGGCTGCAAAGCTCGATGCCGAGGCTGTTCGCGTTGCGGCAGTACGGATGGAAGTACATTCCCCTCGTTCCGCAGTGCCACGCGATGTCCTTTTCGCGCACCGACTGCCAGATTTCCTTCTCGTCCACGAAAAAGTGCGTCGACACGCCCGGCGCTTCCCTTGCGAAGTAATCCGCATTGTTTTTCGCGGTATCGCCATCATTCGCCGTAAAATGGATGACGAGATAGCGGATGTCCGCCGCTGTGCGGCCGGAGGCGCGGTAGTTTTCCGCGCGCGCTGCCTTGAACGGTATGTTCATCTTTACGTTCCTTCCTTTCCGCAGGAAAATACCCCTGCATATATACGCCCGTTCACAGGTAAAATTGACCGCAAACGGTCAAGCGGAAGGAAATTTTTTAATCCTATCGTCGGTTTTGGACACCGGATTTTCGTTTTTGTGTTGACAATGTGCAGAAACGGTGTCATAATAGATATGCAATATCGAAAATGCTATGAGGAAACGAGTTTTCCATCCGCCGTTCCATAGAGAGAGGGCATTCGGTGCAAGTCCCTTGTCCGGCGCGGAGAACAGCCACTTCCGAGCAGCCGGTGTTGAACCGGCCGTTTGATCCCCGATACCGGATCGCTGAGATGCACGCGGCGCTGCTGCGCGCAGATCAAGGTGGTACCGTGGAAGCATGCTTTCGCCCTTGACAGTCTGGGCGGAGGCTTTTTTGTTTTTCATACGTTTTCAGTTTCGTTAATTCATTTTTGGAGGAATAAATCCTATGCAGTACAGAGGCTTAAATGAGCTGCGCGAGATGTACCTCAAGTTCTTTGAGACCAAGGGTCATCTTCGCCTGCCGAGCTTTTCGCTCATCCCGCAGAACGACCCGTCGCTTCTGCTCATCAACTCCGGCATGGCACCGATGAAGCCGTATTTCACCGGCGAGCAGGAGCCGCCGCGCCACCGCGTCACCACCTGCCAGAAGTGCATCCGCACCGGCGACATCGAGAACGTCGGCAAGACCGCGCGCCACGGCACCTTCTTCGAGATGCTGGGCAACTTCTCCTTCGGCGATTACTTCAAGCGCGAAGCGATCCACTGGAGCTGGGAGTTCCTGACGAGCCCGGACTGGGTCGGCATCGACCCGGACCGCCTGTATCCGTCCATCTACGTTGACGACGACGAGGCGTTCGACA
>CAVIRF010000038.1:0-14854 GCA_963645185.1 Coprococcus eutactus | reverse complement strand
CGACCTTTTGGTTCGTAGCCAAACACTCTATCCAGCTGAGCTACTGGCGCATACAGGATGTTTCCGTCTGCGATGTTCTCGCTGACTGTTTTACATAATACCACAGTATGCGCCCCAAAGTCAAGCGTTTTTTTATTTTTATTTCATCAACTCTTCCATCTCGCCGATCAGGCTGTCAAACAGCGCGGTCGCGTCCTCGACCGGCTTCGGGCTGGCCATATCGACGCCTGCGCCGCGCAGCAGCGTGATCGGGTCGGCCGAGCAGCCGCCCGACAGGAAGCCGAGATAATCGCGGACAGCCGGCTCGCCCTCGCGCAGGATGCGGCGCGAAAGCGCGATCGCTGCGGCATAGCCGGTCGCGTACTGGTAAACATAATAATCGTAGTAGAAGTGCGGAATGCGCGCCCATTCCAGCGCGATCTCATCGTCTACAACCATTTCCGGGCCGAAATACTGCTCGTTCAGCTTTTTGTACAGGGCGCACAGCGCTTCTGCGGTCGTGCCCTCGCCGCGGCGCGTCATCTCGTTCGCCTCCAGCTCGAACTCCGCGAACATGGTCTGGCGGTACAGCGTGCCGCGGAACTGCTCGAGGAAGTGGTTGATGAGATAAGCGCGCTCCTTTTTGTCGGTCGTGACCGACAGCAGGTACTCCATGAGCAGCGCCTCGTTGCAGGTGGAGGCGACCTCCGCCACGAAGATCACATAGTCCTGATATGCGGTCGGCTGACGGGTGTTGGACAGGTAGGAATGGATGGAGTGGCCCATCTCATGCACGAGCGTGAATACATCGTCGAGCGTGCCCTTGAAGTTGAGCAGCACATAGGGATGCACGCGCGCGCCTGCCGAATACGCGCCCGAGCGCTTACCCTCGTTCTCGTAAACGTCGATCCAGCGGTTTTCAAAGCCTTCGCGGATGAGCGCGAGATAGTCCTCGCCAAGCGGCGCGAGCGCCTTGAGCGCGATCTCCTTCGCCTCTTCGAAGGTGAACTTCATCTCGACGCCCTCGACGACCGGAACGTACAGGTCGTACATGTGCAGCTCGTCCACGCCGAGCAGCTTTTTGCGCAGCTCAACATAGCGGTACATGGGGCCGAAGGAGCGGTGCACCGCGTCGATCAGATTGCGGTAGATCTCGGTCAGAACCTCGGTGCCGTCGAGCGCCGCGTCGAGCGTCGAGGGATACTTGCGCACCTTCGCGTAGAACAGCAGCTGCTTGAGCTGCGCGGACAGCGTAGCCGCCGAGGTATTGCGGAACTGGCCGTAGACCGAATAGAGCGAGTCGAACGCCGACTTGCGCAGCACGCGGTCATAGGACTGCATGAGCGGAATATAGGTGCCGTGGGTGACGGGATGCTTCTCGCCGTCCTTGTCTACCGCGTCCGGGAATTTGAGGTCGGCGTCGTTCAGCATGGAGTAGATGTCGTCCGGGCTGGCCGCCATTTCGCCTGCGGCGGCGAGGATGGCCTCCTCCTTGTCCGAAAGCACATGCTCGCGGCGGCGGCGCACACGGTCGATGCACAGGCGGTAGTTCTCCAGCTCGGGCGCCTCGGCGTACAGACGGTCGAGCGTCTCGTCGTCGATGGCGAGCAGCTCGGGCGTCTCGAAGGCCGCGGCGGATTGAAGCTCGACCGCAAAGCGCGTGACCTGCGCGACCATTTCCTGATACGCCGCCACGCGCGTATCCTCGTCGCTGCGGCGCTGCGCATAGTGCACGATCGGGTCGAACGCAAGGCTGATCTCGTCATCCAGACGGAAAAAGCGCAGCAGCGTCTCGCCGCTGTCGGCCAGATGGCCGCGGAAGGCGGTGATGCGCGGAATGAACTCCTTTGCCACGGCGAGTGCTTCGCGCCATGCGTCGTCGGTCGCGAACAGGTCCTCGATCGCCCATTTATCCTGCGCTGCGACGTCCTCGCGTGCAGGGATCTTTCTGGTTTCCATATTGATCTTCCTTTCCGGGACGGCTGAAAAGCCGCCATGTTCGGATCATTTTTCTTACGCTATTAGCATACCGCAACCGCGCAGAATATGCAAGCATGAGACGAAAAGCTGCTCTTGACATTAGTCCGATTTCGGACTATAATAAAATACGGAAAAATATTTCTTTTTATACGGAGGTTTTTATGCAGATCAAACTGTCAGACCACTTTTCCTACAGCCGTCTGCTGCGCTTTACGCTCCCGAGCATCGCCATGATGATCCTCACCTCGCTGTACAGCGTCGCGGACGGACTTTTCGTGTCCAACATGGTCGGCGACGTCGGTCTGAGCGCGGTCAACATCATGTTTCCGGTCGCGATGCTGATCTCGGCGGTCGGCTTCATGCTGGGCACCGGCGGCAGCGCGGTCGTCGCGCGCACGCTCGGCGAGGGCCGCCCCGACATGGCGAACCGCTTTTTCTCGATGTTCATCTTTGCCGTCATCATCTTCGGCGCTGTTCTGAGCGCGATTGGCGTGGCGTTCGTCGAACCCATCGCCCGGCTCGCCGGCGCGAGCGATGTGCTGATGGACTCGTGCGTGGCCTACGGCCGCATTCTGTTCGCCGGCAGCGTGCCTTTCATGCTTCAGACCTCGCTCCAGCCGTTCTTCGTTGTCGCGGAAAAGCCGAACATGGGTCTTGTCCTGTCGGTCGCCTCGGGCGTCACCAACTTCGTCGGTGACTGGGTGCTCATCCAGCTGCTCGGCCTGCCGGGTGCGGCGTGGGCGACGGTCGCCGGCTACTGCGTCGGCGGCATCATCCCGCTCGTATTCTTCATCACGCACCGCTCCGGCCTGCACCTCACGCGCACGAAGTTCTATGTCCGCGAGTTTTTGCAGGCCTGCGGCAACGGCGCGTCCGAGCTGATGAGCAACATCTCCTCGTCCCTCGTCGGTATCCTGTATAACATCGAGCTGATGCGCCTGATCGGCGAGAGCGGCGTTGCGGCGCATTCGGTCATGATGTACGTCGATTTCGTCTTTATTGCCGCGTTCCTCGGCTTTTCTATCGGCAGCGCGCCCATTATCAGCTATCATTTCGGCGCGCAGAACCATGACGAGCTGAAAAATGTGTTCCACAAGAGCATGGTCCTCATACTCGTCACCTCGGGCGCGATGGTCGTGCTGAGCGAGGCGCTGTGCCGTCCGCTGTGCGCCGCCTTCGTCGGCTACTCCCCCGACCTGATGCAGCTCACCGTGCATGGCTTCCGTCTGTTCGCGCTGTGCTACCTGTTCTGCGGCCTGAACATCTATGCTTCGGCGTTCTTCACCGCGCTGTGCAACGGCGCGCTGAGCGCCTTCATTTCCTTCCTGCGCTCGCTGCTGCTGCGCGGCGGTCTGGTCATCCTGCTGCCGCTCGTGCTCGATCTGGACGGCGTATGGCTCGCTGTCGTTGCAGCCGAAGGCTTTGCCGCCATCGCTTCGGCGGTGCTCCTGTGGAAGCAGCGCAAACGCTATCATTATCTTTGATACTGTCGAAAAAACTACGTTTTTCCGACACTATGTGTTCTGACTTCGCAGAACACGAGTCGTCCGAAAGTTCCCATTCGGAAACTTTCTCCCTCCAGAAGTATAAAAACCGAGGTACACGCCCCCGGTTTTGATGCGTTTGCAGCGCAAACGCTATTTCATGCGCGCTGCCGCGCGGCTGTGTCTGCATCGCGAAAGTTGACTTTTCTGACGGATGTTGACTTTTTCGGCGGATATTGATATACTAATAACGTTATAATCGTTATTTATGCGATGACGCAGGAAAAGTAACCGTTTTTTCGCGTGCGGAAAGAGAGGAGCTCCTCGGCTGAAAGAGCTCTTGTGCGCAGGGCGGCGAAGTGCGCCTGCCGAGCATCGGGGTCAAACGCCTCGCGGAACGCGCCCGTTACCGCGCGCACGAGCGAAAAATCGGAGTGGAACCGCGTCTGTACGCCTCCCGAGGGAAGAATATCCCCGGGAGGCGTTTTTTCTGCATCCGGCGCTCGTTTTTCTGCTGAAATCCATCAAAAGGAGATAAAAACCATGAAACTCTACAACACACTGACCCGTCAGAAGGAGGAATTCGTTCCGATCACGCCGGGCGAGGTAAAGATGTATTCCTGCGGCCCGACCGTATACAACTACTTCCATGTCGGCAACGCGCGTCCGTTCATCATTTTCGACCTGCTGCGCTGCTACCTCGAGTACCGCGGCTACAAGGTAAAGTTCGTGCAGAACTTCACCGACATCGACGACAAGGTCATCAACAAGGCGAACGAAGAGGGCGTTGACTTCAACACCATCGCAGAGCGCTATATCAAGGAATACTACGTCGACGCGCAGGGCCTCGGCGTCAAGAAGGCTTCCGTTCATCCGCGCGCGACCGAGACCATGGACGCCATCATCGACATCGTTGAGCGTCTCATCGAGAACGGCCACGCCTACGTTGCCTCCAACGGCGACGTTTACTTCCGCACCAAGTCCTTCCCGGAGTACGGCAAGCTGTGCCATCAGCCGATGGAGGAGCTTCAGGCCGGCGCGCGCATCTCGGTCGGCGAGGTCAAGGAGGACCCGATGGACTTCGCGGTCTGGAAGGCTGCCAAGCCGGGCGAGCCGGCATGGGATACGCCGTGGGGCAGCAAGGGCCGTCCGGGCTGGCACATTGAGTGCTCGGCAATGGCGAACAAGTACCTCGGCAAGACCATCGACATTCATTCCGGCGGTCTGGATCTGATCTTCCCGCACCACGAGAACGAAATTGCACAGTCTGAGTGCGCAAACGGCTGCATCTTCGCACATTACTGGCTGCACAACGGCTTCCTGACCATCGACAACGAGAAGATGTCCAAGTCCAAGGGCAACTTCTTCATGGTCCGCGACGCTGCAAAGCAGTTCGGCTACGAGACCATCCGCATGTTCATGCTGAGCGCGCACTACCGCACGCCGCTCAACTACTCGGCAGAGTCGCTCGAGATGAACAAGGCGTCCCTCGCCCGTCTGTACGAGGCGCGCAACAACATGGAATTCCGCATCGAGAAGGCTTCCGGCGACACCATGACCGCCGAGGAGACCGAAAAGCTCGAGGCACTCAAGGGCTACAAGCAGAAGTTCATCGACGCGATGGACGACGATCTGAACACCGCAGACGCGCTGTCCGCGATCTTCGAGCTGACCCGTGAGATCAACGCCTACAACGGCGCACATCAGGACGCGACCAAGGCGTTCCTGACCGCAGCGCACGATCTGTTCATGGAGCTGACCGGCGTGCTCAATCTGGTACAGAAGCGCGACGACGCGGTCGACCCGGACGCAGAGAAGATCGAGGAGCTGATCGCGCAGCGCGCAGCAGCCAAGAAGGAGAAGAACTTCGCTGAGGCGGACCGCATCCGCGGCGTACTGGCTGACATGGGCGTTACCATCAAGGATACCCGTCAGGGTACGCAGTGGAGCCGTTCTTAATTCCTTAAAAACGTTTCCCACGCGAAGGCGTGAGCTTTGCCGTTCCCGCGGCAGGGGCAAAAGGGGGCAGGACACCGTATGGTTTCCTGCCCCCTCTTGACTCCCCCGACCTTCCTTTGGCCGCGACGCCCTTCGGTTGCGCGGCTAAATGCGAGGGGCGTACAGATATGTCTGGTGCTTCTGGGTTTTGCATTTGATCGAAGTCTGGCTGGTTCAGCCGGAATTTTTGTACTTTCTGTGACGGTCGTGTAAAACCCGGCGTTTTCTGTGGAATTTCTGATTTCAATATGATATAATAGCTCGGTACACAGTATGTATATCCCAAAACGAAACCAACGGAGGAAGTTTATGAAAATCATCAACGAAAAGGGCAAGCTGTTCGGCCTGATCAACATCGTCGATCTGCTTGTACTGGTCGCGGCCATTGCTGTCGTCGCAGGCGTCGGCTACAAGCTGTTCGCGCCCCAGATCAAGGAGTCGGTTCAGCCGCAGGTCGAGCTGACCGCAGTCGTCCGCGTGCGCGGCGCAACCCCGTTCCTCGTCGCTGAGGTCGAGCGCAACAGTCAGGTCGGCAAGCAGCTCGTCAGCGGCAACTCCTATGTCAACGGCACCATCGAGGACATGAAGATCGAGGACTACGCGCAGCAGGTCACCACCGCTGACGGCCGTATCGTCACCGCAGTCGACCCGGACAAGAAGGACATCGTATTCACCATCAAGACCACCGTCGCCAAGGGCACCGCTACCCCGTCCATCGGTACGCAGGAAGTGCGCGCAGGCCGCACCTTCATCGTAAAAACCAACGACTTTGAGACGAGCGGCAACATCGACTCGGTCATCATCGCGGACTGAGCCTATGAAAGCGATTTTTGAAAACAGCCTTCTGGTACGGGCGATACTCTGCCTGTGCGCCTGGTATCACGAAGGCGCGATCGCGCACTTTTTCGAGCGCATCCGCGAGGCCTATGCCGTTTCGCGGTTCCGCCGTCTGTGGGAGCGCTTCTGCGCGTCCCCGATCTGCACGACGGCAAACAGCAGCTACGCGCGCATCGTTGCGGCCCTGCGCCGTCTGATCGAGTGCATCGGCACCGCCGCGCAGAACAGCCTTATCTACCGGCTCTGTCTGGCCATCTGGCGCCCCATCGTGCGCGTGACCGAGGACGGCTTGATCGGCCGGGCGCTCCGCTTTGTCGGCATGCGCGGCCTGCTGCTCATCTGTCTGGCGATGTATCTGCCGCTCGACTATTTTATCCGTCTGGTCGCGAACGCAGGCTATCTGCCCTCGTTCATCGCCTCCGGCTGGGATGAGATGCTCATGCTCGCGGCGACCTGCTACCTGCTGTGGCACACCGCGATGAAGCGCGCGCCGCTCCAACTGCGCGCCACGCCCGTAGACGCCTACCTCATCATGTTCATCGCCGTCGGTTTTTTCCTGATGTGCGCGGTATCTCCCTACCCGTCTATCGCGCTCGCAGGCTACCGCGCTGTTGTGGAGTACCTGTTCTGGTTCTTCCTCGTCACGCGGCTCATCGAGGATGACCGCGACTTCGCGATCTTCTACGGCGCGCTCATCACCATGGCGCTCTGCATCGCGCTGCACGGCATTTACCAGTATATCATTGCGGCGCCCATCCCGTCCTCCTGGGTCTCCCAGACCGAGCAGAACGTGCGCACGCGCGTTTACTCGCTCACGGGCAGCCCGAACATCATGGGCAGCCTGCTCGTGCTGTTCGCGCCGATGGTCGCAGGACTGGCGTACTACAGCCGCAAAATGTGGGTCAAGGTGCTCGCCATCTGCGGCACCGGCATGATGTGCATGTGCTGCATCTTCACGTTCTCCAAGGGCGCGTGGGGCGGCCTTGTGGTCGCGGTCCTCGTGTTCGCGATCTTCCTCGACCGCCGTCTGATCGCGCTGATGGGCGTGGCAGGCTGCGGCGCGCTGCTCGCCATCCCCTCCATCGCCAACCGCATCACCTATATGTTCACCTCGGACTACGCCGCTGCGAGCCAGCGCGCAGGCCGCATGGTGCGCTGGGCGACCGGTCTGGACCTGCTGCATGAGAGCAATCCGCTCCTCGGCTTCGGCCTCGGCCGCTTCGGCGGCGCGGTCGCCATGCAGAACAAGATCATCGAGCAGAACGCGGAGTTCTCCTACTTCTACATGGACAACTACTACCTCAAGACGCTCGTCGAGATGGGTTATGTCGGCCTCATCGCCTTTATCATCCTGCTCATCGGCATGTCTCTGTGGTGCCTGCGCTCGATCGGCCGCACCAAGCTCTGCGAGACCGACCGCACGCGCGTGCTCGCGGTTTCCCTGTTCTCCGGCATGTGCGGCGTCATGGTGCACTGCTACTTCGAGAATATTTTCGAGGTGCCGTACATGATGGCCTACTTCTGGAGCATGGCCGCCGCCGTGCTTTACCTCGGATATTTCCGTAAAAAGCGAAAAGCATAAAAATTTAACACGGCACTTTACCTGAGCGCGGACGCAAGTCCGCGCTCTTTTTTGTGCGGTTTTACAAACGGTTTTTCGGATTTTTTCATTTTACACCAGTTTTACAAAGCTTCTCTTTTGGATTTTACACAGCTTTTGTAAGCTGTTACCTGTACAGAAAAGTGAATGTCCAGAAAAGGAGAAAACAATCATGAAAAAAAGTGTATCCTTGCTGCTCGCAGCACTCATGCTGACCGGCGCTCTGGCTGGCTGCGGCAGCTCTGCTTCCACCTCTTCCGACACGCAGGCTGACGGCAATGCAGACAGCGGTGTTTCCGGCGCGATCACGGTCATCTCCCGTGAGGACGGCTCGGGCACGCGCGGCGCGTTCATCGAGCTGACCGGCGTCGAGGAAAAGGCCGCCGACGGCCAGAAGGTCGACAACACCACCGCCGACGCGGAGATCGCAAACAAGACCGATGTCGTGCTGACCAGCGTCGCAGGCAACGAGAAGGCCATCGGCTACATCTCGCTCGGCGCACTGAACGACACCGTAAAGGCGGTCAAGGTAGACGGCGCTGAGGCGACCGTAGACAACGTAAAGGCAGGCTCCTACAAGCTGTCCCGTCCGTTCAACATCGCAACCAAGGGCGAGCCGACCGGCGTAGCCAAGGATTTCATCAACTTCATCCTCTCCAAGGAAGGTCAGGCCGTCGTTGCCGACAACAAGTACATCGCAGTCGATGACGCGGCAGAGTCCTTCATATCCGACGGCTCCTCCGGTCAGATCGCGGTCGGCGGCTCCTCCTCGGTCTCTCCGGTCATGGAGAAGCTGATCGAAGCTTACAAGTCGGTCAACCCGAACGCTTCTATTGACCTTCAGACCTCTGACTCTACCTCCGGCATGACCGGCGCGATGGACGGCACGTTCGCCATCGGCATGGCCTCCCGTGAGCTGAAGGACGAGGAAGCGGCAGAGCTCACCGGCACCGCGATCGCGCTCGACGGCATCGCAGTCATCGTCAACCCGGCCAACACCATCGACGAGCTGTCCATGGACCAGATCAAGAGCATCTATGTCGGCGACATCACCGACTGGGGCGACCTCGCCTGACACAACCGAACAGGGAAACGCGGGGCGGAGCACTTCGTCCTTTTCCCTATATTATGGAGTGAGATCATGAAAAACTTCCGAGAAATCCTGATGCACATCGTCTTTTTCCTCTGCGCGCTGACCTCTATCGCCGCCGTTGTGCTGATCTGCCTGTTCCTGTTCGCGAACGGCGTTCCGGCCATGAAGGAGATCGGCCTGCTGAACTTCCTCACGGGCGCGAAGTGGAAGCCGGGCAACGACATTTACGGCATCCTGCCGATGATCCTCGGCAGCATCTACATCACCGCCGGCGCCGTTGTCATCGGCGTGCCGATCGGCCTGCTGACCGCCATCTTCATGGCGTTCTACTGCCCGAAAAAGCTCTACGGCCTGCTCAAGCCCTGCACAGAGCTGCTCGCAGGCATCCCCTCCATCGTCTACGGCTTTTTCGGCATGATCGTCATCGTGCCGTGCATCCGCACTGTCGCGTCTCTGTTCGGCGCGGACATCTCCGGCTCGTCCATCCTCGCCGCGTCCGTGCTGCTCGGCATCATGATCCTGCCGACCGTCATCGGCGTCTCCGAGGCCGCGTTGCGCGCCGTGCCGTCCGCCTACTATGAGGGCGCGGTCGCCATGGGCGCGCGTCACGAGCGCGCGGTGTTCACGGTCATGCTCCCGGCGGCGAAATCCGGCGTGCTCGCAGGCGTTGTCCTTGGCATCGGCCGCGCCATCGGCGAGACCATGGCGGTCATCATGGTCGCAGGCAACCAGCCGCGTCTGACCGGAAACATGCTCAAGGGCATCCGCACCATGACCGCAAACATCGTCATCGAGATGGGCTACGCCACCGGCCTGCACCGCGAAGCGCTCATCGCGACCGGCGTTGTGCTGTTCGTGTTCATCCTCATCATCAATCTGACATTCTCGATCCTGAAAAGGAGGAAACAGGCATGACAAGAGAAGCTGTCGGAACGGTCTCCGTTCCCCGGGATAATATGCGCTCCGAGCGCGTCTGCGGCGGCGTTTCCGCCGCGATCGAAAAGGGTCTGGTCTACGCCGCCGCGATCCTGACCTTTGCGGTCCTGCTGTTCCTCATCGGCTACATCCTCGTGACCGGCATTCCGCATCTCACCCCGTCGCTGTTCTCGCTGCATTACACCTCGGAAAACGTCTCCATGGTGCCAGCCATCGTCACGACCGTTGAAATGACCGCGCTCGCGCTGCTGCTCGCCGTCCCGCTCGGTCTGTTCACCGCCATTTACCTCAACGAGTACGCAAAGCGCGGCAACAAACTCGTCGGCGTTATCCGCGTGACGACCGAAACGCTCTCCGGCATCCCCTCCATCGTGTACGGCCTGTTCGGCATGCTGTTCTTCGTCACCCGGCTGCACTGGGGCTACTCGCTCATCGCCGGCGCCATGACGCTCGCCATCATGATCCTGCCGCTCATCATGCGCACCGCGGAGGAATCGCTCATGAGCGTGCCCGACTCCTACCGCGAGGGCTCGTTCGGCCTCGGCGCAGGCCGCCTGCGCACCGTGTTCCGCATCGTGCTCCCTGCCGCCGTGCCGGGCATCCTGTCGGGCATCATCCTCAGCATCGGCCGCATCGTCGGCGAGACCGCCGCGCTCATCTTCACCGCAGGCACCATGGCGCAGATCCCCGGCCTCACCCAGTCCGGCCGCACGCTCGCCATCCACATGTATGTGCTCTCCGGCGAGGCGCTGCACATGAACGAGGCCAACGCGACCGCCGTCGTACTGCTCGTCGTCGTGCTGCTGATGAACGCACTTTCCGCCTTCGCGGCGCGAAAGCTGACCAAAAAGTGATATGAAAGACGAACTGCATTCCATCCGCCGCTTTGCTCCCCTGTGCGCGACCGCAGCGGACGGCGACAGCGAGATCGCGCTGCGCCGGGCGGAAAGCCGCGCTCTGCGCGCCATCCATGACCAAGACAAAAGAGGGTTTTACATGAGTGAAAATAAAATCGAGATCCGGGATATGAACCTGTATTACGGCGATTTCCACGCCCTGCACGGCATCAACCTGGACATCAAGGCCAACGAGATCACCGCCTTCATCGGCCCGTCCGGCTGCGGCAAGTCCACCCTGCTGCGCTCGCTCAACCGCATGAACGACCTCGTCGAGGGCTGCCGCATCACGGGCGACATCCGCCTTGACGGGCAGGACATCTACAAAAACTGCGATGTCAACCTGCTGCGCCGCCGCGTCGGCATGGTGTTCCAGAAGCCGAACCCGTTCCCGATGTCCATCTACGACAACATCGCCTACGGTCCGCGCACCCACGGCATCCGCAGCCGCGTCAAGCTCGACGAGATCGTCGAGACCTCGCTGCGCCACGCCGCCATCTGGGATGAGACCAAGGACAGCCTGAACAAATCCGCGCTCTCCATGTCCGGCGGCCAGCAGCAGCGTATCTGCATCGCGCGCGCCCTCGCCGCCGATCCGGAGGTCCTGCTGATGGACGAGCCGACCTCCGCGCTCGACCCGATCTCGACCGCGAAGATCGAAGACCTTGTGCTCGAGCTCAAAAAGGATTATACTATCGTCATGGTCACGCACAACATGCAGCAGGCCACCCGTGTGTCGGATACGACCGCATTTTTCCTCCTCGGCGACATGATCGAAGCGGACGATACGGAGAAGCTGTTCTCCATGCCGCACGACAAGCGCACTGAGGACTACATCACGGGGAGGTTCGGCTGATATGAGAAACCGTTTCGACATCCAGCTTGCAGAGCTGAACAATGAACTGATCTCGATGGGTGCACTGTGTGAAAACGCGATCGCGAGCGCGGTGAAATCCCTGCTCGACGGCGACATAAAGCTCGCCTCCGCTGCCATCCGCATCGACCACGAGATCGACCGCAAGGAGCGCGAGATCGAGTCCATGTGCCTCAAGCTGCTGCTCCAGCAGCAGCCGGTCGCGAGCGACCTGCGTCTGATCTCCTCCGTCCTGAAGATGATCACCGACATCGAGCGCATCGGCGATCAGGCGAGCGACATCGCCGAGATCGTCACCTGCCTGTCCGGCGCGTGCGGCCACAACGCCCACATCGACCAGATGGCGCAGGCGACCATCAAGATGGTAACGGACAGCCTCGACGCCTTCGTGCGCCGCGACCTGACGCTCGCGTGGAGCGTCATCGAGTACGATGATGTGGTGGACCGTCTGTTCGACGAGTGCAAGCAGGACCTCATCGCGGAGATCGCGCAGAGCCCCTCGGACGGCGAGCGCGTACTCGATGTGCTCATGATCGCAAAATACCTCGAGCGCATCGGCGACCACGCGACCAATATCGCGGAATGGGTGGAGTTTTCCATCACCGGAACGCACAAGAGCGAGACGCACGTATAAAAACCGAGACCCACGTATCCCGTGGGTCTGTCCCCTCTTTTCCCGGATAATACAAACATTTTAAGGAGAGAAACCAAATGATCTACTGCGTGGAGGACGATGCAGGCATTCGTGAGCTTGTCGTCTACACCCTGCAAAACACCGGCATGGAGGCGCGCGGCTTCGCCGACGGAACGGCGCTGTTCTCCGCCCTGCGGAGCGAAAAGCCCGACCTCATCCTGCTCGACATCATGCTCCCCGGCGAGGACGGCATTTCCATCCTGCGCCGTCTGCGCAGCCTGCCCGATACCGCCGCGCTCCCGGTCATCCTGCTGACCGCGAAGAACACCGAGTACGACAAGGTCATCGGTCTGGACAGCGGCGCCGACGACTACATCGCAAAGCCGTTCGGCATGATGGAGCTCGTCGCGCGCGTGCGCGCCGTGCTGCGCCGCACGCAGGACGCCGGTGCATCCGCCGAGCACAGCCTGCTTTCCGTCGGCCCCATCTCGCTCGACGAGCGCGCACACACGGTCTGCGTTTCCGGTCAGCCCGTGCAGCTGACACTCAAGGAGTATCAGTTGCTGACGCTGCTGATGAAAAATCAGGGCGCGGTGCTCACGCGCGATGTGCTGCTGGAGAACATCTGGGGCTACGGCAGCGAGAGCGAGACCCGTACCGTTGACGTACATATCCGCACGCTGCGGCAGAAGCTCGGCGTCGGCGGCGCACTCATCGAGACCGTACGCGGCGTCGGCTACCGCATGGGAGGAAACGCATGAGAAAGCGCGTTTTCGGCAGCATTTTTCTCACCGCTATCGTAACGCTCATGCTGACCGCAGGTCTGTTCCTGCTCGCGGTGCACGCCGGGCTGACCCGTGACCTGCGCGGCAGGCTCGCGCGCGAGGGCGGCTACATCGCCGCCACCATCTCCGCCGACCGCGACCTTGAGGACATCAAGACACTCGGCTCGCTGTGCGCGGACCGCATCACCCTCGTGAAAAAGGACGGCACGGTGCTGTACGACAACCAGACACCGGCCGTCGAAATGGAAAACCACAGCGCGCGCCCGGAGATCCGCGAAGCGGAGGAGACCGGCGTGGGCGAGGACAGCCGCCTTTCCGAAACGCTCGAGACCCAGACGTATTATTATGCGCTCCGCCTTGCCAACGGCGACGTTCTGCGCATCGCCGCGACCGCAGACAGCGCCTTCGGCGCACTCTCGAGCGCGTCTCCGTGGATCGTGCTCGTCGTGCTGCTCGCCCTGCTCGTGGCCGCGCTGCTCGCGAGCCGCCTGACGCATATCTTTCTCGCGCCGATCGCCTCGCTCGACCTGCATGATCCGCTGAAAAACGAGGCTTACGACGAGCTTTCTCCGCTGCTGCACCGCATCGACCGGCAGAATCGCCGCATCCATATCCAGATGGATGAGCTGCGCCGTCGTCAGGCCGAGTTCGACGACATCACCGCGCGCATGGATGAGGGTCTGGTGCTGTTCTCCTCCTCCGGCGACATTCTGTTCGCGAACAACGCCATTCACCGGCTGTTTCCGCAGGACAAGGCCGCCAGGAACTATCTGACGCTTTGCCGCGACGCGGCCTACGTTGAGGCGGTCGAGCAGGCGCTGCACGGCGGCAGCGCGCACACGAAAATGGAGCGGAACGGCCGCATCTGGTCGCTCGCGGCCAGCTCGGTCGCTGAGGACGGCGCAGGTCACGCCGCCGTGCTGCTCATCGTGGACGTCACCGAGCGCGAGCAGGCCGAGCAGCAGCGGCAGGAGTTCACCGCGAACGTTTCGCACGAGCTGAAAACGCCGCTGACGAGCATCATGGGCTACGCCGAGATTATTGAAGCCGGTATCGCAAAGCCGACCGACGTCGTTCCCTTCGCCGGAAAGATCCGCACCGAGGCGCAGCGCCTGCTCTCGCTCATCGAGGACATTATCCGTCTGTCGCAGCTGGACGCCGGCGGCGAGGCGGTCCCGTTTGAGCCGATCGAGCTGCTACCGCTCTGCGGCACGGTCCGCAGCCGTCTGCAAAGCAAGGCCGACCGTCTGGGAATGAAAATCGACTGCAAGGGCGAAAACGCGACCGTTTCCGGCCAGCGCAGAACGCTCGAGCAGATGGTGTTCAACCTTGCGGACAACGCCCTTGCATACAACCGCCCGAACGGCAGCGTGACGATCGAGACCGGCACGGACGGCGACGGCGCGCCCTTCGTTCGCGTCTCGGATACCGGCATCGGCATCGCTCCGGCCGACCAGAAGCGCGTTTTTGAGCGCTTTTACCGCGTGGACAAGAGCCACAGCAAGATGACCGGCGGCACCGGCCTCGGTCTGTCCATCGTCAAGCACGGCGCCGCCCTGCACGGCGCAAAGATCACCCTCGACAGCACGCCGGACGTCGGCACGAAGATCACGCTGACGTTCCCGAAAAGCCAAAAGTAAGAGAAAAGGCACGCCTTCGGCGTGCCTTTTGGTTGTTTTTCGACAGTATTAAAAAAGACCGCCAAGGGAGAATCTTCGTAAAGAAGTTTTCCCTTCGGCTTTTGTAATCAGCCGAAAT
>CAVIRF010000037.1:0-15589 GCA_963645185.1 Coprococcus eutactus | reverse complement strand
CCCACGCCCTCCGAGGGCGTAAAGTCGCCTCCAGCGGCGCACCGCTGTATCGGCGAAAGGTATACCGTCAGCAGACGGTATAAAAGAAAGGTATCCTTGACGGCGCAGCCGTTTTCCCCTATGATATAGGTATCAACCCATCGGAGGTCATACCTATGAATACATTATCCGTCGTGCACGATTTCCTTCGCCGCACGGTCAGGCCGGGCGCGTTCTGCATCGACGCGACGGCCGGCAAGGGCCGCGACACCGCCCTGCTCTGCGAGCTCGCAGGAGAGAGCGGCCGCGTTCTTGCGTTCGATGTGCAGGAGGATGCGGTCCGCCAGACAAATGAGCTGCTCGCGCGCGAGGGCAGACACGCCGAGGTGCACCTCGACAGCCACGCCCATATGGAAAGCTACGCTTCCGCCGAGAGCGTGGACTGCATCGTTTTCAACTTCGGTCGCCTGCCGGGCGGCGATCCGCATATCTTTACGCACGCCGACTCCTCCATCGAGGCGGTAAACGCCGGTCTGCGCCTGCTGAAGCACGGCGGCGCGATGGCGCTCGCGATCTACTACGGCGGCGAAAACGGCTACGGCGAGCGTGACGCACTGCTTGCGCACCTGAAAACGCTCGACGACCGGAAATACAGCGTGCTCGTCTGCGACTGGGCCAACCGCAGAAACGATCCGCCGATCGCGGCGTTTATCTTTAAGGATTGATGGCGTTTTTGAATACCGTGTGGTATAATATAGCTGTAGGATAGAAACCTTATTGCCTTGCGAAAGGGAGGCGTTCGTATGAAGAAAAATACTAAAATCATTGTCGCGGTCGTGGTCATTCTGCTGATGGTCATTGGCGGCTGCATCTATGGCTTCGTGCTCGAAAAGAACGAGGTCGACACCCCTTCGAATGATAACACGCAGACCGAGCCGGTGACGCCGGTCGAACCGGAAAAGCCGGACGACACGCAGCAGGATACGCCTGCGGTGCAGCCGGAGAACCCCAACCCGACGGGCGGCGAGTCCGCGGTGATCTATGTTCCGGACGAGCAGAGCGAGTCGCTTACCCCGGTCGGCACGGACGTTGCGGACGACTCGGACAAGGCGCTCATCGACGCGCTCATCAAGGCCGGGGCGCTCCCCGAGGGCGTTGAGGTCGTGTCCTCCTCGCTCGCGGACGGCGTGCTCACGCTCGACATGAACGACGCTTACGCGGACGCGGTCCGCTCTTCTGGCACGGCAGGCGAGGAAATGCTCGTCTACTCGGTCGTCAATACCTTCGCGTCCGCGCGGAACGCCGAGAGCGTCATGCTGACCGTCGGCGGCAAGCCGCTCCAGAGCGGTCACGATATTTATGATTACGCGCTGACGCCGACAAACTAAGGAGAAAAATTATGGAGATCAGAACAGCACAGAAACAGGATTTACGCGAGATCGCGGCGGTAGAGGCGGCGTGCTTCCCGGCGGCGGAAGCCGCGACGGAGGCGGAGTTTGAGCAGCGCCTTGCGTATTACGCGGACCATTTCTGGGTCATGACGGATAACGGAAAGATCATCGCGTTTGTGGACGGGTTTGTGACGGATGAGTCCGACCTGACGGATGAAATGTACGAAAAAGCCTCGCTGCACGACGAGAACGGCGCGTGGCAGATGATCTTCGGCGTCAACACGATGCCGGAGTACCGCCGGCACGGCTATGCCGGCGAGCTCATCCGCCGCGCGATCGACGACTCAAAGCGGCAGGGCAGGCGCGGTCTCGTGCTGACCTGCAAGCCGAAGCTCGTCGCATACTACGAAAAATTCGGTTTCGCCGACGAGGGCGTCACCGAAAAATCCACGCACGGAAACGTGATATGGCATCAGATGCGGCTGACGTTCTAACGGTACGGCTGCACACAGGAAAACCGGGGACATGCGAGTGCTCCCCGGTTTTCTTTACTTTAGTTTTTTAACCGGCAGGCTCTTTCTTTTCGTTTTCGGCTGTGGTATGATAGAAGGCAGAAAACACGAAAGGGATGGAGTTCTCCATGCGTCATATTATCGATCTGAGCGATCTGACCGTCAAGGAATTCAACGATCTGTACAAGCTCACCACCAACATCATCGACCGACCCGAGGGCTATGTAGACGCCTGCCGCGGCAAGGTGCTCGGCAGCCTGTTCTATGAGCCGTCCACCCGAACCAATCTGTCGTTCTCGACCGCGATGATGCGTCTCGGCGGCAGCGTTGTCGGCTTCTCCGATCCGCGCTCCTCCTCGACGACCAAGGGCGAGACGCTCAAGGACACGATCAACATGGTCTCCTGCTACGCGGACATGATCGTCATGCGCAATCCGCGCGAGGGCGCGGCCAAGGCGGCGAGCCTGTACTCCTCCGTTCCGGTCATCAATGCAGGCGACGGCGGCCATCTCCATCCGACCCAGACGCTTGCCGACATGGTCACGATTCTGCGCATGCGCGGCTCGGCGGACGACATGAAGATCGGTCTGTGCGGCGACCTCAAGTACGGACGCACCGTGCATTCTCTGCTGCATTTCCTCGAGCGCTTTCATAACGTGCAGGTCTATCTGATCGCGCCCGACGCGCTCAAGCTGCCGGACTACATGATCAATTTCCTCAAGGAGCACAACATGCCTTACTGCGAAGTAAAGAGCATCGACGAGGTCCTGCCCGAGCTGGATGTGCTGTACATGACCCGTATCCAGCGCGAACGCTTTACGAGCGCGCAGGAGTATGAAAATCTGGAGGGCAGCTATCAGCTGACCGCGGAGAAGATGAAGCGCGCGAAGAAGGACATGCTCGTGCTGCATCCGCTGCCGCGCGTCGACGAGATCGCGCAGGACGTCGACGACGATCCGCGTGCGGTCTACTTCCGTCAGGCACGCTACGGCATGTTCGGCCGCATGGCGCTGCTGCTGACCCTGTCCAAGCTGCCGTATGAGCCGGCAGGCCATCAGGACATCGGCCACGAGCCGGGCGTCCGTTGCTCCAACCACAAGTGCATCACCCGTACCGAGCTGTACCTGCCGCTGCACGGCAAGATCGGCGACCGCTGCCCGTACTGCGACAAGCTGCTCGAGCTGGATATTTAAGATAACAATATCATCTTTTTGACGGGAGGTATTCTGTATGGCGGACTGGAATGCGGAACTTTACAGCAGGTTTGAAAAAGATCGCACGCTCCCGAGCTATGACCTCGTGCGCGCGATCGAGGGCGAGCCGAAAACCGTTTTGGACATCGGCTGCGGCATCGGCAACAGCACGCAGGTGGTCGCGGAGCATTTTCCGAACGCGCACGTTGTCGGCGCGGACAATTCGCCGGACATGCTGCGCCATTCGCGCGAAGTGCACCCGGAGCTGGAGTTTATCACGCTCGATGCGGCGCATGACCTCGGCAGGGTGCAGGAGCGGTACGATCTGGTGTTCTCGAACGCCTGCCTCCAGTGGCTGCCCGACCACGAGCAGCGCATCAGGGAGATGCTGGGGCTGCTGAACGAGGGCGGCACGCTCGCCGTGCAGATCCCGGCGCAGGCCAAGCACCCGATGCACAAGCTGATCTATGAGGTCTCGCACCGGGAGCGCTGGACGGATAAGATCACCTCGTACCGTCAGTACAACGAGCTCACTGAAGCGGAATATTTCGATATTCTGCACGAAAACGCGAGCGATTTCCGTCTGTGGGAGGTCACGTATTTCCATCGGATGCCCTCGCACGAGAGCATTCTCGAGTGGTACAAGGGAACCGGCCTGCGGCCGTATCTGGCGCAGCTGTCGGAGGAGGACAGGCCGAAGTTCGAGACGGAAATCCTGGACGGCATCCGGGAAATCTATCCCGTGCAGAAGAGCGGAGAGATCATTTTCCGCTTCCCGAGACTGTTCTTTACCGCGAAAAAGTAAATATGACAGAGGAGAAGGAAACCGCATGGCGACCTTCTCCTCTTTTTTGTTCGATTATTTTCGCATGGCTTCGATGGGGTCCATCGAGGCGGCGCGCACGGCCGGGATGAGTCCGGCAATGCCTCCGCAGAGCGCCGCGACGAGCGGGAGCGCGACCGTCAGCCGCCAGCCCGGCAGCAGCAGCGCCGCGCCGAGCCTGAGTGCGACCCACGCGAGCGCGAGACCGGCCGCGCCGCCGGCCAGACAGAGCAGCACCGCTTCGCTTAGAAAAATCCGCCGGATGTCCCGTTTTCGCGCGCCGAGCGCGAGCAGGATGCCGATTTCATTCGTCCGCTCGTGCGCGGCAGACAGCATGCTGCTGAACACGCCGAGCAGCGAGACCAGCAGCGCGATGCCGCCGACGGCGAAGAAGAGCAGCGTGCCGAGCGAGGCGAGGTGCTGCACGGTCTCAACCGCGCCCGAAATGCTGCGCACGTAGACTGTGCCTGTGACCTGACCGCGCGTTTCGAGGTAGCGCGAAATGCTGCGCCCGACGGCATCCGGGTCGGCGTCCGCCGCGCACGACACAAAGACCTGATCGGCGCGCTCGCCGCTCTCCGCGAGCAGGCCGTAGGGGACGTAGACCAGATCGGGCGCGACTGCGGAAAGCGCGCCGCCGAGCGCGCCGGTCTGTGCGCGCATCACGCCGCAGACGGTGAAGTTCTGCTCGCGGCCGTTCTGGCTCACGCGGATCTCACGACCGGTAATGTTGACGCGGCCGTACAGGCGCTCCGCGAGATTGTCCCCCACCACCGCGACCGCAGACCGGGCCTCCACCTGCGCCTGTGAGGGGAGCGAACCTGCGAGCAGCTCGACCTGCATCACCTCGCCGAGATTTTCGTCTGCGCCAAGTAGCACCACGCCTGCGGAGCGGTGGCCGGCGCGGACCGTGCCGCCGACCGCACGAATGGGGCTCACGGCGGCGATGCCGGGGACAGCCTGCGCCATCCGCTCCGCGAGGGCGGCGGAGAGCGGCGTGCCGGTGCTGCCTTCGTCCGTGCTCACCGCAAGACCGCTCACGCCGATGAGCGCGAGACCGTTTTCAATCTGCGTGCGGCCGAACAGGCCGAGCGAGGCGATGATGAGCAGCGCGCCCGTGCCGACCGCCACCGAGAGCGCCGACAGCGCCGAGCGCAGCGGACTGGTGCCGATGCCGCGCAGCGAAAGCCGAAGGACATCTCTGTATTTCATGGCTGAACCTCGATCTTCGCGCCGTTTTCCAGTTCGTCGGAGGGGGAGAGAATGACGGTCTCGCCGCCCTCAAGGCCGCTGCGTACCTCGATCACGCGCTCGAGAAGATAGCCGGTCGTGACCGGATTCTGCACGGCGCGGCCGTTTTTGACGGTGAAAACGTATTCTTTTTCGCCCCTCTGGCACACCGCCTCATACGGCACGACGACCGCGTCCTTCCGGTGATCGGTGAAGATTTTCACCGTAGCGCTGCTGCCGGGACGCAGGCCGGCCGTGTCGCCCTCGAGGTCGAGCATGGTCTCGACGGTGGCGCTGCCGCTCTCGCCGGTGAGGCTGACGGCCTGCACCGCGACGGGCGCGAGCGACGCAACACGCGCGGCGTACATGCGGTCGGAGGCGGCGAGGGTGATGTTGGCTTCCTGTCCGGCGCTCAGCTCATCCACGTACAGCTCGGGCGTTTCCGCGCGGACGCGCAGGGAGGACAGGTCCGCGATGACCGCACAGGGAAAGCCACCGCGGACGGTCTGTCCAGCGCTCGGCGCAGAGAGGACCGTGCCGGAAAAGGGCGCCGTGACCGTACCGCCGCTCACGGTTTCCGTCTCGTCCGGGTCGGCCTGCACAGCTGAGACGGCCGCCTGCACGTCGGCCGCGGAAAGCGGAGGAGCGTCGGCGGCCGCGAGCGTGCAGAGAGCCTGTCCCTCGGCGACGGTATCGCCCTCGCGCACAAAAACCTCGGTCACGGCGCAGCTGCTCTCGGGAACGAGCGAGACCGTGCGCGAGGGAACGACCGAGCCGAACACCGTGACGCTGTTGTAAATATCCTGCGTTTTCGCCGCCGCAGTGCGCACGGGAACCGCTTTTTCCTGTCCGGAAAGAGCAAACACGACCGCAAAAACGCATAAAATAACGGCGGAAATCAGACAGACCCACCGAGCCTTTCTCTCCATGTAAAAGCACCTCCGGAGAATAGCTTGCCCGGAAAAAACAAAAAAATCCGCCCCGAAGGAGGGATTTAAGAGCCTGCCGGCGAAACTGTGTTTCGCCGGCAATCTGTGTTCTGACTGCGCAGAACACGAGTCGTTCGAAAGTTCCCATACGGAAACTTTCTCCCTCTCAAAGAAAGAAAACCGAGGTACACGCCCCCGGTTTTCTTGAAATTGCTCCGCAATTTCTATTTTATGCGCGCTGCCGCGCGAGTATTATTTCGTCATAAACGGGATTTCCTCAGTAACGGATTTAAGCCTGTCGCGAAAGTTTACAGCACGGCCTTGATGGCGTCGCCGACCGTTTTGACGCGCACGAGGTTCATCTTTCGCGCAAGCTCCTCGTCGACCTCCTGATCGGGCATGACGCAGGTGTGGAAGCCGAGGCGGTACGCCTCGTTGATGCGCTGGCTGGCGTTGGAGACGGCGCGCAGCTCGCCCGTCAGACCGACCTCGCCGAAGCTCATGACGCCCTCGGGGAGCGGCTTGTCGCGGAAGCTCGAGGTGATGGCGAGCAGCATGGGCAGGTCGACCGCAGGCTCGTCCAGCCGCATGCCGCCGACGACGTTGACGTACACATCGGACGAGGAGAGGAACAGGCCGCAGCGCTTTTCCAGAATGGCGAGCAGCAGCACCATGCGGTTGTAGTCCACGCCTGCCGCCGTGCGGCGCGGCACGCCGAACTGCGTCTTGGCGGCGAGCGCCTGCACCTCCGCGAGCAGCGGACGGCTGCCCTCCATGACGCAGGCGATGCAGTTGCCGGAAGCGCCCTGCGGATGACCGGCGAGCATGGCGGCAGAGGGGTTCGAAACCTCTACGAGACCGTGCTCGCTCATCTCGAACACGCCGATCTCGTTGGTCGAGCCGAAGCGGTTTTTCGCCGCGCGCAGACAACGGAACGAGCCTGCCGACTCGCCCTCGAAATACAGCACACAGTCTACCATGTGCTCGAGGATCTTCGGGCCGGCGAGCGTGCCCTCCTTGTTCACGTGACCGACGATGAAAATGGTCACGTTCTTGTTCTTCGCGTACTGCATCAGGCTCATCGCGCATTCCTTGATCTGCGTCGTGCCGCCGGGCGCGGCGGTCAGGTCGCGCTTGTAGACCGTCTGGATGGAGTCGACGATGAGAATATCGGGCGCCATGAGCTCGGTCTCGTTGATGATCTGGTCCATGTCGGTCTCGGAGAGAATGTAGAGCTCGGGGGAGGAGATGTGCAGGCGCGCCGCGCGGAGCTTGATCTGCTTGAGCGATTCCTCGCCGGAAACATAAAGCACACGGGCGTTTTTGCACATTTCCTGACACATCTGGAGCAGGAGCGTGGACTTGCCGATGCCGGGCTCGCCGCCGACGAGCACGAACGAGCCGTGCACCGCGCCGCCGCCGAGCACGCGGTCGAGCTCGCCGATGCCGGAGTGAAAGCGCGCTTCATCGCTCGTCTCGATGTCGCTGAGCAGCGTCGGGCGCGAGGCGCCGCGCACAAAGCTCGTTGTGCCGCGCGCGGCGGACGGGGCGGCAGGCTTGAATTCGCTCATGGTGTTCCATGCGCCGCAGGACGGGCATTTTCCGTACCATTTTGGCGACTCATAGCCGCAGTCACTGCATAAAAACACGGTTTTCTGTTTCATTTTATCCTCCATGGCCGTCTGCGTACCGGAGATAGCCGGTCACGATGCAGACAGCGAGCTTTTTGTGATAATTTTCGTCTGCGAGCCGCGTCTCTTCGCCCGGATTGGACAGAAAACCGCACTCGACGATGACGGCAGGGCAGGTGAGCGTCCGCATGAGATAGACGGATTTTTCGGCCTGTTTCGCCTGCCGGTGATTTTCCGGGTCGCAGCCCGAGATGAGCGCGGACTGGAGCGCCTCGGCGAGCGGCTTTCCGGCGGCGCTGTTCGCGGAGTAAAACACCTGCGCGCCGTGATACTGCGGATCGCTGAATTTGTTGAGATGGATGCTGACAAAAACGGGCGAGGGAATGCTCTGCACGATGCGCTCGCGCGCGTGAATGTCCGCGATCTTGTTCTCGCGCACCGACCGCGACGGGTCGTAATCGAGCGCGCTCTCGTCCGTGCGCGTCATGGCCGTGCGCACGCCAAAAAAGCAGGCAAGAGACCGGGCTCGCTCCGCGACCGACAGGTTGATCGCCTGTTCGCTGACGCCGCGTTCAGACACCGCGCCGCCGTCAAAGCCGCCGTGACCGGCATCGATGACGAGCGTCACAGGCGCTGTATTCTCCGAGATCGTCCGCAGCACCGCGATGCAGGGCGATGCCGCGAGCGTAAAAAGCGCGATGGCGAGCACTGCCCCCACCGCAAACAAACATCTTCCGCGCATGTGCCCCCTCCTTCGGGAAAACATACGCGGAAGAAAGCGCGTTTATGTCAGCGCGGCCGCAAAAATCAGTTGCTGCCGCCGCTCGGGATGAACGGCGCGACGGACTGCGCGATGCTGGTGATCGGCATGGTCTGGAGCCAGACGCGGCCGGGGCCGGTCAGCGTGGTGTTGAACAGGCCCTCGCCGCCGAACAGCTTGTTCTTGAGGCCGGGAACCTGCTGGATGTCGAGCGAGACGGTCGGGTCAAAACCGGCGACGTTGCCGGTGTCTACGATGAGCTGCTGACCCGGCTCGAGCGTGTACTCGACCAGCTCGCCGTCGATCTCGGCGAACGCCATGCCCGAGCCGGACAGGCGCTGCATGATGAAGCCCTCGCCGCCGAAAAAGCCTGCGCCGAGCTTTTTATTGAAGTGGATGGACAGCTCTACGCCGTCGGTCGAGGCGAGGAACGCGCTCTTCTGGAGCACGAATTCGCGGCCCGGCGCGATCTTGAGGGGGACGATGCGGCCGGGAAAGCAGGAGCCGAACGTGATCATGCCGTCGCCGCGGGCAGTGTAGATATTCTGGAACATGCTCTCGCCGGAGAACGCCTTGGAAAACATCCTGCCGAGACCGCCGCCGACCGTGCTCATCTCCATGTTCGGGCTCATCCAGACCATCGCGCCCTTTTCGGTGATCATGCGTTCGCCGCTTGCAAGCTTGCAGATCACGACGGGAAACGGCGTGCCTTTGATCTCATAATTCATATGTAACTCCTCCTTTTATTGAAAAAACGCGGTTTACATCATCCCCTGCAGGGTGTAGACCGCTGCGAGCGCGAGCAGGACGGCGATGAGCGCGCGCAGGATGCGCAGCACTCGCTCGCGTGGAAAGAAGCGGCGGATGCCGGTCGGACGGGGCGTTTCCTCGACCGGAAAAACCTCGCTCCCGTCCGGCTTGTGGTCGATAAGGCGCAGACCGCAGTCCGCGCACTTTTTCACGCCATCCCGGTATTCGGAGCCGCATTTGGGGCACCAAGGCATAGCTATCCCTCCTTACCGCGTGACGAAGTACAGCACGACGAGCGCGAGCACAAGGACGCCTGCGATGACGGGCAGCAGGCGGAAGGACGCATTGTCCTGCACCTCTGCCGGGGGCTCCTGCTCAGCCTGCTCCTCGGCCAGACGGGCGAGATCGTCCTCGGTGAGCTCGTTTTCCGCAAGCTCGGCCTGCATTTCCTCGATGAGCTGACGGGCGCGCGAGGTCTGGGACGCATCGACGACCAGCTCCACGCCGAAGCGCGCATCCGCGCCGCTGTAGGACTGAATCTGACGGAAGGCCGCCGGACGGTCGAAAACCGGGATGTCGTTGTCGCGCAGCATGTCCTCGATGGACTCAGCCTCCAGACGGTTTTTCGCGGTGTAGACCGCGATCGGCTTGCTCATGCCCTCGGGGAGCACCATTTTATCACATTCGCGCTCGGTCTCCGACTTGTTTGCCTCTTTCGACTGTTCGTCGGTGAGGCTGTCGACGAGCGGCACATCACAGGATGCGCATCGGGTGAAGCCGTCGCGGTATTCCGCGCCGCATTTCGGGCACCATGGCATAGTGTGTTACCTCCTGTTGCAGGGCGGCTTCCGCCGCCGGGGTTTCTTACTGTTATTATAGCATAATAGAGAGGGGAGGGATAGAGAGAATTAGCTAATCTCAGCAGAGAGCCCCCTTCTTTCTTTCCCCTCAGCAGAGGGTAAGCGGTTCCGCCGTTCCGGCGGCTTGCCGCCGCAGGCGACTTTACGCTTGAGGTGAGCGTGCACAATGGCCGCCTTCGGCGGCCGGGGATTGCCGGGTCCCCGGCAGGGGACAAAAGGGGACAGGACACCGTATGGTTTCCTGTCCCCTCTTGACTCCCCAGACCTTCCTTCAGCCGTCGCATCATAGATGCTCGGCTAAACGGGAGTTACGGGGGCTCGGTTCCGTGCGTCTTGCAGCTTATGGGAAGCGGTTAAGCCCTGAATTTATTTTGCGTCATCTGCCGCGCATAACAGTGCGCGGCCATCCGGTGCAGAGCGTTTGCACCGTCGCTGCGAATAGCTCTGCTTCGATCAAGTACAAGACCTTGGAGCACCGAACGCATCTGGAGGCCCCTCGCATTTAGACGCGCAACCGCAGGGCGTCGCGTCCAAAGGAAGGTTTGGGGTGTCAAGAGGGGCAAGGAAACCATTGGTGTCCTTGCCCCTTTTGTCTCCGCCGGTAGACACCGGCAATCCCCCTCGCCGATGGGTATCGGCAAAATCTTTCTCAAAGATTTACAAAAGCTCTCCCTGAATGGAAACGTTATGCACCTGCCACGGAATCATTTTCCCACAGTTCTGCAGCGCAGTCTTCACTGCATATTCCAGTCCTCCGCAGCATGGCACCTCCATCCTCACGATCGTGACGCTCTTAATATCGTTGCGCCGCAGGATCTCGGTCAGCTTTTCGCTGTAATCCACCGGATCGAGCTTCGGGCAGCCGACGAGTGTGATGCGGTTCCGGATGAAATCCTTGTGGAAATCCGCATAGGCGTAAGCCGTGCAGTCGGCCGCGACGAGCAGGTTCGCTCCGTCAAAATACGGCGCGTTCACCGGCACGAGCTGAATCTGCACCGGCCACTGGCGCAGCTCGGAGACCGCCGGGAAAAAGGAAGCCGGAGACGGTGCGTGCGGCTGGAACGCCTGCGCGCGGCTGCCCGGGCAGCCGGAATGCGGCGCACTCTGCGCCTTTTTCATGTTTTCCTGCACGGCTTTTTCGTCGTATGCCGCCGCCTCGCGCTCGATAAAGCGGATCGCGCCCGTCGGGCAGACCGGCAGGCAGTTGCCGAGACCGTCGCAGTAGTCGTCGCGCAGCAGCTCGGCCTTGCCGTTTACCATGCCGATCGCGCCCTCGTGGCACGCCGACGCGCACAGACCGCAGCCGTTGCACTTTTCCTTGTCGATTTCAATGATCTTTCGTAACATGTTATATTCCTCCGTATAGCAAATGTACGTTTTCTGCTTGACTTTGTGAATACAGCTTACTATACTTTGTTTAGAATGTCTGTTGTCACGGCAACGAAACGAAAAATTTTTTCGATAAACGGGAGGAAACCAGAATGGATTTCAAACCATATATTCACGCGCACAGCGACGAGCTGCTTGCGTCTCTTGCGGCGCTCGTGCGCATCCCGAGCGTGGAGGGCGATCCGGAGGAGGGCGCTCCGTTCGGCAGAGAACCGGCGCGCTGCCTGCATGAAATGCTTGCGCTCTGCGAAAGGCTCGGCTTTCCGACGGAAAACATGGACGACCGCGTCGGCTGGTGCGAGTTCGGCGAGGGTGACGAAATGGTCGCGGTGCTCGGCCACCTCGATGTTGTTCCGGCAGGCGACGGCTGGAAGGAGAGCGAGCCGTTTTCGGGTGAGATCAAGAACGGCCGCATCTATGGCCGCGGCACGATGGACGACAAGGGCCCGATGGTCGCGGCGGTCTACGCGCTCGCGGCGCTGAAGGAGAGCGGCTTTCAGCCGTCCCGGCGTATCCGCGTGATCTTCGGCACGAACGAGGAGACCGGCTGCGGTGACATGGCGTGGTACGCCTCCCACGGCGGCGAGATGCCGGTCATGGGCTTCACGCCGGACGGCGAATATCCGCTCATCAACGGAGAAAAGGGCATCCTGAACGGCACGTACACGCGCACGCTGCATCAGACGGGCGACTATATCCTGACGCGCTTTGAGGGCGGCTCGGCGAGCAACATCTCCCCGGCGTATGCCGTGGCGGAGGTGAAATGCCCGGCGGAGGCGGCCTCGAAGATCTCGGCGGAAAAGGTCACGGTGACGCCGATCGAGGGCGGCATCCGCGTGGAAGCGGAGGGCGTCGCGGTGCACGGCTCGACGCCGGAGCTCGGCGAAAACGCGATCGGACGGCTCGCCATGGCGCTCGCGCAGCTGCCGTTCACGGGCGAGACCGGCGAGTGCCTTGCGTTCGTCTCCGAACGTCTCGGCATGGAAACGCACGGCGAGTCGCTCGGTCTGGCGATGCGCGACGATATTTCCGGAGATCTGACGATGAATGTCGGCGTGGCGTCGTTCGAAAACGAGGCGCTGTCGCTCGCGTTCAGCGTTCGCTATCCGGTGACGCTGCCGTATGAGCTGGTCTATCCGCGGCTGAAGCGCGGCTTCACGCTCGGCGGCTTCACCGAGACCGAGATGACGCACGCGGCGGCGCTGTACATCCCGAAGGACAGCGAGCTTATTCAGCGCCTGCTCGGCGTATACGAAGCAGAGACCGGCGAAAAGGCCGAGCCGAAGTGCATCGGCGGCGGCACTTACGCGAAATCCATGCCGAATATCGTGGCGTTCGGCCCGATCTTCCCCGGCGACGAGGTGCGCGAGCACAAGCCGGATGAGTACATGGAGACGAGCTGCGTCATTCAGAACGCGGAGATCATCGCCTCGGCCATGAAGGCGCTCGCAGAGTGAGAATAGAGCAAAAGAAAACGGAGAGCACAGGTTTTCGTCTGTGCTCTCCGTTTTTTACGTTTAATTTATTTAATGCACGAGCTGTGCGGCGTGTAGACTTCCTTTTCGAGCTCGGCCTGCGTTCCGGTGAAGTCCTTGCGGTTTTTCTCCGACATCTTGCCCACGGCGGAACAGCTCGGGTCGTGGTACTTCTTCGAGCTGGTGTTCAGCACGTAATGCGCCGATGCGGTATCGGTATCGGCGGTGCTGCTGTCCGTCTGGGCGGTTTCGTCGCTCAGACGGTTCGTGCCGTCGGCGTAATTGATGGTGACGCCCGGCTGCACGTTGTAGCAGAACACGTTGAAGCAGATGCCGTCGCCGTCGTCCTCGACTGAGTACGCCTCCATCTGGACGCCCTGCGCGACGAGATCGTCGCCGTCAAAGACCGGGGTGACGCGGTACATGACATGGTTGCCGGTTTCCTTGATGTAGTCCGCGACCATGTTCTCGAAGGGGAGCATGCCGTCAACGTTCATGTAGCGCGTGCCGGTGATAAGGTTGCTGCGGTTCGCGTTTTCGGCAGTCAGCTGCCAGCCGATGAGGTGACAGCGGTTGTACAGGTATTTTCCGTCGACAAAATCGTACTTGGACGTGACCCAGCCGGACGGCTTGACCTCGCTGATCGAGCCGCGCTTTTCGCCTTCCGCCGGCATGAGATCGGTCGAAATGCTCGCGTAAGCGACGCCGCAGCGGCCGAGACTGTCGAGCGGCGCGTAGCTCTCGAACGAGCTTGTAGTGAGCTCGGATGAGGTGAAGGACGGCTGGTTGTCGTTCAGAACGACATAGGGGGCGCCGCTGAACGCCGGGATGTCATCAAGCGTGGCTGCTGTTTCCGAGGCGGTCGATGTGCTGCCGGACGGGGCGCCGGAAGCACTCGATGCAGGCTGTGCGCAGCCGCCGAGCAGCAGACTGAGTGTTAAGACGAACAGCGTAAGCGTTTGCGTTAACTTTCGCATTTTACATAATCCTCCTGTGTGATCGTGGGGTGGGAGGAGCCTGCAAACTCGGTTTCAGACACCTTTTTCCAGCCTGCCGGGACGGAAAAATGCAGGTCGGCAGGATAGCGTCGGTTCCATCGGAACACCGTCAGGCGCGAGGCAGGGACGAGATACGGCGTGGGGTCTGCGCACTCAAAAAAGCAGAAATCGCCCGGCTGAGCGTGCTGCGCAAAATCGTCCTCTGGGCAGATATTCGGGGCGTTTATCCCGGAAAACAGCGAAAAAGACGAGAAATTCATACGTAATGTGCTGTTCTGCGAAAGCGCGGCGATGCGCTCGCAAAGCACGCGGTCGCGGCTCTGACGGCGGTGATTGAAGGCCAGACCGTCCGCGTCGTCCAGACAGATGAAAATCGTCATAAAGCGAAGCTCCTTTCCCATAGCTCTGACAATTATAGCATATTGACAAGCGGTGTGCAAATGATTTGGTGAATATGCTGAAACGCGAAAAATATTCCTACGAAAAGGTTTGCATTTCGAATAATATGCGTTATAATGAGTTTAGAGTAATGAAAAGAGGCCTGCATGAAAGAACAGGTTGAGAAAGAAACCGGAGAAAGAGCAAACATGAAAGTAACACTCAAGCAGATTGCGGAGCGGACGGGCGTGTCGATCAACACGGTGTCCATGGTGCTGCGCGGCATGAGCGGTATCAGCGCGCCGACGCGCGAGCGCGTCCGCAAGGCAGCGGAGGAGATGGGCTACCGCCGGCAGCTCAAGCCTGCCGCAACAAAACAGAGTCTGTGTCTGGTCTCGGCAGAGCGGCACAGACGCGACAGCTATTCCTATACCGAATTCAATCGGATCTTTATGAGCTACGCGGCGGCGCACGCGTTCAGCGTGGTCACGGCGGAGGCGGAGCAGTTCCGCGACGACCCCGAGGGCGCGCAGCGGCGCATCGAGGAGGCAGGCGTCGGCGGCATCCTGACGCTCGGCGACATCGACGAGACGCTGTTCGGCCGTCTGCGGCGGTGCGGTCTGCCAATCGTGTCGGTCGGCGCACGCTATTACCGCGAGCCGGTCTGCACCTTCACCGAGGACAACGAAATGGTGGCGCATCAGGTCGTTCACGCGCTGATGGAGCGCGGATTCACGCGCATCGGCTTCGCCGGCAGTCCGCTGTTCAGCGCGGCCTTTTCCGAGCGGTATTTCGGTTTTCGGCAGTCCTGCTACCGTGCCGGGCTCGCCGTGAAGGAGGGGGACGAATGGCTCGACCTGCTCCCGGACGTGGACAGCGAGGAGACGGAAAGCAGCATTCTGCGGCATCTTGAGCAGGGGAAAGACCTGCCGGAGGCGTTTTTCTGCGGCAATGATCTGCTCGCGGTGACGCTCGCGAAGGTGCTGCGCCGGGCAGGCGTGCGCGTGCCCGAGGACATTTCACTCGTCGGCGTGGACTTCAACCAGATCGGACAGCTCGCGGAGCCGCGGCTCACGACGGTGGACATCGGCTGCTGCCGTCAGGTGGAGGCCGCCGTGGAGCAGCTCGCGTCGTTCATCGAAACGGGAACGTACAAACCGGCGCGCATCCTGATGCCGACCACCCTGCGGTGGGGCGACAGCGTAGCGTACAAAAAAGCGTATTAAAAAAGATATACGCAAATTGCAAGTGCAAGTTGGACACCCCACATGAATAAAATCAGTTCGGCGTA
>CAVIRF010000036.1:0-15684 GCA_963645185.1 Coprococcus eutactus | reverse complement strand
AAAAGCGTTTGCTGCGCAAACGCAAAAAAACCGGGGACATGCGCCTCGGTTTTTTTACTCTAAGAGGGAGAAAGTTTCCGAATGGGAACTTTCGGACGACTTGTGTTCTGCGAAGTCAGAACACAACTTGTCGGAAAAACGCAGTTTTTCGACAGGTTACAGGCCCATTTCCTTCTTCATCTTCTCGAGCTCGTCCTCGACGGCGGCATTTTTCGCGCCGTCCGCGTACTTCTTTTCGAGCTCGGCAGCCGGGTCGAGCGGCGTCTCGTTCAGCGACTGCATTGCGTTCGAACGGTCGAGCATCGCGTCTGCCTTGTCCTCCATGCGCGCGATCGCGTCGCCGAGTTTGCTCTCGTCGGCGCCGGTGTGGCTGCCCATCACGCTCGCGGCCTTTTCCTGCGCACGGGCGAGCGCCATCTTGCTCTGAATTGCCTCGCGGCGCTGGCGCAGCGTTTCCGCGTCGGCGACCAGCTTGTCGTGCACCTGACGCATGCGCATCGAGTTCTCGTGCGCGACGTCGTACATCTTCTGAAGCTCCTCGATGCGCTTTTCAAGCTCCTGCTTTTTCGCGAGGAATACGCGCGCATCGTCCTCGTTGCTCAGCTGGAGTGCGCGGCGCGCAAGATCGGCGTTCTTCGCGCTCTCCTGACGCTTTTCTTCGAGCTGACGCTGAATGCGGCTCTCCTCCGCCATGACGGAAGCGGTCTCGCGCTTGACGTCGGCGAGGTCGCTCATCAGCTGACGCATGTACTGATCCATCATCTTCGCCGGGTCCTCGGCGCGGTCGAGCAGGTCGTTGATGTTCGCCTTGATGATCGTGGAGAAGCGTTCCAGAATACTCATATTTTTTCGTTCCTTTCCGGTTTATTTCGTGTGTGTGTCTGTATTTTCATATTTCTTTGCGCGTTCGGCCGCCTCGTCGGTGCCGAAGGTTTCAAGCGGCGTGCTCCACATCTTTTCGTCTGCCTTGCGCTGGCGCTCCTTCGCCTCGCGGCGCTTCTGGAGCGAATAGACAATCAGCGCGATGACGATGACAGCCGCGACGCAGACCGCGATAGGTACAACGGGCGATTTGGTCACGGTCATGATGCGGTCCGCTGTTTTCGCGAACGCATTCGAGAAGATCTCCTCCTCGCTGACCGAGGAGTCGTTGTAGTAGCGGTCGAGGTAGTCGGCAAGGATGCTGACCGCTTCGTCGTCCATCACGGTTTTCGCCTGCGAGCCGACTGTGTAGCCGCAGTTATAGCCGCCGTAGCCGTCATCGCAGAACACGAGGAGAAAATGTCCCTCGTCCGTGAACAGTTGCGGATAAAGCGCTTCCGCGCGGCTCTTGAGGTCGGAGACCGAGGTGCTCTCGCCGTTCGGCAGGATGTACACATAGGGCTGTACGCCGGTTTTATGATAAAATTCCTTCAGTCCGGCGGTCAGCTCGCTCTGGTTGTGGATCCAGTCGCCGTCCGCATCGGTATAGTAGCCGGTCTCCGTGACGGCGCTCGAGGGGAGCGCTTCACGCGAGATGGTGGATTTCGTGACGCTGACCGACGGCGTGTCCATCATGAAAAATCCGATGCCGCCGAGCAGAAACAGCACGATAAGCACGATGATAAGCGTCGTGCCGCAGCCCGAACCGCCGCCATTGCCTCCGCTGTTGTTTCCGCCGCCTCCGCCGCCATAGTAGCGGCGCGAGTTGTCGATGATGACCGGGCCGGTTCGGTACGGCCTGCGCGGAGGAGGAGGGGGAGGGGGAGGGGGAGGGGGAGGGGGTGCGCCCCAGCCGCCCGGACGGCCGCCGAAACTGCTGCCGCCGCTTCGTCCGCCGCCCGAGAAGCCGCCTCCGGAAAAACCGCCGCCGCCACCGCTGCTGCCGCCTGATCTGCCCATATGTATTCCCCCGTTTTCAGATTAACTTTAATTTACTCGTCTTTCAGGATCTCCAGCGCCTTGCACCGTTCGGAAAGCTGACAGATGACGTCGCGCCGCGTGACGATGCCGCACAGCATGCCGCGGCCGTCCGTGACGGGAACAAAGTTCTGCCCGGCGACGAGCTCGACCAGATCCTCCATGCGCGCGTCGATCGCGACCGAACGATGATGGATGCGGCGCGTGACCTCGGAGAGCAGCATGCTCCCGGCCTGCTCGGGCGTGTGCTCAAGCAGCAGGCGCAGAAAATCGCCCTCGGTGATCGTGCCGACGTAGCGCCCCTTGGCGCTGAGGACCGGAATGGCGGTAAAACCGCTCTCAAACATCCGGTCGAGCGCCGTTTTGACCGTATCGGTGTCGTAAACATAAACTACTTCAGCCTTCGGCTTGAGAAAAAAGGATACGTTCATATGCGTTTACCTCTCGGGCGGCGCGGAGCCGCCGTATCTATTCACTCTGCCTGCATCGGCAGGCCCATACTCTCTTGTCTATATTTTACGATGAAGGTCGAATAAGGTCAACTGAAAAGAGGCAATACTTACAGTTTATTTACAATTTGGCGCGCGTCTCTTGTGGAACATGCTCGACCCTCGCGGAAAGTTTTTCAAAAAAAGCGGCGACAGCTCTTGACCGCAGCGCTTTTAACTGATAAAATGTAAAAGCAACGGACGGAAAATCGTCCGCAGTGATACGCTGAATGCGTAAAATCCTTAGAAAAGAAGGGCTTTCCATGAAAAAGAGATTACTCGCAGCGCTGATGGCAGGCGCCATGGCACTGAGCATGACCGCGTGCGGCGGCAGCAGCTCCTCCGGCAGCACCGACAGCACCGACAGCAGCACGGCTTCCGATGGTGACTCCACCGGTGCGGCAGGCAGCTACAAGGTCGGCATCGTACAGCTCGTGCAGCACGTTGCGCTCGACGCAGCTACTCAGGGCTTCCAGGACAAGCTGACCGAGCTGGTCGAGGCTGACGGCGGCAAGGTCGAGTTCGATCTTCAGAACGCTTCCGGCGAGTCGGCTAACTGCTCGACCATCGTAAACGGCTTTGTTTCCGCAGGCGATGACCTTATCATGGCAAACGCGACCGCAGCACTTCAGGCTGCACAGGCCGCTACCTCTGATATTCCGATCCTCGGCACCTCGGTAACCGACTACGGCACCGCGCTGGGCATCTCCGACTGGACCGGCAAGACCGGCACCAACATCTCCGGCACCACCGACCTTGCTCCGCTCGACGGTCAGGCTGACATGCTCAAGGAGCTGTTCCCGGATGCGAAGAACGTAGGTCTGCTGTACTGCTCGGCTGAGCCGAACTCCAAGTACCAGATCGACACCATCAAGCCGCTGCTCGAGGCACAGGGCTACACCTGCACCGAGTTTGCGTTCACCGACTCGAACGATGTTGCATCCGTTACCCAGAAGGCAGCTTCCGGCAGCGACGTCATCTACATTCCGACCGATAACACCGCCGCTTCCTGCACCGAGGCGATCGCAAACGTTGTAATCCCGGCAGGCGTTCCGGTCATCGCAGGCGAGCAGGGCATCTGCAGCGGCTGCGGCGTTGCTACGCTGTCCATCGACTACAATGAGCTGGGTCAGGCGACCGGCGAGATGGCATATGAGATCCTTGTCAAGGGCGCAAACCCGGGCGACATGGAGGTTCAGACCGCTCCGTCCTTCACTAAGATGTACAACAAGGCAAACTGCGAGAAGCTCGGCATCACCATTCCGGACGACTACACCGCAATCGAAGGCTAAAAACTTCAACAATGAGAAACCGCTCTCTGAAAAGAGGGCGGTTTTTGCGTTTTGCACAAATTCTTCACAACAAAGGCAGGCTGTGCTATAATAATAGTGTATCGCTGTCAGCGGACCGCTGGCGAAGTCTGGGGGAGAAGTTGTTGAAGTCAATTCCGGAGTGTATGTTCCATTCACGCTCGCTCGCGTGCAAAAAGCCCTACGGCGCCGCGCCGGCAGGGGAAAAGGTCGAGTTCACCGCCTATCCGCGCCGGGAGCACAGCATCTCCCATATGACGCTGTGGGTCGAGGAGGACGGGCAGCAGGCCGAAGCGTATCCGATGCGCTGGTTCGGTCTCGCCGGGGCGCGCGATGAGTACGGAACGTCCTTCACGCCGCCGCACGCCGGGCTGTACTGGTACTGGTTCACCTTCGATACCGCGGACGGTCCGCGCTTCTGCGCGCGCGGCTACGGCGGCCGCTGCGAGGTGCTCGACAGCATGGGAGACCGCTTTCAGCTGACGGTCTACGACCCGTCGTACCGGCCGCCGCGCTGGTTCGGCGAGGGCATCACCTATAATATCTTTCCCGACCGCTTTTGCCGCGACCGCGACCCGGTGCAGCCGGAGGGCGAGGGCATCGCGCCGCGCGTGCTGCACGAGAACTGGGACGACCTGCCGGTCTACCGCCCGGACGAGCACGGGGAAATTCTGAACAACGACTTTTTCGGCGGCACGCTGCGCGGCGTGCTGTCCAAGCTCGACTATTTCGAGAGCCTGCATGTGCGCACGCTGTACTTCAACCCGATCTTTCAGGCGTACTCCAACCACCGCTATGACACGGGCGACTACAGGCGCATCGACCCTCTGCTCGGAAACGAGGAGGACTTCCAAACGCTGTGCAGCGAAGCGGAAAAGCGCGGCATGCGCGTCGTTCTGGACGGCGTGTTCAACCACACCGGCTACGACAGCCGCTACTTCAACGGCCGCGGCCGCTATGACTCGCTCGGCGCGCATCAGTCCAAGGACTCGCCGTACTATCCGTGGTATGAGTTCAGCGAGTGGCCGAATAAATACGGCTCGTGGTGGGGCATTTACACCCTGCCGCAGGTCAACGAGCGCAACCCGGATTACCAGAATTTTATCTTCCGCGATGCGGACAGCGTGGTGCGCCGGTGGCTGCGGCTCGGCGCGTCCGGCTGGCGGCTGGATGTCGCAGACGAGCTGCCCGACGACTTCATCGCCGGACTGAACGCCGCGGCCAAGCAGGAAAAACCGGACGCTCTCGTCATCGGCGAGGTCTGGGAGGACGCCTCCAACAAGATCGCCTATTCCGAGCGCCGCCGCTATTTCGGGGGCGGAGAGCTCGACAGCGTGATGAATTATCCGCTGCGCGACGCGATCTTCGCTTATCTGAACGGCGGCACGGCCGAGCATTTCGCGGAGACCATGGAGACCCTGCGCGAGAATTATCCGCGCGACGTATTTTATAACTTAATGAACATCATCGGCACGCACGACACCGCGCGTGCGCTGACCGTGCTCGGCGTGACGAGCGAGGACTGGAAGATGAGCCGCGACGAGCGGGCGCACTATGAGCTGCCGCCCGACCGGCTGGAGACGGCGAAGCGCCGCCTGCGCCTTGCAGCCGTCATTCAGTTCACCATGCCCGGCTCCCCGACCATTTACTACGGCGACGAGGCCGGCCGGCAGGGCTTTGAGGACCCGTTCAACCGCCGCACCTACCCGTGGGGCGCGGAGGACAGAGAAATGCTCGCGTTCTACCGCCGCCTGTGCGAGGTGCGCGCGGACAGCGAAACGCTGAAGCGCGGCGAGCTGCGCTTCGACACGGGCGAAAACGACGCGCTGCTGCGCTATGAGCGCACGCTCGAGCGCTCGCGTCTCGTCGTGCTCGTCAACCGCAGCAGACAGGAGGTGCGCACGGGCGTGAACGCGCTCTACGCGCTCGATCTGTTGACGAACAGGGAATTTGACTGCGAGGACAGCGGCGGCATCGAGATCACCGTACCGGCGGAGACCGCGTACCTGCTCCACTGCTTCGGCAGCGCAGAATAAGGAGAAAACGATATGGATATGAGAGAAACCCGGATTTCCGGCGAATACTTTTTTGAAGGACGCATCATGAAGGCACGCGTCGATCAGGTGCGCCTGCCGAACGGCAAGCAGGCGTCGCGCGAGGTGTGCGAGCATGTTGGCGGCGTGGGCGTGCTGCCCATCGACCGGGACGGCAACATCATCCTCGTGCGCCAGTTCCGCTACCCGTTCGACATCGAAACGCTCGAAATGCCGGCCGGCAAGATGGATCACGGTCCGGAAAACGCCGAGGAATGCGGCGTGCGCGAGCTCGCGGAGGAGACCGGCTGCACGGCCGGCCGCATCGTGCCGCTCGGCGCGATGTACCCGTCGCCCGGCTTTCTGACCGAGGTGACGTATCTGTTCGCGGCGCTCGACCTGACCGAGGGCGAGACGCATCCGGACGAGGACGAGTTCATCGAGACCGTCCGCCTGCCGATCGCGGAGGTGGAGCGGCTGATCGCGGAGGACAGGCTGCGCGACGCAAAGACCATCGCGGCGATGTACCGTGCACGGCTGAAAAACCTGTTCTGATATTTTTTTCTGTAAATCACGAACTCCTGAACCGTTTTAAGGAGGAAAAAGGTATGGATAAGAAAAAAATCCTCGTAGTCGAGGATGAAAAGGCGATCGCGGATATTCTGGTGTTCAACCTCGGCCGCGAGGGCTACGACACCATGGCGGCATATGACGGTGCGGAGGGTCTGCGCAAGGCGCTCACCGAGTCGCCCGACCTCATCTTGCTCGACGTCATGCTGCCCGAGATGGACGGCTTTGAGGTCTGCCGCCGCGTGCGCGCGCAGAGCGACATCCCGATCATCATGCTGACCGCGCGCGAGGAGGAGGCCGACAAGGTCATGGGCCTCGAGCTCGGCGCGGACGACTATATCACAAAGCCGTTCTCCATGCGCGAGCTGATGGCGCGCGTCAAGGCGAACATGCGCCGCACGCTCTCGGGCGAGGAGCGCGAAAAGCCGCAGGCGGAGACCGGCGACGGTCTGCGCATCTCCCGTTCGAGCGGCATGGTCTACAAAAACGGACGCGCTCTCGAGCTTTCCGCACGCGAATTTGATATTCTCTGCTTTCTGGCGGCGTCTCCCGGCCGCGTGTTCTCGCGCGAGGAGCTGATGGAGCACGTCTGGGGCTACGACTACTACGGCGACCTGCGTGCGGTAGATGTCGCTATCCGCCGTCTGCGCGAAAAGGTCGAGGACGAGCCGGCAAGCCCGAAGCACATCATCACCAAGCGCGGCATGGGCTATTACTTTGCGGAGGGCTGAGCGCTCTGCTCCAATCCATTCCCATGGGGGTGTCATTTTGTTTCGTTCTCTGCACATGAAGCTTGTGCTTATCCTGGTGCTGATGATCGTGTCGGTCATGGCCGTCGTCGGTACCTTCCTCATTAACAGCGTCAGCACGTTCTACATCGACAGTTTTTATACCCAGATGCAGAGCGTTTTCACGACCGATACCATCCGCTCCATGCAGGAAGCAGCGGCGGAGCCGGGCGCGGAGGGGCTCAAGAATATCATTGACGCGCACCGCAGCCGTCTCGGCATCGACGACTACCGCAACTACTATATCCTTGACGGCGAGGGCCGCTTTATTGACGGCTCCAACCCCAACCTCAACGTCACGCGCACGCGCAACATCATCGCGGCGATGGCTGGTGAGGCAGGCACGCGCTCGGCGGTCTCCGACAGCGTGATGGATATTGCGGTGCCGCTCGACCACGACGGCAACGGCACAGTCGACTATATCGTGTATATCGCGGACGACAAGCAGGAGATCTCCGACCTGTCGTGGCGCTTTTTCCAGATCGTCATGCAGGCGATGATGTTCGGCCTGCTCGCGGCGATTCTGCTGTCCTTCCTGCTGTCCAAGACCATCACGACCCCGATCGAGCGCATTACTGAAGGCGCGCGGTCGATCGCGGAAGGCAACTTCGATCAGGACCTCGGCGTGCAGTCGAGCGACGAGATCGGCGAGCTGACACGCTCGTTCAACTACATGACGCGCCGCCTCAAGACCACGGTCGGCGAGGTGCAGGGCGAGCGAGACAAGCTGAGCACCCTGTTCCTGCACATGACCGACGGCGTTGCCGCCTTCACGACCGACGGCCGGCTCATCCATATGAACCCGGCGACCGAAAGCCTGCTCGGCGTGCGGATGCAGGACAACCTCACGTTTGACGAGATGTTCGAGGATCTGGAAATGGTCGGCTCGGACGAGACCGCGATGCGCACGTTTCTTACGAGCGAGATCACGCGCCGCGGCAGAGTGCTGTCCGTGACGCTCGCGCCCTACGGCGCGCTCGACGGCGAGGGCGGCGTGATCGCCGTGCTGCACGACATTACCGAGCAGCGCCGTCTGGACGACGCGCGGCGCGAGTTCGTGGCGAACGTTTCGCATGAGCTGCGCACGCCGCTCACCAACATCCGCTCCTACACCGAGACGCTGCTCGACGCGGCCGGAGATATTCCGCTCGACACGGAAAAGCAGTTCCTCGGCGTTATTTCGAGCGAGAGCGAGCGCATGGCGCGCATCGTGACCGACCTGCTGACGCTTTCGCGTTTGGATTACGGCCGCATGGAGCTGCGCATGACGCGCTTTTCGATCTCCGCGCTGCTGCACAAGGTCGCGGACGCGATGAAGTTCACCGCGGAGGACAGCGGCCATGAGCTGACGGTCGACGCGCCGGAAAGCCTGCCCGAAATCGTGGGCGACCGCGAGCGCATTGAGCAGGTCGTGGTCAACATCCTGTCGAACGCGGTCAAGTACACGCCGTCGGGCGGGCATATCCGCCTTGCGGCCTGCAGGGGCGAAAAAAGCACGGTGCGCATCACCGTGCAGGACGACGGCATCGGCATCCCGGCGGAGGATGTGCCGCGCCTGTTTGAACGCTTTTACCGCGTGGACAAGGCGCGCTCGCGCGCCGCAGGCGGCACGGGCCTCGGTCTTGCCATCGCAAAGGAGATCGTCGAAAAGCACGGCGGTCATATCGAGCTGGAGAGCGAATACGGCAAGGGCACGACCGTGCACATCACCCTGCCGACCGACCTTGCCCCCAGTGAAAAGGAGGGCAGGGCATGAGAGGCGCGGAGCGTTCGGCCAGAAACACGGCCAAGAATATCGCGCTCATCGTGCTCGCGGTGCTGATGGCGGCGCTGTGCGCGGCCAACTGGCTTGCCGGTGTTTCGGCGGCCTCGCTCGACTCGGACAATCTCCTGCGCCGGGCGTATGACCGCCTGTTCGGCGGCGCGGCAGGCTACGAGATCCGCTCGTCGGGCGTTTCGGCGGCGTCCCCGGCGCAGCTTGCGCTCGGCGCATCGGGCGAGCTCGTCGGCGTGCAGTACAGCATGACCGATATTGACGCCTCGCTCGAGGCGGTGCGCAGCATCTGGACGCAGGCGCTTTCGGGCGATGCGCTCACCGAAACCGACGAGCAGACGCTTGTCAGCGAGCTGGGCGCGGAGCGCACCGTGCTGCTGCGGTATCACGGCGCCATTCCGCTGAGCGTGGTGTCCGGATGGATGGGCGGCACGCTGGAAAGTGACAGCATCAAGGTCGAAACCCTGTTCTACAGCGCGGACAGCGGCACGCTCTTTGTGCGCACGCCGGAGGGCGCACTCTATCTTTCTCATGCGGAGGCCGACCGCGGCGCGTTCGACCGGGCGCTCGAGGACTTTCACGGCACGGCCTGCACGTTCGCAGGCGCGGAAACGAACGTTTACCCCGAAACGCTGCTGTTCGAGGGCGAAAATCTGACGCTGCCGGTGTTGAAGAATGAAACGCTTGACCTGTTCGACGCGCAGAGCGGCACGGGACTCGCAAGCCTGCTCGGAGCGTTCGGCTTTTCCGCATACACGGATTTTTACAGCGAGCAGAACGACGCGGCGCGCGTATTCGTGGACGACGCGAGCACGCTGCGGCTCGCGAAAACCGGCCTGATGCAGTACGCGACGACCGGTGACGAGAGCACGGTGACGGCCTTTGAGACCGGCGAGGTCACAGGCTCGGCGGCGCTCGACGCGCAGATCGACTGCGCGCGCACCATTCTCGACACGGTGCTGCGCGCCGGTGAGACCGATACCCATGCGTCGCTTTACGCCGTCAGCGAGAGCGATCACAAGACGACACTGGTCTTTTTACAGCTTTACAGCGGTGTTCCCGTGCTCGGGAGCACGGATTTTGCAACATTTGAATTCGAGGGCGGCGTGCTGCGCGCGGCGACCGTCAATCTCCAGCGCTTCACCGCGACCGGGGAGAACCGCATCGTCCTGCCGGCGAAGCAGGCGGCGGCGAGCGCCTCGGTGGGCGAGCGCAGCATGATGGCGGCCTACCGCGCGGAAAACGGCGTTTACGTGCCCTCGCGCTTTTATCTGAAGGCCGGAAAGGCGGACTGAACGGAGGTGAGACCGCTTGCAGTGGGATAAAGTAAAAAACGTGCTGATCGGCATTCTTCTGGCGGTCAACCTGTTCCTGCTCGGCAACCTCGGCTTTATGCTCTGGCAGGATTACAGCCGGTCGGCCGGTCTGGATGCGGATCTGCGCAGGCTTGTGACCGGCTACGGCTCGACGCTCGCGGACGGCTTCCGGCTGCCCGATGATGTGTTCCTGCCCGAGCTCAACCTCGACCGCAGCCGCGCGGACGAGGAAAATGCCGCGTCGGTCATGCTCGGCGCGGACATGGAGCGGACAGAGCTCGAGGACGGCACCGTCCGCTTTCAGAGCGACGACGGCACCGTGACATGGTACGCGGACGGCCGAGTGAACGGCGTGTGCCCGGTATCCGGCGAACTGCCGGACGACGAGACCGCCGCCATCCGCGCGGCGCGCAGGTGCTTTTCCGAATGGGGGCTTGCCGGGGACAATGCGTCCTATCAGGCGAGCGGTCTTTCGGTCACGCAGACCGCGCCGGTCGCAAACCGTCCGGTGCACAACCGCGAGCTGACGCTGACGTTCAACGAGGACGGCACGGCAACGCTTACGGGTACATGGAGCTTCGGCACGCCCTACACGACGGTCACGGGACGCGGCGCGGATTGCCGCGCGGCGGACGCTCTGCTCCAGTTCGTGTCCTCGCTCGAAACGGGGGAGACCATCCGCTCGATGACGGCAGGCTACCGCATGCAGATGGACAGCAGCCGCCGCCTTCAGTTGATCCCGACATGGAAGATCGCGACCGACCGGACGGATTACTTCGTGGACTGCGACAAGAAAACGGTCGTTACCCTGTAAAGCGAGCGCCGTACCGGGCTGCGGCGTTCGGCTTTGGCGGAGAGCGTGGCAATTCCTCCGCGAAAACGGGGCGCAATTTGTTGATTTCGCCAAAAAACCGTGATACGGCCGGGAAAACCGAAAAAAAACTTTCTTTTATCCAAAATTGTGATACAATGTATGAGTGATATTTTGCGGCAAAGCGTTTTTTGAGCGCAGCCGGAAAATTTTTCCGGCTGTGTGCGGAGCAAAGAAACTGCGCGGACGAACGGAGAAGCGTCCGCTTTCATAAAATGGGATGTCAGAAAAACGCCCACGTGGGATGTGGGACAGTACAGTGAGGAGTAGGTTGACTTTGACCAAATATGTAATCAACGGCGGCAAGACGCTGAACGGTGAAGTAACGATTTCGGGCGCGAAAAATGCAGCAGTGGCCATTGTACCGGCGGCTCTGCTCGCGGATGGCCCGGTCCGCATCGAAAACGTACCGAAGATCATCGACGTAACGCTCCAGATGGAGATCATGCGCGAGCTCGGCGCACAGATCCGTCTGATCAACTCCACGACTGTGGAGATCCAGAACACCCAGAACCCGTCGCTCAAGCCGCATGAGCTCGAGCGCAAGCTGCGCGCCTCCTACTATCTGCTCGGCGTGCTGCTCGGCAAGTACGGCTTCGCCGAGGTAGCGATGCCCGGCGGCTGCAACTTCGGCGGCGTTCGCCCGATCGACCAGCATATCAAGGGCTTCGAGGCGCTCGGCGCCAAGGTCACCCTGCCCAAGGGCGGTTACATCCGGGTCGAGGCACCCAAGGACGGCCTGCACGGCGCACATATTTACTTCGACGTTGTTACCGTCGGCGCGACCATGAACATCATGCTCGCGGCGGTTCTGGCAAAGGGCCAGACCATCATGGAGAACTGCGCAAAGGAGCCGCATATCGTCGATCTGGCGAACTTCCTGAATGCGCTCGGCGCGGACGTCAAGGGCGCAGGCACGGACGTTATCAAGATCCGCGGCGTGGAGAGCCTGCACGGCGGCAATTACTCCATCATCCCGGACCAGATCGAGGCAGGCACCTTCATGGCAGCGGTTGCCGCCTGCGGCGGTTCTGTTCTGGTGAAGAACGTCATTCCGCGCCATCTGGAGTGCATCACGGCAAAGCTGCGCGAGATGAGCGTGGAAGTCACCGAGTTTGACGACGCGGTGCTCGTTCGCCGCGAGGGCACGCTGACCAAGACCAACATCAAGACGCTGCCGTATCCGGGCTTCCCGACCGACATGCAGCCGCAGATGACGACGGCGCTCTGCCTTGCTGAGGGCACGAGCATCATCACCGAGGGCATCTGGGGCAGCCGCTACCGTTACACCGAGGAGCTGAGCCGCATGGGCGCGAACATCCATGTGGACGGCGCGATCGCGGTCGTCGAGGGTGTCAAGGAGCTGAACGGCGCACCGGTCCGCGCACACGATCTGCGCGCAGGCGCAGCGATGGTCATCGCAGGCCTTGCGGCCAAGGGTGTGACCGAGGTCGAGCAGGTGCAGAACATCGAGCGCGGCTATGAAACGCTCGTCGAGAAGTTCGTAGCGCTCGGCGCTGACATGTACCGCAGCGAAATTCCGGACGGCGCAGAGAACGCAAACCGCGCATAAGCGCAGATTTCAACCGAAAGAAAAGGCGGAGGGGGCGATCCTTTCGCCTTTTTTGCGAAATAAGGGAAGTGTCAGGATGCAGAACAGCGAAATGCAGTGCACCGTGCGGCACGCCGCGGAAGCGGACAGGGACGCAGTCCTTGCGTTTGCGGCGCAGATCTTTGCGGACGAGCAGCAGATACCGCGCGAAATGAATTTCATCCCGGCGGAAAAGCAGCCGCAGTGGTTCTGCATGGAGCAGAACGGCGTACTCGTGGGAACGGCGGCGGTCTACCGCGAGGGCAGCATGTGGCACATGGGCCGCATCACGGTCGCGCCTTCGCTGCGCGGCCAGCACAAAGGAACGTTTCTGCTGAAAAGCGTGCTGGACGAGGTTTTTGCACAGGGTGTGGATGAGATCTTTCTCGAGGCGCGCGACGCGACCGTGCATATCCTGAAGGGCTTCGGCGCGGAGATCGTCGGGGAACCGTTCGCGTTCTATCGCGGCAACGTCACGCCCATCCTGCTGAAACGCGCGAATTTCGCGCGCAATACCCGAAAATAACGGAAAAGGAGTACCATGGCAGAGCATTTTTATTACAGCATCGCGAGCGGTTCGAGCGGGAACTGCGGTCTGTACGTCTCGGACGGCACGGCGGTGCTGATCGACGTCGGCGTTTCGCTGCGCAAGCTCACAGCGGCGCTCGCGGCGTTCGACATGAAGCCGGGCGAGCTCGACGCGCTCATCATCACGCACGAGCACATCGACCACGTAAAGGGACTTGCGATGTTCCTCAAAAAGACCGAGGTGCCGGTTTTCGCCTCGCGCGGCACGGCGGCGGCGCTGACCGCGAAGGAGCCGACGTTCGAGGGGCGGCTGACCGCATTCGAGAGCGGTGACGCCTTCCGCGTGGGCGAGACCACGATCCGCTCGTTTTCTACGCCGCATGACGCGGCGGACAGCGTGGGCTACATACTGGAAAACGGCAGGCACCGCTTCGGCTTCGCCACTGACCTCGGCTTTGTGCCGCAGTCTGCGGCGGCGCTGCTGCGCGGCTGCGAGACCGTCGTACTCGAGAGCAACCACGATCCGCATATGCTTCAGGCCGGTCCGTACCCCTATGCGCTCAAGCAGCGCGTCGCCGGGCCGAACGGCCATCTGTCCAACCCGGACTGCGCGGTCTTTGCGGCATTCCTCGCGGACAACGGCACGCGCAAGCTCATCCTCGCGCATCTGAGCGAGAAGAACAACATGCCTGCGCTCGCGCTCCAGCAGACGAAGAACGCGCTGTGCGGAAAGGAAAACTGCACGGTCTGCGTCGCGCCGCGCGACTGCATGGAGTCGCCGGTCGTGTTCGGAGAGGAGGAGACGGCATGCTTGGTGTCCGGCTGATCTGCGTCGGCAAGCTCGGAGAAAAGTTCTGGGCGCAGGCGGTAAAGGAATACGAAAAGCGTCTCGGCGCATATTGTAAATTAGAGATCATCGAGCTGCCCGAGCAGCGTCTGCCGCAGACGCCCTCCGAGGGCGAGATCGCGCAGGCGCTCGACCGCGAGGCCGCGCTCATCGAGAGCAAGATCTGGCCGGGCGCGGCCGTCATCGCGATGTGCGTCGAGGGAAAGCCGATGTCCTCTGAGCAGCTCGCGGACTATTTCTCGCGCCTGACGGTGTCGGGGACAAGCAAAATATGTCTGCTCATCGGCGGCTCGTGTGGCCTGTCCGAGCGCATCAAGCAGAAGGCCGCGCTGCGGCTGTCCATGTCGCCCATGACGTTTCCGCATCATCTCGCGCGCGTTATGGTGCTCGAGCAGGTCTACCGCGCGCTCAATATCGCTGCCGGCGGCAAGTACCATAAGTGAGCGGCTGACCGCACTGTGCACAAGCGGTTAAATTCCCATAATAATTTGCGCATCATTAGCGAAAATTAGCATTTACTTTATCCGGCGTATTTTGTAAAATAGTAAGAAGAGAGATTTCGGACGGCGCGGCAGGGAGAGCCGGAGACCGTCTTTGATGAAAAGAGTTTTCAGGAGGGCGTTCCCATGATTATCACGATTACGCTGAACCCGGCGCTCGACCGCACGCTGCGCATCGAGCATCCGCTTGTGGTCGGCAAGCTCAACCGTTCGAGTTCGAGTCACCTTGAGCCGGGCGGCAAGGGCATCAATGTTTCGCGCGCGGTAAAGGCGCTGGGCGGCAACAGCATCGCGCTCGGCTTCACCGCAGGCACGAACGGCCGCGTTATGAAGGACATGTTGACGGCGGCAGACATCCACCATGATTTTGTCGATGTGGCCGGTCAGCTCCGCGTCAACACTCAGATCATCGACGCACAGGGAGGCCATACCGAGGTAAACGAGCCGGGCAGCAAGCTGGACGACGCGGATTTCCTGCGCCTGATCGACCGCATGGAGAATTACCTCGACGAGGGCAACATTTTCGTTCTGGCAGGCTCGACGCCGCCGGACTTTCCGCTCAAGAACTACCGCAAGCTGTGCAAGACCATCAAGCGCCACGGTTGCAAGCTCATCATCGACGCGCAGGGCGACCTGCTGCTCGAAGCGCTCCAGTGCGAGCCGGATTTCGTCAAGCCGAACATTTTCGAGCTGGCTGAGGCGGTAGGCGACAAGCCGTCCGCAGATCCGGAGGTCGTGGTACATTCTGCACGCAAGATGCTCGACATGGGTGCGCGCGCGGTCTGCGTTTCCATGAGCCAGGAGGGCGCGGTCCTCGTCTCCAAGGACGAGTCCGAGGCGCTCTACGTCAACACCAACCCGAAAATCTATGATGAAGGCGCGGTAGGCACCGGCGACGCAATGGTCGGCGCGATCGCGAATTCCATGCAGTCGGGGCTGAAGTTCGACGAGATGGCGCGGTATGCGGTTGCGACCGCACGTGCGTGCGCACGCCTTGCAGGTACCGAAATGGCATCACTCAAGAAGGTTTACGAAGTCTACGAGACGACGCAGGTTTACGTTCTTTAAGAAAGAACGCTAAAAAAATTTTTACCGTCGGCAGGCGCGAAATTTTCCGCCGATACAGCGGTGCGCCGCTGGAGGCGAGATTTACGCCCTCGGAGGGCGTG
>CAVIRF010000035.1:0-16110 GCA_963645185.1 Coprococcus eutactus | reverse complement strand
CTGCGGCCTCTTGACCCCCAGTCAAGCACGCTACCAGCTGCGCTACACCCGGATTGCTTTGCAAGGTCTCAAACCTTACTTGAATAGTTTATCAAACCAGACAGCAAATGTCAAGTATAATTTTCATGAAAATACGTATTTTGCATAATTGCCGGAAAACAGAAAGAGCGCAGCCAGATTTTTGCCCGGACTGCGCTCTGCTCTTTTAGCCTGCCTGCTGACGAGAATGATGGAACTCAATCTGCTTGGTTTTGATGAAAACGCTCAGCTTTTTGTAGACGAGCATCGTGATCACGGTGAGGATTGCGCCCTTGATGAGGTTGAAGGGCAGAACGCCGAGCAGCAGATACATATCCATGCCGGTGATGCTCGGATTAACTGCCGAGCAGAGCTCGAAGATCGCGTCCAGATTCCAGCCCATACCGTTGACGTAGAACGGAATGATCAGAAAATAGTTGGTCAGCATGCCCATGCACGCCATCGCGACCGAACCGGCAGCGTAGCCGACGACCGCCATTTTGCGGCTCTTGTGCGCACGGTAAACGAGAACGGCGATGATAACGAGGGTGGACAGCATCAGGAAGTCCGCAGCCTCGCCCGAACCGGCAGTCTGAGTCTGCGTCAGATGGATAAGATCCTTGATGCCGATCATCGTAATTGCAGGCGCGATACCGAGGATGAACGCGCCGACCAGAACGACAGCACCCGAAAGATCGACCTTGAGAAAGGGCGGCATGAACGGAATCGGGAACTCAAAATACATCATAATGGTCGCGATCGCCGTAAATACCGCGGTACATGTGATTTTCTTTGCCTTTGTCATAACAGCTTTCCCCTTTGCGTGTTCTGTTTTTCGGTCTGCTGACCGAGGGAAAACAAAAGCCCTTCGGAGAAAATCCAAAGGGCGTACAGACGTACCGAAATACACCTGTTTCTCTCATCCGGACTATGACCGTCGGTCGGGATTTACACCCGTCATGCCTTGCGGCTCGCAGACTATCGGGACTTGCGCCCGTTTACTGCCGGTGGAGACTTTCACTCCGCCCTGAAACAGAACATTTTTAATTTATGGCTCTATTATAAGCCGTATCTACCCATCTGTCAATCCCCGGCAGAAAAACTTTGCAGAATATCGCAAAGCTGCTGACGAGTGCCGACGGCATTGATGAATTCGAGCAGCGCGTTTGCGGTCATGTGCCGCGGCAGGTCAAGCGCTTTGAGAACGGCGGCGCGGCGCGCAGTGCTGTCCGGGCGGCCGGACAGGCCCCACTCGAAAAAGTCAGCCTTGGTGATCGGCTTTTCCGCAGGAGCAGTCACCCCTTCTCCTTCGAACGTTGCACCGGCGCGGCGCAGCGCTTCCAGAATAACGTCCGGGCGCATGCCTTCGACGCCGAGCTTGCCCTCCTTGGAACCGTGCTTCTTGCGGCGCTCCTTGCCGGCAACATCAGGCACGTAGGCCTGCTTGATTTTCCCATGTGGCAGTGCGCCCTTGAGGTAATTGCGGATGACGAAACCGGCACCGTCGCTGTCGGTCAGCACGATCAGACCGCGCGTTTCTGCGATGCGGCGGATAACCTTGAGCTGATCCTTGTTGTTAAAGATACGGAAGCCGCCGGTTTCGAGTACCACGGTGTCTACCACCTGACGGACGGTATTCACATCGTAGCGGCCCTCCACGAGAATCGCTTCGCGCAGTTTTATCATGATTTAGCCCCCTTCACCTCAGCCGCGATGTCGAGCAGCGTCAGCTCGATCAGCTTCTGCTTATCGACCGCGCTTCCCTTGAGCTCCGAGTCTGTGCGCGCGCAGAGAGACGCCGCACGGCGCAGCACCGAGAGCGGAAGCCGCCGCGCGGCATTCTGTATCTTTTTCGCATAATACGGCGATTTTGAGCCGATCATCTCAGCGAGATACCGGTCTCCTCCTCTTGTTTCTGCACAGATCTTCGCTGCATACAGGCGTTGAATATGGCGCGTGATCGTCGTGAAGATGACGACTTCGTTATTTTTGAGGCGCAGCAGATCTCCGACGAGAGCGACCGCTTTGTCAAACTTTCCTGCCGCGATGGCGTCGGTCAGGTCGAACACCACCGCATCCAGCACCGGCGAGCAGACCGCGTCGATGTTGTAGCGCTTGATCTCCCCTGTCGTACAGTGCGCCGCCGCCTTTTCGATCTCGCCCATGAGGTTGGTCAGCGATGTGCCGCACAGAAAGATCATATAGGAGGCATCCTCGTCCGAGATGATGCAGCCTAGGTCACGCGCACGGCGTTCCAGACGCTCGATGAGCTCCTTTTCTTCCAGACGCGCAAATTCCGCATTGCAGGCTTTTTTCTCGAGCAGCTTATATATTTTGGTGCGCTTGTCCGGCTTAGCCTCGAGAATATCGAAATAAAACACCAGACAGACATAATCCGGCAGGTCGGACAGCAGCTCGATCAGCTTGTCTCCGAAGGCCGCAGGCGGCGCAAAAATGTTGAAATCAGTCACGACGACCAGCTTCCGCTCACTCATCGCCGGATAGCTGTCCACGGCTTCGGTCAGCGCCTCAAGCGTCAGCGTTTTGCCGTCCAGTTCGATCAGGTTGAAGTCGGCAAACGTCTCATCTACGACCTTTTCCTTGAGCTGCCGCAAGTAGTATTCTCTGAGATAGGCTTCCTCGCCATACAGGATATACAGCGTCTCGAAATTTCCCTTTGCAAGGTCCTGCTTGAGTTTCAGCCGCCCGTTTTTGTTTTGCTTTTCGACAGCCATGCCGTCACTCCTTTTTGTACCGGCGGACAATTTCACCGGAGGTATTTGCGCTTTCGCACGAAACGCTGCCGCAGCGGAGCGCAGAGGTTTCGCGCTCGGCGGTAACGAATATTTTCTTTGTTTGCATGCGGTTCAGCAGCGGCGCGAGCATTTCTGCATCGCTCACTGTGCTCTGCGAGAGCATCAGCTCATCCGCGCGAGGCAGCTCGCCGCTCTCTTCGGCAAACGCTGCCAGCTGCTTTTTCGTCGGGCTGTGCAGAAAGAGAACCTTGTCTGCGATGCAGACGCCGAGCTTGCCCTCTGCCACAGGAAAAACGGAAACGGGTGCCGCTGCACCGATCATTGACTGCGCTTCCGTAATCTCCTCGGCGTGATACTGCTCACAGAGCTGCAAAAGCTCCGCATTCTTCGCAGTTTCGGTACAGCCGGACGGAATGAGAATGCGTTCGACCTTGACGTTTTCCAGAAGCTGCGGCAGGTCACGGGCGTGACCCATGTCAACCGCTGTCAAGATGAGCGTATCGATGCGCGACACGCCGTTCAGGCGCATCCATTCATGCGTGAGCGAGGCGGCGCTGCGCGAAGTGCCTGCGCAGTCGATAAGCGTCGCATGGCCGCGCGTGTCCGAAAGGATGACCGCCTGTCCCGAACCGCAGGGCAGATAGGTCACACTGTACTCCCCTGCCCGGAGAACGGCGTCCGTGATAAACAGACCGCCGACCGTGCAGCAGACAAGCGGCAGAACGATGCGCCACCGGATACGTGAGCCTGCGGTCAGCCAGATGATGACAGCCGCACCGGCAAGCGCAAGCGCAGTAATGCCGAGCGGACGACTGAGATCGACCGAACCGAACGGGAGCGACGAAATGCGCTCAGCGAGAACAAGCAGAAAACGCAGCATCAGGCGCAGCGGAACGGCGAAAATCGGCACGATTGCCGGACAAAATATCGAAACTGCGCACAGCAGATAACCAAAGACGAAGCATATGCCGGTGAGTGCTGCCGCCGGAAGATTTGCGAGCAGAGAAAGCAGCGATGCGCGTCCGAAGCAGGCGAGCGAGACCGGAAGCGTAAAAATCGAGGCGCAGACCGTGCACGAGAGTGCGCCTGCCGGGAAGGCAAGCAACCGCCGTGTCAGCCGTGTGCATTCTGCAAACGGCGCGAGCAGCCTGTGCTGCATAGAGGATGCGAACAGGATAAGGCCGAGTGTCGCGGAAAACGAAAGCTGAAGGCCGACGCCTGCGGCGGCGTAAGGGTTCAGCAGCAGGAGCAGCGCAAGCGCCGCCATGAGCGACAGCTTTGGGTTGACATTCCGGCGCAAAATGAAACCGAGCGCCGTAATACCGTACATGAAGGCGGCGCGGATGACGGAAGGCGTTGCGCCTGCGACCGGCACAAACAGCAGAATGAGCGGCAGCGACAGATAAACGCCCCATTTTCTGCCGAGCAGTATGAAACAGAACGCCGCCAGATAGCCGACGTGCAGTCCGGAGACCGCGACAAGATGGCTGAGCCCGGCCATGCGGAAGGACAGCGTATCATCATCAGAAATTCCCGTGCGGTCGCCCAGCAGCAGACCGCACAGCAGTCCAGCTTCCCGTTCGGGCAGCGCCGCAGAAACCGCGTTCTTGCAGAAGTGTGCAATGCGCTGAGGCAGATACCGCGGACTGCCGGAGGCGGAGCCAAGCCGTTCGAAACCGATCACATCGCCGCTTTTGTCCTTGGTAGAGAACGCGGCGATAAAGCAGCCGTCAGCCGCAAGCGAGCGCTCCCGGTCGGAATTGCTGCGGTAGAACGTTACATGTGCTTCAATACGGTCACCGGCGACAAGCGACGCTTCACCCAGCGGCAGATAGCAGAAGGTGCGGAAGCTGCGGTGCAGGTAACGGTTTGGCTCGACCCGAAGCTCCGCGCGCTGTCCATCCTCGTAGACCGAAGCATCCTGCAAAACCGTTGCGCGGACGACCGCACGGCGGCCATTCAGCTCGCGGACCGGCTGCACAAGATACATGTCGTAAAGCGACAGCTGCACGAGCGCAAAGGCTGCGGCGCACAACATGGCAAGGACGGTAAACGTCCGGCGGTGCCTGGCGGCGAATGCCGCGCCGACCAGCAGCACAGCGAGCGCCGGAAGGCACAGAAACGGTGTCGGGATAAGCCCGAACCGCACCGCGATGAGCAGCGTCACGGCATACGGGGGCACAAGGTACAGCAGCGGTCGCTCGAACATGGCCTCCCCCCCGTTTCTCCTGCCGCAGCAGGGCGGTTTTTCACTAATCAGTATACCATAAGCCGTCAGGATAAACAAGTGCGGCTCCCACCGCAAAGGCAGGAGCCGCAGAGATTTACTTGTTCGAAACGGTGATAATGCGGATTTTACCGCCGCCCTCAGCTGTGTCGTTCGCGTACAGCGCGAACTTCGTGTAGTTGGATTTTGCGTTCTGGAGCGTCGCGATGAATTCACGGTTTTCCGTGTCGTAAATGCCGAGCTGATCGGTGAGGGCATAGTAGCCGTCCTTCGTGCGGACGCCGGAAGCGCCGTCGAAAGCCGTGCGGTCAACCGTATCGATGAGCTTCAGCTTTTTGATGTCGAGCGAGGTGTTTACGATGTTTTCATCAGTCGAATAGCCCTTAGGAACGGCAATCGGACTGCCGGAGAGACCGCTCGGAAGATCAAGAACCTTATAGGATGCCTCAAGTTTTTTCTTTTCGTTTGTATCCCAGTGGTTGAGTACGACATAGTACTTATAGGAAGATGGATGGTTTTTACGGTATTCATCCTGTGCTTTCTCCGTTAACTCATTCCAAGATACATAATCAACAGTTGATGGATGTGTAGAATTGTTGTCATCAGTACGACTCTTCTGTGCTTCTTTTGTTAGATTATCCCAAGGCACATTATCAATAGAGTCTGGCTCAACAAATTTCTTTTCGCCATGTCCCATACCATACAGCCAGCTGTCGCCGGTCACGTCGCCGAGAATGACGGTCGTGATCGTGCCTGCGCTGTCGGTGACGGTATAACGGATGTCAGACGAGGGAACCTTGGAAAGCGGAATATCAGAGAGCGAAATGCGCGAAAGCGGCGCGCCGGACAGGACTTCCTCATAGATGTTGACACGCGAGGAAACCGGTTTCGTGCCGAGCTTTCCGTCCGCAAGCGACCATTCACCGGACGCCTTGCCCGAGAGCGTGCGCTTGGTGAGAACGGCCTTGTCGCCGCTGGTGCTGACCGAAACCAGACGTCCCATGAGAGCGGTCGGCTTGTCCAGCTTGTCGATTTCCATTTCACGCAGCGTAATGCCGTTTGTGAGCGTGACCGTTGCCTTGCTTTCGTCGATAGCGGTCACAATGCCCTGCATGTCGGCAGAAACCGTAGCTTTTGGGTACGCCGCGGCAACGTTGCCGTCTGCGTCGAACAGCAGCGTAATGTAATCCTTGAGCTTCATATCCTTGAAGAAGGCTGCGGCGCTGTCCGAAATCTTGAATGTATTGCCGTACATTTTGACCTGCTGCGGATAGCTGACGGTCGGGCCGCCCTCATTATAGCGGCCGCTCACACGGGTATCCGAGACGAGCGCCTGCTTGTTCGCGGCGTCGAGCGTTACAACATCATACTTTTTCAGACCGGATGCGTCGATGACAGCGCCGTTCTTGACGATCTTGTATTCGCTCGGGATATTTGCCGAGGTCGCGATGCCGTAAACAAAGGTGTTCGCGTGCGAAACGCTCGTGCCCGGCAGGACGGCGAGCAGCGCAAGCGAGCCGTATTCGTTGTAGTAGGCGTGCAGCGTGTCGCCCGGCAGGATGGACGACCAGACCTCAGCCACAGGCTTGAGCTCCTTGTCCGTTGTGGAGCTGACACCGGAAATATAGGTCGGCGTGTCACGGTCCGGGCGGAACGTGCCGGTTTTGGTCACGATGCGGTCAGCGGCCGCGCTCACGACCTCATAGGTCTCCTGCCTGCTCGCGGTGTCGGGTACGACGCCGACAGCGACGTTATCGCCCTTTTTGCCGATGACGAGCGTGCCGTATACGCCGATGAGGCTGCGGTCGAGCTTGCCTGCGGTCTTGCGCGCGGAAGAGAGCGAGCCGTTTTCATAGAAAAGCGCTTCATCCGTCGCAAGCGCACTGTCGGTGTCACTCGTTTCGAGAAGAATGCAGTTTTCGACCGTCGAGGACGAAACGCGGCTGATGAGGGGCGAGCCCTCCTGCCCGTCCGAGCGCGTCGCAGTGCCGAGCGTGTTGAGCAGCATGGTCGCGGCATCCGCACGGGTGACCGGCGTTTTGGCGTCCTTGATCGAGACGCCCTGCGTCAGACCAAGTGCGTTCGCCTGCGCGATGTAGTCTGCCGGCCAGAACGGACCGATGTCGCTCTCCTTGTAGCCGAGCATGCGCAGCAGCATGGTGCATACCTCACCGTAGGTCAGCTGTTTGTCCGGGCCGAACGTGCCGTCAGCGTAGCCGCGGATGATGTAATTGTCCTTGAAATCCGGATGGCGGAGCGCCGCATTGACGTACCGTGCGGCCCAGTGCGAAGCGCGCACATCCGGGAAGATGGTGTAATTCGCGTAGGGGCTTGCGTCGTCGATGCCCATGGCAGTGACAGCGAGCTTGCAGAACTCTGCGCGCGTCAGCGGACGGTTCGGTTCGAACCGGTTGTTTCCGGTGCCCTGCATGATGCCGAGCGAACCCAGAATGGAGGCAGTCTGCTGAAGCGAGCCGTTCGAAATATCGCTGAAGGCTGCTCCGGCAGGCGCTGCCGTGAGTGCCAGTGTCAGGCACAGGCTGAGTAAACGTTTTTTCATATCTATCCTTACCTTTCTCTTATTGCGTGCGCAGTGCGTCTACCGGCTGAAGATTAGAGGCCTTGTTCGCAGGGTACAGGCCGAAAATGATGCCGAGCAGCGCGGAAAACAGGAACGCACCGAGCACAAGTCCCACACTCGGCAGCACGGTGAACTGCTCCACATTCGGCAGGTACATCGTCTGCTGGAGCTGACGCGCGAGCATGAATTTGCCGAGCACCGCCGAGGCAAAACAGCCGAGTATAATGCCGATGATGCCGCCGCAGCAGCTCACGACCGCCGCCTCCACCAGAAACTGTCCGATAATGTCGCGCTTGCGCGCGCCGATCGCCATGCGGATGCCGATTTCGCGCGTGCGTTCGGTGACGGACACGAGCATGATATTCATGATGCCGATGCCGCCGACCAGAAGCGAAATGCTCGCGATGCCGCCGCCGAGCAGCGCCATGAGGTTACTCGAGGCTTCCTGCTGCTGCTGCGACTGGCTGTTCGAGTAGGCGCTGAAATAGCCGCCGTTCACCTCGCAGCGCGTCTGCATGAAATCGGGAAGCGTCTGCTCGGTGAGCGTCTGGATGTCCTCGGCGTTTGCAGCCTTGATGATGTACTGGTGGTCACTCATGCCCTGCGAGCTCATCATCAGACTTTGCAGCGTGTAGGGCATAATGAGCATCTGGTCGTTCGTGTTGAGCTTGCCGCCGTATTTTCCGGCGTAGACGCCGACGATCTCAAAGGTCTTGCCGCCGATGCGGAGTTCCTGCCCGATCGGACTCATCGCGCCGAAGAAATACTTGCGCAGCGTCTCGCCGATCACGCACACCCGTGCGCGGCTCTTGCAGTCTGCTTCGGTCAGGTCACGCCCGGCGGAGACCGACATGCTCGTCACCTCGCCGTAATGTTCGTTGACGAAATACATCTGGAGATTGCCGCTGTCCGAGCCGTTCGAGTCCATTTTTTTGCTGCGGTACTGCACGCCGCCGTTCTGCCAGTCCCAGTACTGCGCCTGCGGCGACCACGCGGCGACTTCGTCGAGCGAGTCGAGGTATTCCTCGAACTCCTGCCAGTCCTTGTTCCGCGCGCCATAGGCGTAAACATCGATGCGGTTCGCGCCCATCGCCTCATACTGGAGCTTTTGCAGCTTGGTCGTGCCCTGAATGGAGGCGACAATGGCGATAACGGACGCGACGCCGATGATGATGCCGAGCATGGTCAGCAGTGAGCGGATTTTGTTGTTGAGTATGGATTTGAGCGCCATGCGAACGGTCTGCGTCCAGTTCATACCCTCACCCCCTCGCTCGGACGGTCGCTGATGATGCGGCCGTCCTGAATGGTGACGATCCGTTTTGCCATCTGCGCGAGCTTGTTGTCGTGCGTGATGAGGATGATCGAGGTGCCCTCCTCATTGAGCGCGGTCAGCTTGCGCATGATGTCGAGACCCGAGGCGGAGTCCAGATTGCCGGTCGGCTCGTCCGCCATGATGATCGGCGGCTTTGCCGCCACGGCGCGCGCGATGGCAACGCGCTGCTGCTGGCCGCCGGACATCTCACCCGGGCGGTGATCCATGCGCTTTTCCAGTCCCACAGAACAGAGCGCATCAGCGGCAAGCTGACGACGTTCCTCCCTGCCGATGCCGCGGTAAATGAGCGGCAGCTCGACGTTTTCGATCGCAGTCAGCGCCGGGATCAGATTAAACCCCTGAAAGATGAAGCCGATCTCGCGGTTTCGGATGCCTGCGAGCACGGAAGGCTTCATGTCGCTCACCGGCTGCCCGTCCAGATAATATGTCCCGTAGGTCGGGATATCCAGACAGCCGAGAATGTTCATGAGTGTACTTTTGCCCGAGCCGGACTGACCGAGAATGCACAGAAATTCACCCCACCGGACGGAAAGCGAGATGTCATCGAGCGCGCGTACTTCATTTTCGCGTCCCTCGTTGTAGATCTTGCTCATCCGCTGTACATCGATCAGCAGCTCGCAGCGCTCCTCTCCCCCTTGTTCGGAGCGCGTGGAAAACGTGTTATCCCTCCACATATCACTACCTCCTGTTATCCTAAGCCCATGTCCATATCGGCGTAAAGATCGGTCGGCCCTGCAAGGAATACCGTCGTTCCCTCGTCAATTCCCCACAGAATTTCGGTGTTGTTCGAGTCGGCAATGCCGATCTCGACAGGAACGAGCTGGAAGCCATCCGGAATGCCCTCGGTGCCCTCCGGAATGGGAATGGTTTCGTCAAACGGGATCTCATTTCCGTTCTCGTCGGTCAGCGGTTTGGCAAAGACCGCGGTTCCCTCTTCGGTGTTGACGATAGCCGAGGACGGAACGGTCAGGCAGTCCTCCGAAGAGGCTGTCGTGATCTTGTAGTCGACCATCATGCCGCTGTGAATGGACTGGCCGTCGATCGGATCGACCGAGATGACCGCCGAGAAGGTCGGCATGCTGCCCTGTCCGCCGGTGGAATCCTTGTCCGGCTCGAGCGCAACCGACTCGACCGTGCCGGTCAGCTCAAGCTGCGTGCCGTCCGAGTTGTACATGCTCATGGTCGCCGGCTGGCCGGTCTGTACCGCGCCCATGTCGGTCGACATGATGGAAGCGTTGACGATAATATCGCCCAGATCGGCGACAACAACGAGCGGATCCGCGCCGCTGACCTCCTGATCGACCTCGGCATTCATCGTAACAACAACGCCGTCGATCGGAGAGACGACCGTCGACTGCGCGATCAGGAGCTGAAGCTCGGAAATGCGAGCCTGCTTGTCCGCAACGGCGGTCTGCGCGGAAACGACCGTGCTCTGCGCGGAGGTGATCGAGCTCTGCGCGTTCTTCACCTCGTCCTGAAGGGTGTCGCTCGTCATGCGCATGATCGTCGCGCCCGAGGAATAGTTTCCGGTGCCGCTGTACGCGGTGATCATGCCGGAGACCTGACTCGTGACAGCAATCTCGCTGCTGTATTCGAGCGAACCGGACTCCGCCGGATAGATGACGCCTGCGGTTCCTGCGTTGACGGTCGCGGTCGCGGCCATGCCCTTGGTGAGCGTACCGGGATTGTTGACCGTGATGTTGACGCGGACGAGCTTTACGCCGTCGCTCGAGATATGGCTGCTCGATTCAACGCTGCTGACCGTGCCGCCGACCTCGCTCATCGCGGACGGAATGGAGACCGATGCATACTGACCGGCCTTGATCGAGCCACTGTACGCCGCGCTGAAATAGATGGACAGCTTCATATGGCTGTCGTTTACCATGTAGCCGAGCGTCTGGCCTTCGCTGATCTGCTCGCCGACGCGGTAAGTCGTGGCCTTGCCGTCCGAATCGGTCGCGGCCACAAAGCGGCCGGAGATCGGCGCGGTGACGGTCAGACGGTTGAGCTTGTTCTGTGCGGAAACGAGCGCATTCTGCGCCTGTGTCACGGTATTCTGCGCCTCTGCGACCGTGCGCTGTGCCTCGACCAGCTCCTTCTGGGCGGTTTCGAGCTCCTTGCGCGTCTCGGTCGGGTCAACTGCAACAAGCAGTTGTCCCGTGACGATCTCGTCGCCCTCAGTGACGAGGACCTGAGAGACCTTGCCCTTGATGTCGCGGCCAAGCTCCTCGCGCTTGCGTGCGGAGGTCGTGCCGCTGCCCTCAACATAGGTCTCGAGCGTTCCGCGCGTCGCCTCGGCGGTCTGGATCTCGGTATCGCTGGTGTCAGTCTGCTGCGAGTGCTTGACGCAAAAGATGCCTGCCGCTGCCGCTATTACAACAAGGCCTGCCGCAACGGCGATGCGCAGTTTTTTGTTCGGCTTTTTTCGCTTGTTCATCTTATCTGCATATTTGTTGCGCTTGGGCGCAGGTGCACTCTGTGCTGACGGCTCGGCATCCGGCTTTGCGGCAGCTCCCCCATTGGCCGCCGCTTCATTTGCAGCGTTTACCGCTGCGGTGTCGAGCTTTTTGGTTTCTTCCAGCGGCTCATGACCGCCGGGCTTTCGCTTGTCCGTTTTTTTCTCATCGCTCATGTGAAAATTCCTTTCTATCCTTTGCCTTTACTGTGTGTTCTTCAGCCAGTCCGCGAAGAAAGCGTGCACTTTGTCCGGCAGTGCGTCGAGCGCGCCGTCGTTGACAAATACGCGGTCATACTGATAGCCGGCGACGCCGTCATCCGAGCGATTGCCGAGCGCGCCTCGCGCCAGCTCCATCGCAGGACGGGTGACGAGCAGCGTGCGGCAGTCCTCGCCTGCGGCCTCCCGAAAACGAGCGATCTCCTCCGGCTCACGGATATGTACGAAGAGCAGCTGCTCGTCGCTCTGGCGGAACGCTACGAGCTGCTCGGTGCAGTAGCGGAACGGAAGATCATTGAATTCGGTACAGCTCTGCTTGAGCTCGGAAAGAAAACGCCGGGATGCCGGGGTTTTCACGCCGTCCCAGCCTGCGGCGCGTGCGACCTGCAGAATGGGCGTGATAGACGAGATGTTTCTCGTTTTCCAGAAGGCGGCTGCTGCCTCGCATACCGTATCCTTTCCGACACCGCCGCTGCCGTTTATAATGACTACCAGTTTGTCCACGCGGACACCTCCAAACAACTATCGACAGCCGCAAAAACCGACTGTCTGCTTACATATAAAGTGTATCACAAACCCTCCCCCCTTTCAAGCAATGCAGACGAATTGTCACCAACTTAACACTCACCAAAACAGACTCAGAGGACGCCTCCGTTTTGGTTCGGAAACGTCCCCTTTCGTCACAGTATGATGCAGATGAGTCCGCCTGCGTTTTCGTCGATGATCTTTTCGAGCGTTTCGCGTATCTTGCTGCGCGCGTCGTCCGGCATGCGGCTGAGCTTGTGGCTGAGCTCTTCCCGGACCAGCTCGCTGAGCGATTTGCCGAAAATGTTGGTCTCCCAGATCTTTTCGGGCGCATCGCGAAACTCGCTGAGCAGGTAATGCACGAGCTCTTCGGACTGCTTTTCCGTGCCTACGATCGGATTGACCTCGGCACGGATGCTGGCGCTCAGCAGATGGATGGACGGCGCGGAGGCGCGCAGGCGGACGCCGTAACGGCCGCCCTGACGGACGATCTCCGGCTCCTCGAGCGTCAGCTCGTCGGTCGAAGGCATGACGATGCCGTAGCCGGTCTGCCGCACCTGATCGAGCGCACCATGCAGACGCTCGTAGCGCTGCTTGACCTCGGAAAAATCGCGAAGAACGGAGATGAGGTCGGCGGCGTCTGTGATATGAACGCCGGTCTCCTCTTCCACGATGCCGTAAAAGACGGTCTCCGGGACTTCTGCGCGAATGCGCGCCGTGCCGCGGCCGAGGTCGAGCTGCTGCGCTGCGGCGGACTCGATGTATTCGTTCTCGCGCAGTTTTTCGCAGATGCCTGCAAGGTCGCGCATTCGGCTTTCGGGCGAGGCAGCCTCGCGTATCGTGCGGTAAATGCTGCGCTGCACCTCGGACTGCGGCGGCAGAGCCGCAATATAGCGAGGGAGCGCGAGACCGAACTCGCAGAGCGGAAATTCATATAGAACACGCTGCAAAATTTCAGAGATACCGGTCTCGTTCAAATTTGCACAGTTTGCGGCGAGCGGCTCGACGTCGTACTGCTCGCGCACAAAGCTGCAAGTCTTTTCTGCGCGTTCCCCTGCCGGCTCCGAGGAATTCACGATAACGAGAAACGGCTTTCCGAGCTCCTGCAGCTCCTTGATAACGCGCCGCTCGGCCGGGATATAGCTCTCGCGCGGAATATCGGTAAAGCTGCCGTCTGTCGTGATGACAAGACCGATCGTCGAGTGCTCGCCGATGACGCGGTGCGTGCCGATCTCCGCCGCTTCTGCGAGCGTCATCGGTTCCTCGCGCCACGGCGTCGAGACCATGCGCGGCGTATCGTCCTCCATGCTGCCGAGCGCGCCCTCGACCAGATAGCCGACGCAGTCCACGAGCCGCACACGGCAGCTGCCGCCCTCGGGGAGAGCAATCTCTGCTGCTTCTTCCGGCACGAATTTCGGCTCGGCTGTCATAATGGTACGGCCTGCGCCGGACTGCGGCAGCTCGTCGCGCGCCCGTTCCCGTTTGTACATGTTTTCCATGCCGGGCAGGACCATGGTCTCCATGAAGCGCTTGATAAAGGTCGATTTTCCGGTGCGCACCGGTCCGACAACACCGATGTAAATATCGCCGCCGGTGCGCGTGCTGATGTCGTGATAAATCGCGTTCTCCATACTCTACCGCCTTTCAGATCCGCAGCGGAACGAGCAGCATGGTGTCCGATACGGCCGCCGTTTCCGGCGGCAGGTCGTTCGCTGCGCAGATCGCCGCTCGCGTGCTTCCGCAGTCTTTCGCAATGTCCCACAGCTTTGCTTCGCCCGAGATATGGCGCACAAGCAGTGTCACGCCCGTGTCTGCCTGCCGCTCGGTCTGTTCGACTGAGCACAGATGGCGCAGCGTCAGCGGCGTTTCGCTCTCACACGCGCCTTCCGCCGTGACCGTCAGCGTCAGTCCGTGCTCCCCGACTGCCTGCGCACGCACGGAGAGCGCTGGACGCAGGCAGTTTCCTTCCTTAACGCCCGTAAAGGTCAGCGGCAGGACACGCTGCAGGCTGCAAAGCCGCTGTTCATCGTCGAGATAAAGCACCTGCACCGCGGTCGAGACCTGCATTCCCTTCTCGACAGAGCGCACACCGCAGCATACTGCGTCCGCGCAGACAACATGGGAGACATGGGATGCGGTCTGGACGCTCTCGGTCGACTCGGCCGAAAACGGACGCGGCGCCGGGCTGCTGTATAAGTTTACGCTGTCCTCTTGCGTTTGCAGCAGAACGCCCGGCAGATAAAAATCCGTGATGCAATGTAGAGGATGACTGCGCCGCAAAAGAATGAGTGCATCCGCATTTACTGTGCAGGACAGCGCGTTATCGGCTGTGATGCGGCAATCGAAGCTGCGCACAGCAAGCTGTGTATCCGGCGTATCCTCCTCGAGGGCTCCTGTCATCTCGAATACTTGCGTGAAGGGCGTGGTCTTGCTGATCGTGCGGACGGCCTCGTCAAGCTGCATCACAAGGCACCGCAGCTCTGCCTCTCCGCGCACGACGATGCGGTCGCGCATCGCGCGGCATTCCGTGATGTGCAGCGAACAGGACCGTTTGAGAAGCGAAAGACCGTCCGTTTCCTCGGCAGGAATATCCTCCAGAACGGAAAACGAGAAGGTCTGTGCCTCATCGGGCAGAATTGCCTCGCAGGTATCTGCAAGCAGCTCCAGATGATCGTCCGCAATACTTTCCGTGTAGTCGCACGCCGTTTTCTCATAGCATTCGACCGTCAGCACAAGATCGACCGAAATACTCAGCTTGCGGCTGTTGACGACCGAGGCTTCAACCGCGCTCACACTGCATTCGACAAGGCAGACCGAGCTGCTGTCGAGCTGTGCGCACTCTTCGATGTGCGCGAAGCTGAGCGGCACCTCCAGCCGCCGCAGGCCGCTGCCGTTCTCCGGCTCGTACAGAACGACCGCCTGAACCATGCCCGAGACAAGCAGACGGCCGCTCTGCGGTGCGTGATCCCCGACAGCCGCTGTTCCGCAGGCATACACGACGCGCCCTACATCCGGAAATGTGTCCGGCACGATGCAGTCCGTCGTTTCGGTGCAGGTACTTGTCTGCGCCAGCTGCCGCCTGCAATAGACAATACGCTTCTGTTTCAGTTCCATTCTCGAAAATTCCTCCTTTGCACTGCTGCTCCTGTCAATACGGTATGCGACCCGTCGGAACGATATGACAGATGATTGACAAGGTGAACGACAGCCTATATAATGAAGAAAAAAGGAGGCGTTCCGGATGAAAGATAAGCTTAGTGTTGTGAAAACAGCGCTCTGTGCGGTGCTTGCTGTCGGTTGCGCGGTGCTTGGATTTTTCTTCTGGGACGCATCCGACCGCGCAGGCTCGCTACTCGAGGAAAACGACGCGCTGCGCGAGCAGCTTTTCATCACACAGAGCGACGCGAAAAATGCAGCAGCGGCCGCAGATGAGCTCCAGAAACAGGTCGATGATATGACCGCGCAGATTGATGAGCTGAACAGCCGACTGGAGCAGGCGGCACAGACTGGCGCGGACGGGAACGTCGCAGGCCCGATGGTCTACGTCACGCCCTCCGGTTCAAAGTACCATAATGAAGGCTGTCAGTATATCGGCAAACATGCAACAAAAATGTCGCTTGCTGACGCAAAGGAAGCAGGCTACACCGCCTGCGCGAAATGTGAATAATATAAAAACCACATTGATTTGTGCTTAGGTGGTTCCTTCGATTGCATAACAAAGGCACTTCGTTTTCGAAGTGCCTTCATCAGAACTCAAGATATTTTGGTGGGTGTGCCCTTTCCCACATTTCTTGTGACCCGATGGGTGTGTAGCAGCACAATCTCTACTTCAAAATACCATTTATCTGCATGATTTATTATAGCAGATTTGACCAGCAATGCAACTGATTAAAATTATTATACACTCATTATCAGGTGACACACTAAGTGACACGTTCAATACCCCTAAAAACCCCCATTCCGGCGAATAAAGTCGAAAACAGCCCAACCGAATAT
>CAVIRF010000034.1:0-16446 GCA_963645185.1 Coprococcus eutactus | reverse complement strand
TAGCCGGCTTGCCCCACGGGGTAACCGGAGACGGACGACCGATCGGGCTCTTGCCCTCGCCGCCGCCGTGCGGGTGGTCACACGGGTTCATTACAGAACCACGAACGGTCGGGCGGATACCCAGATGACGGGTACGGCCAGCCTTGCCCAGCTGAACGTTGGAGTGATCGGAGTTACCGACAACACCGATGGTAGCCTTGCAGTCCAGACGGACGTAACGCAGCTCGCCGGAGGGCAGACGAACCATGCCCTTGCCGTTCTCCTTAGCCATCAGCTGAGCGCCGACGCCTGCGGAACGAACCAGCTGCGCACCCTTGCCCGGGTACAGCTCGATGTTGTGGATCATGGTACCAACCGGGATGTTCTCGACCGGCAGGCAGTTGCCCGGCTTGATGTCGGCATCCTTGGAGGAGATGACCTTGTCGCCGATCTTCAGACCCTCGGGAGCGAGGATATATGCCTTCTCGCCGTCCTCATACTGGATGAGAGCGATGTTGGCAGAGCGGTTCGGGTCGTACTCGATGGTCTTGACTTCTGCGAAAACGTCGAGCTTCTGACGCTTGAAGTCAATGATGCGGTACTTCTTCTTGTTGCCGCCGCCGATGTGGCGAACGGTGATGCGGCCGTAGCTGTTGCGGCCAGCGGTCTTCTTGACCTTTTCGAGAAGGCTCTTCTCGGGCTTCACCTTAGACAGACCCTGATAGTTGAGCACAGTCATATTTCTGCGCGAGGGCGTCGTCGGGTTGAAAGTCTTAATAGCCATTTGGAATTTCAACTCCTTGATTCGTTATTATCGGGGTGGCTTCCCCATACATTACTTCATTCAAAACTACAGTTTTGAATGAGAGAGGTTTTACCGCGCAAGGCGCGGATAAAACCAAGGCTTCGAAAAGTTCCTCCTTGCGTCGAAACTTTTCTTCGCTCTTGTATAAAAACCGTGATACATGCTCCCGGTTTTTATGGATTTGCATAAGCAAATCCGGGTCTAAAGGGGACGGAGTCCCCCTTAGAGGATTTACATCATGTTCTCGAAGATCTCGATCTTCTTGGAGTCAGCGGTCAGAGTTACGACTGCCTTCTTGATGTCGGGGCGCTTGCCGACGTGGACGCCCATGCGCTTCCACTTGCCCGGCAGCTTGATGGTGTTGACCTTAGCGACCTTGACGCCGAAGATTTCCTCAACGGCCTTCTTGATCTCGATCTTGCCTGCGTCAACAGCAACCTCGAAGGTGTACTTGTTGTCCTGTGCACCCAGCATGGAACGCTCGGTGATAACCGGCTTCTTGATAATGTCGTATGCGAACTTCATTATGCGTATACCTCCTGAAGCTTCTCAACTGCTGCCTTGTCGATGATGAACTTGTCAGCATTGAGGATCTCGTATACATTGAGGGTGGACGCGATCGTGGTGCGAACGCCCGGGATGTTTGCCGCAGACTTAACTACGTTGGTGCGAACCTCCGGGGTAACGACCAGGCTCTTGCCGGTTGCCTCGATTGCATTGAGGAAGCCAACGAAGTTCTTGGTCTTGATCTCGCCCATATCCAGACCGTCGATGACGATGATCTCGCCAGCTGCTGCCTTAGCGGACAGAGCGGAGAGCATTGCCAGACGCTTGGTCTTCTTGGTCAGGCTGTAGTTGTAGGAACGCGGCTTCGGGCCGAGGGCAATACCGCCGTGGGTCCACTGCGGAGAGCGGATAGAACCCTGACGGGCGCGGCCGGTGCCCTTCTGGCGCCACGGCTTGATGCCGCCGCCACGAACCTCTGCGCGGGTCAGCGTGGACTGAGTGCCCTGACGCTGGTTAGCCAGGTAATTCTTTACTGCAGCGTGTACGACAGTCATGTTCGGCTCGATACCGAAAACAGCTGCGTTCAGCTCCATTTCGCCGGTCTTCTTACCGGTCATATCAAAAACTGCTACTGTAGGCATGAGTTGCTCCTCCTTCCCTTACTTTCTTGCGGATGCCTTCTGCGGGTTCTTGCTGACGCCAGCCTCGCCCTTGACAAGCTTGTTGTTCTTAACGGTGTTCTTCAGAACGACGATGCCGCCCTTCGGACCCGGAACTGCGCCGCAGACAGCGATGAGGTTGAGCTCAGCGTCCACCTTGACAACGTCCAGGTTCTGAACGGTAACCTGCTCAGCACCCATGTGACCAGGCATCATTTTGCCCTTCATGATCTTGGAAGGATCAGAGCATGCGCCCATGGAACCAGCGTGACGGTGAACCGGGCCGGTACCGTGGGTCTCCTTCAGACGAGAAGCGTTGAAACGCTTGATAACGCCTGCGTAGCCCTTGCCCTTGGAAGTGCCGGTGACGTCTACGAAGTCGCCCTCAACAAACATGTCAGCCTTGACAACGTCGCCGAGCTGGAACATCGTGCAGTCCTCGAAACGGAACTCCTTCAGGTACTTCTTCAGGGAGTCGCCAGCCTTCTTCAGGTGGCCCTTCTGGGGCTTGTTCAGGCGAGCTTCCTTTACATCCTCAAAACCGAACTGAACTGCATTGTAGCCGTCCTTCTCTTCGGTCTTGAGCTGAGTTACAACGCAAGGACCTGCTTCGATTACGGTGCAGGGGATAACCTTGCCGTCAGCATTGAAGATCTGGGTCATGCCGACCTTCTTGCCGATGATTGCTTTGTTCAGCATTTTGTTTTCCTCCTTAAAGGTTATTGGTTGACGGCATTTAACCGCCAACATGACCTCGCCGCGCGTGTCGCGGCAGGGCTTTCAAATCTCCGGCGGGTTATTCCGGCGATTTGTAAACTTGTTTTTCGTAATCGCCTTTGCGGCAATTACGTTCGCGTCTCGCTCTTAAATTAGAGCTTAACCTCGAACTCAACGCCAGCCGGCAGATCCAAGGTGGTCAGAGCCTCGATGGTAGCCTGGTTCGGGTTGATGATGTCGATCAGACGCTTGTGAGTGCGGCGCTCGAACTGCTCGCGGGAGTCCTTGTACTTGTGAACTGCGCGCAGGATGGTTACGATCTGCTTCTCGGTCGGCAGCGGGATCGGGCCGGAAACCTTGGCGCCGTTGCGCTTAGCGGTCTCGATGATCTTCTCTGCGGACTGGTCGATCAGCTCGTGATCATACGCCTTCAGGCGAATGCGGATTTTCTGTGCGTTTGCCATTGTGGAATATCCTCCTCGTATGTGTGCCATACATTAAAATAATGTTTTGACTCGCTACGGAGAGAAACTGCAACTCCGCCGTGCGTATCGCGGACGGACATGAAAATAACCGGGCACACTTGTAGTGTAACGATCCGGTCACAATTAAAAAACGTAAGTGGTTCGTGCTATCGGCTTTGCGGCGTGCTTGCCGCGAGTCCCGAATTTACGCAGGAACATTGCGTTTTGCCGAGGCACTGTACCTCAGCTGATAGCAGTTATCTCAACCGCCCGATTGTCGGACCTACTCCGCCGAAGTTACCTGCTTCCTGGAGCAGCAATCTCCGGCATCATCGCGTTGTCTGCGGTGTCTCTCGCAGAACCTTAACTATATTACTATATCTCCGGCATTCTGTCAAGGGGATTTCACAAATTTTTCGAGAAAATTTTGTGCAGGCTGACAGCGTGTTTCTTTCTCCTTTTCAGCGTCCGGATGCGCCTATATATAATAGGTATAGACTCGCGCAGAAATTTCTCTCTTTTTCCTCATTTCCGCATTTTTCTTTTCGCACTTTTAACGGGATTTTCGACGTTTTTCACGCATTTTCCTGCGAAATTCCGCTCGTTTCCGCACTGTTACCATTCTGCAAGTTGCATTCCCCCTAATGTTATGGTAGAATAAACCGTAAATCATATCTGGAGGGACACTATGCAGATCGGAACGGTAAAAATTGACGGGCGGCTCGTACTTGCGCCGATGGCAGGCGTGACCGACCTCGCTTTCCGCCGCATCTGCCGCGAGCACGGCGCGGCGCTGACCGTGACCGAAATGGTCTCGACCAAGGCACTGTGCTATCAGGACAAGAAAACGCCGCGGCTGCTCGAGCTTGCGCCGGACGAACACCCGGCCGCCGCGCAGATCTTCGGCCACGAGCCGGAGACCATGGTGGAGGGTGCGCGCATCGCGCTCGAAAAATCCGGCTGCGACATCATCGACATCAACATGGGCTGCCCTGCTCCCAAGATCGCCGGGAACGGCGACGGCTCGGCGCTCATGCGCGATCTGCCGCTCGCCTCGCGCGTTATCGAAGCGGTCGTCAAGGCCGTGAATGTCCCCGTTACCGTTAAATTCCGCAAGGGCTGGGACGAAAAGAGCGTCAACTGCGTCGAATTCGCTCGTATGGCTGAGCAGTCCGGCGCAGCCGCCATCGCGGTCCACGGCCGCACCCGTGCGCAGCAGTACAGCGGCAAGGCCGACTGGGACGCCATCCGCGCGGTCAAGCAGGCGGTCTCCATCCCGGTCATCGCGAACGGCGACGTCGCCGTCCCGGAGGACGCGGTTCGCATTCTGGAATACACCGGCGCGGACGGCGCGATGATCGGACGCGGCGCTCTCGGCGACCCGTGGATCTTCGAGCGAGCGAACGCGCTCCTCGAAACCGGCGTCTGCCCTCCGCTTCCGCCGTTTGCCGAGCGCATGGATACCGCCGTGCGGCAGATGGAGCTCGCCGCCGCGCAGAAGGGCGAGCACATCGCCATGCTCGAGGCGAGACGGCATGTCAACTGCTATCTCAAGCAGCAGAGCGGCCTCAAGGCCTTCAAAAACCGCATCTGCGCACTCGAACGGCTGGAACAGCTCTATGAGATCGTTGAGGAGCTCAAGCAGGCCGTCACCGAGGAATGACACCCGAAAGGAGGGAGCAACGTTATGGACGACAAGCATATTCTGGCCAGAGCGCGCCGCGGCGAGCTGGATGCCTTTGAGGAGCTCGTGCGCCGCTACGAAAAGCGCGTTTACGTCATCGCGCTGCGCTCCTCCGGCCATCCCGAGGACGCCGCCGACATCACGCAGGAGGTCTTTCTGCGCGCATGGCGCTCGATCGAGAATTTCCGCGGCGACAGCGGCTTTTCGACCTGGCTGTTCCGCATCGCCATGAACATCTGCGTCGATCATGCGCGTCATCGTCAGGCCCAGCCGCAGACCACGACGCTGACGACCGAGGACGATGAGGACCGCCCCATCCACGACACCGCCCCCACGCCCGAGGAGCAGCTCGACAACAATGAGCTGGGGCGCGAGCTCGCCGCGGCGCTCGCCGAGGTCAGCGAGGAGCACCGCCGCATCGTGCTGCTGCGCGACGTTTCCGGCATGAGCTACACCGAGATCGCAGAAATTCTGGAGATCAGCGAAGGTACCGTAAAATCGCGGCTTGCGCGCGCACGCATCGCCCTGCGCAAGATTTTGCTGCAAAGAGGGAACATTCTGCCCCCTGCTCCGTCTAACCAAGAGAAAGGAGGCGAGACGCATGAATGATGAAGAATATTTCGAACAGCTCTGCTCGAACAGCGTTGACGGCACACTGACCGACAGCGAACGCGAAAAGCTCGAGGAGCATCTTGCGGAGTGCCCTTCGTGCGCCGCGCTGCTGCGTGATCTCAAGGAGATGCGCGCACTCTTTGAGCAGGAACCCGAGGTGCCGGACGACCTCCACGATGGCATTATGGATACGCTGCGGCAGGAGACCAAGCTGCATGTCGTTCAGCCGGAAAAGCCCGTGCGCCGCATGCCGGTGTTCACGATGGTCGGCGTGGCGGCGGCGGTCGTGCTCGTCGTTCTCGGCGGCGGACTGATGCCGTCGTTCAGCACGGTCGGCAGCGGCTCCACCGCGTCGGCAGATGCCGGGGATACCTCAGCCGCTGCGACCACGGACAGCTATTCTATCGACGCAGGCGCAGCATCCGACAGCGCTCCCGAAGAAGTCGCGGAAGCGGCTGAAAATGCCGGTGTAAACAGAGCGGCGCAAAGCGCTCCCCAGACCGCTGTGCAGGGCACGAGCGATATTGCCGCAGGCGGCAGCGCGTCCAGCGAAGCCGCACCGCAGACGGCCAAGGAAGAAGATGTGCCTGCCGTAACCGCCCTCCCCGAGGCGAACAGCGGCATCGCTGCGCAGAGCAGCGACATGGCCGGCCGCGCGATCGCGGACGGCGACTCCTCCGGCATTGTTGCCGCCGAGGATACCGGCGTGCTCACGCTCCCCGAAGCGGTACACGGACTGCGCGTCGCGCACTGCTATATCGCAGAGGGCGGCGAGCTGCCTGAGATCGACGGCAAGCTGCTGTATTCAGACAGCAGCGCAGCGTGGTTCCAGCTCGACAACAACATGTCCACGCTTCAGGACACGCTGAACGCGCTCGAAAAATCCGGCTGCACGGTAACAGCCTATGAGGACGTCGGTCTGACGCTCGACAGCAAGGCCGAGTCGTGGCTGCTCATCGTTCGGTCCTAAAGAAAAAACAGGTGTGAATACCAATCAAACGGTATCACACCTGTTTTCGTTTTTTTGACTGTCTCACATCACCAGCGCGAGTATCTTTTCGCCGAAAAAGTACCCGGCGGAGATAAGCGCGGTGTTCCACGCCGCGATGCCGATGGCCGACCAGCCGACGAACCACTTGACCGGCATGCGGATGAGTCCGGCCGGAATGGAAACGATCGTGCGGAGCATCGGGATGATGCGGCAGATCGCAAGGCCGCGTCCGTGCTGCAAATTGATAAATTCATGGCATTTCTGTACGAAAGAGCGGAATTTCTTGCTCTTGCCGAACAGTTTTTCCATGATCGGCTCACCGCCCCAGTAGCACAGACCGTAAATGACCAGACTGCCGAGCAGGCCGGAAATGATGCTCAGCACGAGCGTCAGCGGCAGCGACAGGCTGCTCTGCGCGATGAGCACGCCGATGCACGGCATGATAACGCCTGCCGGAAAGCCGGGCAGGTTCATATACTCGCAGAAAATCACGCCGCAGACCAGAATCAGTCCGTATTGATGAAAAAGCTCAAAAAATGTAGCAGCTGTCATGGTATCTCGCCCACTTTCTCTGCTGTCTATCTAAATTTCTTCTATTTGCCTGCAATACAGTATACCGCTCTGCCGGACCCCGTTCAAGGGCAGCAGAGCGGTGTTTGCAATAAATTCACAATTCAGACGCGGTATTTGCCCCGTTCGATCGGGCCGAACAACCGGGCAAGCAGGCGGCGGAGCATTCTGAACAGACCTTCATGGGTATTTGCTTTCATGATAATTCCTCCCTTTTATCACTGAGTCTCTATCCTTTGTATCTACAGTATACCTCGAAAGCCCTTACCATTTCCCTCACAAAACCGTGAAATTTTTCTTAATTTTTTATGAAGTCGGCTCGTCCTCATCGTCCGCAGCGCCGAGCACGCGCTCGGTCTCGGCCTCGGAGAGCTCGGTGACGCTCTTGAGGCGGCGGCGGATGGCACGGGTGCGCGTGCCGACCAGCTTGTCCAGCTCGCGGCTCGCCTGATCGAGACGGTTCTGCGTCTGCGTCAGGCAGGTCTCGAACTTGTCGAACTCGGTCTTGACCGCGCCCAGAACGTTCCACACCTCGCCCGAGCGCTTCTGAATGGCGATCGTGCGGAACGACATCTGAAGGCTGTTCAGCAGCGCCGCCATCGTGCTCGGGCCGGCGATATTGACATGATAATCGCGCTGAAGAATCTCGACCATGCCGCGCTGCACCGCCTCGGCGTACAGCCCCTCAAACGGCAGGAACATGATGCCGAATTCCGTGGTGTACGGCGGTGCAAGATATTTGTCGCGGATGTCCTTCGCCTCGCTCCGGAGCGTCAGCACAAGCTGCTTGGCGCAGGCGTCGATCTGCTCGCGCGAGCCGCTCTCATAGGCGTCGCGCAACGCACCGTAGGTGTCGCCCGGAAACTTGGAGTCGATCGGCAGCCACACCGCGCCGCCGTCCTCGGCCGGAAGCCGGACGGCGAACTCGACGACATTGCGGCTGCCGGGTACGGTCGCGACGTTCTCCGCGTACTGCTCGGGCGCGAGAATGTCGGACAGGATCGCGCCGAGCTGGATTTCGCCCACGATACCGCGGTTTTTGACGTTTGTGAGCACCTTTTTGAGGTCGCCCACGCCCTGCGCGAGTGTCTGCATCTCGCCGAGACCGCGGTAGACCTGTTCCAGACGCTCGTTGACCAGACGGAACGACTCGTTCATGCGGTCGGAGAGCGTTTTTTGCAGCTTTTCGTCCACAATGCCGCGCATTTCGTCCAGCTTTTTGTTGTTGTCCTCGCGCAGCTCGCGCAGGTTGCCGTCCACGGCGGCGCGGATGCCGTCAAGCTGCTGCGATGTTTCGACCGAAAAGCCGTGCAGGCGCTTCTCGAAGCGGTCGAGCTGGCCGGAAACCGACCGGTCCATCGCCGCAAGGCGACTGTCCTGTGCCTCGCGGCCCTCGCGCAGGTTCTGCGTGACGAGCGCGCCGAGCGCAGAGATCGCGCCGCTGTCGGTCGTTTTCGGCGGCTGCACCGGCTTTCGCACGAGCAGGATGATGACCAGCACGAGCAGCACGGCCACCAGTGCGAGTGTGATGACGGGAATGAGTTCCATTTGGTTTTCCTTTCGCTGAAACGGGATTAGCGCAGGACGCCGAGGTCCTTCGCGATGCGCTGCATGTCCTCATCGGTCTCAGCGATGACGTCCGCGCAGTGCTTGAGGTCGTCCGACAGGTTCGGCGGCACCTCGACATTGGATTTATAGCGCAGCTGATGCTCAAGGCTCGCCCAGAAATCCATGGCGATCGTGCGCAGCTGGAGCTCGATGCGCACCGGTACCGTGCGCTCCGCCAGAAAGATCGGCACCTCGAGGATAAGATGCAGGCTGCGGTAGCCGTTCGGCTTGGGGTTCGTGATATAGTCCTTTTTCTCGATGAGCGTCAGATCGCTCTGCCGCATGAGCATGTCCGCTACGGTATAAATATCCTGAATGAACGGGCAGATGACGCGGATGCCGCCGATGTCGTTCAGGTTGTCCATCATGGACTGGAGCGTCACCGGGAAGCCGCGACGCTTGAGCTTGCCCACGATGCTGCGCGGCGTCTTGATGCGGCTCTTGATCGAGTTGATCGGGCTCGGTTTGCCCGAAATGCGCGACTCGTCCGCCAGAATATCCAGTTTGGTCTTGATCTCACGAATGCCGGACTCGTACAGCATCATAACCTGCTGCAGCTGCATCGCAGACTCGACCAGTTTCTCTTCATCATGCTCGGAAAGTCTGTCGATCGCAAAAAAATCCGCCAGATCCATGTTATCTCCTCCTGTTCTCTTTCTTTACCCACAGTATAGCATATATCCTGTGATCATTCAATGTCAGCACGGATACAATCTACCAGATGTTGTGTTGTTATCGTATATTACTGCGCAAAGCCGTGCGAAAACCGCACAGGCGGAAACAGCCGCCTGTCTGCCTTTTTCCCCCTCCTTTGTGCAAAATTCGGGGTTGACAAAGCTCCAGCAACAGTCTATACTAATTTCTATCGAAACCGTAGAAAAAGGAGGAAATCACAATGACCGTATCTCGAATGTCCATGTGCATGATGTGTGATTTTGCTCGTTTTTCTGCCGAGGCGCTCCGCTGAGAGCACGGCGCAGACGGGCCGCTTGTCATGCGGCGCGATATAAACAGGGAAACGAGCGGAAAGCAGGAAAAAAGCTTTCCGCTTTTATTTTTCGCATCAAACAACACACATTTTCGTGTCAGGAGGAATGAACTTGGAACAGGACGCTATCGTTCGCATCCGAAGTCTTAACAAAACGTTCACCGGCAGAGCCGGCAAGGTTACGGCGCTCGACGGCATCGACCTCGACATCAACCGCGGCGAGATCTTCGGCATCATCGGTCTGTCCGGCGCAGGTAAGTCCACGCTCGTGCGCTGCATCAACTTTCTCGAAAAGCCGACCGCAGGCACCGTCACCGTGGACGGTCAGGAGCTCGGCAAGCTCTCGAAAAAGCAGCTGCTCGAGGCGCGCCGCTCGATGGGCATGATCTTTCAGCAGTTCAACCTGCTCCAGCAGCGCACCGCGCTCCAGAATATCTGCTTTCCGCTCGAGATCGCAGGCGTGAGCCGCGCCGACGCGGTAAAGCGCGCGACCGAGCTGCTCGAGATCGTCGGCCTCTCCGACCGCGCAGGCAACTACCCCTCGCAGCTCTCCGGCGGCCAGCAGCAGCGCGTCGCTATCGCCCGTGCGCTCGCGACCAATCCGAAGATCCTGCTGTGCGACGAGGCGACGAGCGCGCTCGACCCGACGACCACCCGGTCTATCCTCGCCCTTCTCAAGGAGATCAACAAGACCCTCGGCATCACCATCATCGTCATCACGCATGAGATGGCGGTCATCGAGGAGATCTGTCAGCGCGTCGCCATCATCGACTCCAGCCGCATCGCTGAGGTCGGCACGGTAGACACCGTTTTCACCCGTCCGCAGTCCGCGATGGCAAAGCAGCTCATCTATCCGGACGGCAAGCGCAGCGCCCTCGCGACCGGCAAGCGCTACTGCCGCATCGTATTCGACGGCAATTCCTCGTTCGAGCCGATCGTCTCGAACATGGTGCTCGAGTGCAAGGCGCCGGTCAACATCATGTTCGCGGACACCAAGAACATCGACGGCAAGGCCTACGGCCAGATGATTCTGCAGCTGCCCGAGGACGAGCGCGCCGCCAAGCGTGCTCTGGCCTATCTGGAAACGCAGAACGTACACACAGAGGAGGTAGACGCAAATGCTGCCGTTTAATGTCTGGGCACAGAGCCTTTGGGAGACCCTTTACATGGTCATCCTGTCCACCGCCATTTCCTATCTCATCGGCCTGCCGCTCGGTCTGACGCTCGTCGTGACCGACAAGAACGGCATCCGCCCGATGCCCGTACTGAACACTATTCTCGGTATCATCACCAATATCCTGCGCTCGATCCCGTTCCTCATCCTCGCGGTCATGATCACGCCGATCACGCGCGCCATCGTCGGCAAGGCCATCGGTACCACCGCGATGATCGTTCCGCTGACGTTCGCCGCCGCGCCCTATGTCGCGCGCATGGTCGAGTCCTCCATCAAGGAGGTCCCGTTCGGCGTCATCGAGGCGGCGCAGTCCATGGGCGCGAGCCCGTGGCAGATCGTCTGGAAGGTGCTCGTACCTGAAGCAAAGCCCTCCCTCATGGTCGGCGGCGCGATCTCCATCGTCACCATCCTCGGCTACTCCGCAATGGCCGGCTTCATCGGCGGCGGCGGTCTGGGCACGGTAGCCGTCAACTACGGCTACAACCGCTACAACTTCCCCATCATGCTCGTCGCGGTCATCATCATCGTTGTCGTCGTGCAGATCTTTCAGGAGGTCGGCATGCGTCTTGCGCACCGTCTGGACAAGCGCAATCGTTAAATTTGTTATCATAAAATTATGATATATATCTGAAAAGGAGCGAATTCCCATGAAAAAATCCATTGCAGCAATCCTTGCAGGCGCCCTGTGCCTGTCCGCTCTGACCGCCTGCGGCGGCAGCAGCAGCGCATCCAGCACTGACAGCAGCGCAGCAGCAGACACCGGCGACTCCGACAAGGTCATCACCGTCGGCGCTACCCCGACTCCGCACGCCGAGATCCTGAACGCAGCGAAGGACACGCTCGAGGCCGAGGGCTACACCCTCAACATCGTTGAGTTCACCGACTACGTTCAGCCGAACACCGCGCTGGTAGACGGCGATCTGGACGCAAACTACTTCCAGCACACCCCGTACCTCAACAACTTCAACAAGGAGAACAACTCCGATCTGGTCGCAGCGTTCGACATGCACTACGAGCCGTTCGGCATCTACGCAGGCAAGACCGCTTCCATCGAGGAGCTCGCTGACGGCGCTTCCGTTGCCATCCCGAACGACGGCTCCAACGAGACCCGTGCACTGCTCCTGCTTCAGGACGCAGGCCTCATCACCCTGAAGGACGGCATCGACCCGACCTCCGACGCGACCAAGCTCGACATCACCGAGAACCCGAAGAACCTCGACATTCAGGAGATCGCAGCAGAGCAGCTGCCGCGTTCGCTCGCTGACGTTGACCTCGCGGTCATCAACGGCAACTACGCGCTTCAGGCTGACCTGAACGCAGCTGAGGACTCCCTCATCACCGAGAACCCGGACTACGCGAAGGTTTATGTAAACGTTGTTGCATGCCGCAGCGGCGAGGAGAACAGCGACAAGATCCAGGCCCTCAAGAAGGCAATGCAGAGCGACGACGTTAAGAAGTACGTCGACGAGACCTACAAGGGCGCAGTTGTAACTGTATTCTAAAAAGCGAAAATCATTTCCGGCAGGCAGAACACACGCTCTGCCTGTTCTTTTTTATGAAAAACGCTTGCAGTGATGAGCGGTATGAGCTAAGATAAAGATATTATCCTTGTAATTTACGGAGGCACAGCATGACCGAACTCGATATGATACGCCGCGCTCGCATGTATATGGAAAAGCTGTCGCAAGGCATCAATCCACTCGACGGAAAGCCGGTCGCGGACGGCGACCTCATCCGGAACGGCCGCATGTCGCGCTGCTTTGCCTTTGTCGCGGAGGTGCTGGACAAGGTGGTGACGAACAGCGCGCCGCACGCTGAAAAGCCGCAGCCTGCCGCGCCGAAAAGCGCACCTGCATCTCCTGCGCAGAACGGTCCGCACAGCCTGCCGCCCGAGCTCGCCGCCATGCTCCGCCCGGCGTCCTCCATCAAGCCTGCGCCGCGCGCCAAGGGTGCGCCTGCCGATGCCGCTGACGCGACGCACCGCCTGCCGCCTGCCGTCCCCTATAATCGCCGCGCGGATTTCGCCTATTCCGACCTGCCGCTTCCCGTGGAGGAGGTCGTGCAGCGCATCCATGCGCTCGAGCCCGAGGACGCTGCGCCGCTTTCCGTCCCTCCCCTGCTCGACTGGCTGACCGACGCCGGTCTGCTCGCGTGGATGCCGGACAGCCGCGGCGAGTACGCTTACCTGCCGACGCAGAGCGGCGGCGAGGTCGGCATTCTGGTCGAGCCCGGCGCCGGAGCCGTGCTTTACACGCTCTCCGCGCAGCATTTTATTATAGATGCGCTGGACGACATTCTGGACGAAGCCGCCCGTCAGCTTTCGCTGCGCCATACGCCGTGGACCGCCGAGGAGGACGCGCGCCTTGCGCAGCTGCGCCGCGAAGGCCAGCACCCCGAGGAGATCGCAGAAGCTCTCGAACGCCCGGCATCGGCCGTGCGCCAGCGCCTGCTCGAACGCGGTATCTCTTAATATTTTCCGACAAATGAAAAGGCCTGTAAATCGGTTTTTCCCGTTTACAGGTCTTTTTCGTGTTCTGACGGTTGCGGCGAACGTTGTTCTGTGCTCTCTATCCTGTACACCCCATGTGTCCGCCGCAGACAGCCGGTCGGTTTGTGCTTTCTACTAATTAGACGTTTGGGACACGCAGAATGTGACAGAAATTCCGTAAAATGATGCACAAATTTTCATTCGCCGTTTTGTGCAGTTTTCAGCCGGTCTGCAAATAATAGCCAAGGCCGCTTTCCGCCTGAATGACGGCCTGCGAGCCGACGGCGCGCAGCTTGCGCCGCACGAGCGTCAGATAGACCTCGACATTGTTGTAGGCGGCCTCACGATCCGCGCCCCACACCTTCTGGTGCAGCGTTTCGCGCGGCAGTATCTGCCCCGGATGGCGCAGGAACAGCTCGACGAGCTGGAGCTCTTTGCGCGAGACGCGCGTTTCACCTGCACGGCTGCGCAGCATGCAGCAGCCCCGGTCGAGCGTGAGATCTCCGGCCGTGATGACCTCGCGCTGCATCTGCGGCACGCGCCGCGCCAGTGCGCGGATATGCGCCAGAATTTCGCTGCTGATGCAGGGGTACAGCAGCACGTTGTCCGCCCCGGCATCCAGCAGCCGGATGCGCGACCGCGCGGTCGCGTGCTCCGCCAGTACGAGCACCGGCGTGTCTATTTTCTCGCCGCGCAGCTGCGAGATCGTCGAGATCAGCTCTGCATCCGGCTTTGCGCTGAAAAACACGAGCACATCGTACACATTTTCCGGCAGATACAGCGTTTCTCCTGCCGCCTGCATATCAAACGATATCTGTCCGCGCCGCAGCGCTGCGCACAGCTTTTCATCCTCGCCTGCGCCGATCAGTAAAATTCGCATTTCCTCACCTCGCTGCCTTTAGTCTGCCGAACCTGTGTGGAGTTTTTGTGTAGACCTCATGGAGTATTTGTTAAAGCGCCGGTTTTTCAATTATTTTTCAAACGCCTGTGCTTATGATATATTGCACGGGGCGGTTTCAAACGGCTGTTGACCGCCGTACTATTTTATCGACACACTCTATCTGTGTTTTGGGAGGGAACCATCCTTGAAACTGCCACTCGACAAACTGAAGCTGCCGCACCGGAAGGCAGCCGACGCCGCAGGCGGTGCGCCGGCCTCTGCCGGAAAGAAAGGCAAGCGGAAAAAGCTGAAAAAAACGGTCGTGATCGCGGCAGCGGTCGTGATCCTCGGCGGCGCTGCCGCGGCATACCACTTCACCGCGAGCGCAAAGAGCGACGAAACGCAAACCTACATCGAGGCTGAGGCGACCCGGCAGGACATCCAGAAAACCCTGTCCGCGACCGGCACCATCCAGCCTGCCAACCAGTACAACGTAACCTCGAACGTACAGGGCGATGTGCTCTCCTGCACCTTTGAGGAGGGCGACACGGTCAAAAAGGGCGACACGCTCTATGAGATCGACAAGACCGACGCCCAGAACCAGATCGATCAGGCCAAGCTCCAGCTCGAGCAGAGCCGCAACAGCTACAACCAGACGGCGGAGAGCCTGAAGGACCTCACCGTTACCTCGAAAAAGTCCGGCATGATAACCGAGCTGTACGTCGAGGTCGGCGACGAGGTGCAGGCCGGTGCGAAGATCGCGGATGTACGCGACTCGTCCGTTATGGAGCTGCGCGTGCCGTTCAACTCGGCGGATGTCTCCAAATTCGGCGTCGGCTCGACGGCGACTGTCACGATGGACAGCTCGTTCGAGACGCTCACCGGCTCGGTCACGTCCATCGACGCGCAGGAAACCGTGCTCGACGGCTACCAGATCGTAAAATACGTCACCATTCATGTCAATAACCCCGGCGGCCTGTCCACCTCGTCCGCCGCGACCGCGACCATCAACGGCGTCGCCTGCAATCAGGGCGCGAACTTCACCTATCTGAGCGAGTCCACCATCACCGCGGACGCCTCCGGTACAGTGGCAAGCCTGTCCGTCTCCGAGGGCTCACGCGTATCGGTCGGCTCGGTCGTTGCGCGTCTCAGCTCCACCCAGACCGAAAACCAGATCACGAACAGCAAGCTCTCGCTCGAGCAGCAGCAGCTCTCCTACCAGAACACCGTCGACAAGCTGGACGACTACACCATCACCGCGCCCATCGACGGCACGATCATCACCAAGAACATCAAGGTCGGCGATACGCTCGACGCGACCAACGGCCAGACCACGCTCGCGGTCATCTACGACATGTCCTATCTGACGTTCGACATCTCGCTCGACGAGCTTGACGTCAACGAGGTCGCGGTCGGCCAGACAGTCAACATCACCTGCGACTCGCTCACCGACGCCGGTACCTTTGAAGGCACCGTGACCAAGGTCTCGGTCGCAGGCACGACCTCGAACGGCGTTACCACCTATCCCGTGACCGTCCGCATCGACAATGCGCCGGACGGCCTGCTCCCCGGCATGAACGTGGACGCGACCATCGTGGTCGAGGAGTCCAAGGACGCCCTCACCGTTCCGGTCGCAGCGGTTCAGCGCGGCAATACGGTCTACGTCAAGGACAGCTCCGCGAAGAACACGGATAACACCATCGTCGGCGGCACGACCCTGCCGGACGGCTGGCGCGAAGCGACCGTCGAAACCGGTCTGTCGGACGACAATAATATCGAGATCACCTCGGGTCTGAGCGAGGGCGACACCGTTTATGTGCCGCAGGTACAGGCGCAGTCCTCCTCGGACGATGACCAGATGATGCCCGGCGGCGATATGGGCGGAGGCCCCGGCGGTGATATGGGCGGCGCACCCGGCGGCGGTGGCGGCGGAATGCCCGGCGGCGGTGGAGCTCCCGGCGGTAGCGGCGGAGGCGGTATGCCGTGATGAATACCGATCAGCAGACGCCGCTCATCGAGCTGCGCGACATTTATAAGATCTACCACATGGGCGACACCGAGGTGCACGCCTCGGACGGCGTTTCGCTCAAGATATACAAGGGCGAGTTCGTCGCCATCGTCGGCCAGTCCGGTTCGGGCAAAAGTACGCTCATGAACATCATCGGCTGTCTGGATGTGCCGACGAGCGGCAAGTATTACCTGAACGGCGAGGACGTTTCCGAGCTGACCGACGACGAGCAAGCTGACATACGCAACAAGACTCTTGGCTTCATCTTTCAGCAGTACAACCTCATCCCCAAGCTGAACGTGCAGGAAAACG
>CAVIRF010000033.1:0-16553 GCA_963645185.1 Coprococcus eutactus | reverse complement strand
CCCTCCATGATTGACAGTTTGTTTTTTCACTGTCTTTCATAGAGGGAGCATATCAATCTCACGGCAGACGCTTTCCGTTATATTTTCAGCATTCTTAAATGCGCTTGGACATTTTTTCGCTGTATTCTGCGCGGAACTCCTCGAAGCGGCCCTCGTCGAGCGCATCGCGGATCTCCTGCATCAGATGGTTGTAGAACCAGAGGTTGTGCATGACGAGCAGACGCTGCGACAGCATCTCACCGCTCTTGAGCAGATGGCGCAGATAAGCGCGGCTGAAGCGGCGGCAGGTCGGACACTGGCAGCCTTCCTCGATCGGACGGTCGTCAGTCTGGTACTTGGCATTCATGATGTTCAGGATGCCGTTGTGCGTGAACAGATGACCGTGGCGCGCGTTTCGTGTCGGCATGACGCAGTCGAAGAAGTCGATGCCGCGCGCAACACCCTCGATGATGTTGCTCGGCGTGCCGACGCCCATCAGATAGCGCGGCTTGTTCTGCGGCGCATGCGGCAGAACGACATCGAGGATGTGGTACATGGTCTCGGTGCTCTCGCCGACGGCCAGACCGCCGATCGCGTAGCCCGGCAGATCGAGTTCCGCGATCGCCTCCATGTGCTCGATGCGCAGATCGTCATAGGTGCCGCCCTGATTGATGCCGAACAGCAGTTGATGCGGATTGACCGTATCCGGCAGGCTGTTGAGGCGGTCGAGCTCGTCCTTGCAGCGCTTGAGCCAGCGCGTCGTGCGGTCGATGGAGTTCTTGACGTACTCGCGCGGCGACGGATTTTCGATGCATTCGTCGAACGCCATGGCGATATCCGAGCCGAGGTTAGACTGAATGCGCATGCTCTCCTCCGGTCCCATGAATATCTTGCGGCCGTCAACGTGCGAATGGAAGGTCACGCCCTCCTCCTTGATTTTACGCAGCGTCGCGAGCGAAAAGACCTGAAATCCGCCCGAGTCGGTCAGCATCGGACCGTCCCAGCGCATAAACTTGTGCAGGCCACCCATCTGACGGACGATCTGGTCGCCCGGACGGACGTGCAGATGATAGGTGTTGGACAGCTCGATCTGGCAGCCGAGCTCCTTGAGGTCGAACGCATCGACCGCGCCCTTGATCGCGCCGGCGGTGCCGACATTCTGAAAGACCGGGGTCTGCACCACGCCGTGTGCCGTGCAGAATTCGCCGCGGCGTGCGCGGCCTTCGGTTTTGATTAAATTAAATTTTCCGATTTCCATATATTCCTCACAAATTACATGTTACATACTGCGTTTGCGGCATCAGTACAGCATCATGCTGTCGCCGAACGAGAAAAATCTGTATTCTTCCTTGATGGCCTCCTGATAGGCGTTCATGACCATTTCGCGGCTTGCGAATGCGGAAATGAGCATCATCAGCGTGCTTTCCGGCAGGTGGAAGTTGGTGATCAGATGATCGACCGCCTTAAAGCGGTAGCCCGGATAGATGAAGATGGCCGTCCAGCCGGACTGCGCGCGGACATGGCCGGTCTCGTCTGCGATGGTCTCGAGCGTGCGCGTTGCCGTTGTGCCGACCGCCCAGATGTCGCCGCCTGCGTCGCGCGTCTCATTGATGATCTTCGCGGTCTCCTCGTCCATGACGTAGAACTCGGAGTGCATGACATGGTCGGTGATCTCGTCCTCCTTGACCGGACGGAACGTGCCCAGACCGACATGCAGCGTGACGAACGCGAGCTTGACGCCCTTGGCCTTCAGCGCCTCGAGCAGCTCATTCGTGAAATGCAGACCTGCGGTCGGCGCGGCAGCCGAGCCGGGCGTCTTGGAATAGACGGTCTGATAACGCTCAGGGTCGTCGAGCTTTTCCTTGATGTACGGCGGCAGCGGCATCGTGCCGAGCTTGTCAAGAATTTCGAGGAAAATGCCCTCATAGTGGAAGCGGATCAGGCGGTTGCCGTCCGGCTGCACCGACTCGACCGTCGCAGTCAGCAGGCCGTCGCCGAACGTCAGCTCAACGCCTGCACGGGTCTTTCTGCCCGGACGGGTCAGGCACTCCCACAGGCCATCGCCCTTGTCGGTCAGCAGCAGCACCTCGATCGGCGTAACGTGGCCGACCGCATGACCCATCAGGCGCGCCGGAATGACGCGCGAATTGTTGAATACTACGCAGTCGCCCGGCTTGACATACTCGAGCATATCATGGAAATGACGATGTGTTATCGAGCCGTCCTTGCGGTCGAGCACCATCATTCGGGATGCATCGCGCTGCTCCAGCGGATGCTGTGCGATCAGCCGTTCCGGCAGATCAAAATAAAAATCACTCTTCTTCATCACAAAAGCATGGGCGCGGACAGCTTTCCTGTCCTGCGTCCACGCCGTACCTCCTGTCACATGTTATTTCGATACTTCGATACCGGTAAAGTAGAATTTCAGAATATCCTCATAGCTGAAGCCCTGCTTCGCCATCGCATACGCGCCCCACTGGCTCATGCCGACGCTGTGGCCCCAGCCTGCGCCGTTAAATGTCCAGCTTGCAGCCGTCGTTACAGTCTGCTCATCCTTGCTGGTATTGCTGGTATTGCTGGTATTGTTGTTATCGTTATTGTCATTATTGTTGCTGTTATTGCCGTCCGACGTATCTTTGCTGTCGTCGGTCTTGTCGGCCGAGCGGATCACGACCACGCCCTCCGGGTCCCAGTCCACCGCAAAGCCGAGTGCTTCACCGATGTCGCGCAGCTTGTAATAGTTGTTGTCGTTTACGTTATAACCGGTCAGCTGCACGGTCTTGTTGCCCACAGCAACCGCCGCCGTCGAGGGCGAGAGCTTTTTGACCTCCGCGACGGTATCGCTCATCTCGCCGCCCACCGTGATGTAAGGTGCGTTCGGGCTGAGCAGGATGCGGTTGTTCGCGCCGTCCCAGGTCACGTTGAACTCGCTGCCCGTGCCGTTCAAAATCCACGCCACATCGCGCAGCTTGTAATAGTTGTTGTCGTTGATGTTATAGCCCTGCGGCTTGACCACCTTGCCGTCAACCGTGACCGTATGTACCGACGGAGATATCTTAATGCTCGTCTTGGTCGCGGATGCGGTCTTCTGCACCGAAGTTTTAGTCTGCGAGCTCGTCGCCGCAGCATTCGCGGTGATCGAATAGTTGATGCTCTTGAGGCCGAAAACCGTGCGCACGTTGCTGCGCGTCAGCGTTACCGTCTTGCCGTCGGTGTCGGTGACGGTCACTTCGGCGACATTGTTCGTCGCGGTACGCTTTGTGACCTCGACCTTCGCGACCGTGCCGATCGAGTAGCCGGCATTTGTCAGCTTGGTCTTGACCTCGGCCGGCGTCAGCGTCACGCTCCACTTATCCTTGTCCTTTTCCTCATAGGGGTCGGTCTTGCCCTTGAGGTAGCCGTATTCGCCGCCCCATACGTTGGCCGCGTCCTCGGTCGCGCCGCCGTCCGACGAGAAGAAGTAGCCGATGACCTCCTTGCCGTCGTAGGACAGTGTTTCGCCTGCCGTTGCGCTGACCGCAGCGTCCGACTCGCTCGTCGCGCGTGTCGCGCCGAGGTAGACCTGGCAGTTGGTCGTGTTGCACAGGTCGTAGCCGCTGTCCGTATGCTTGTGCGTACCGAGCGCGAACGAGCGCGTGCAGACCGCCTGCGCCTTCTGCGCGTCGGCCGGCCAGTCCGGGTCGATCTCATACGGCAGAACGCCCTTCACATAATCCTCGATGTTAACATAGTTTATAACGGTGATGTTTCCGTTCGAAGCGCGGCGATAAACAAAGTCGCCGTACCACTTGTAGCCCTTGAACCAGGTCAGGCGGCTGTTCGGCCGGATGGCGAGCTGCTCCACACCCTCAGCGGACGTAAACAGCACCTTGCCCGTCTCGGTGTCGCACACCTCAAAGGCGTTCTTGTCGTTCAGGCGGATGGTCAGCTGAGAAGCCGTCAGCGAGGCCGCGCTCTTGAACGTCGTGCCGCTCACCGTGCCGACCGTGTAGCCGGTGCTCTCGCCCGCGACATTTTCCAGCATGGGAGTGGCGAACGAGGACGCGCCGCCGACCGTCAGGCCGACGCGGAGCGTGGTATCCGTGCTCGCAGCGCCCGCCATCGGCACGGCGAGCGTGCCGGTCAGCGCCGCCGCACACAGCAACGCCGAAAAAAAGCGTTTCATTTTCTGTTCAACTCCTGTTAGAAATCAAGTTTATTTTTCCGCCTTCTATTGACAAATATATCACCTTATCTTAAAATAAAAAGGAAAAGTATCTGATACAGATAGAGGCGCGGTTTTCATCAGTATCGCCTGACAGGGTCCGCAAACCCGTTCATCAGCCGAAAAAGGGTCTTCCGCCGAAGTCGGTCTTTCTGTTGCGGCAGAACCGTACTGGATGCTGCGGATAAGATCCCTGCGTCTGTCATCAGCAGAAATGCCGGTGGAGAGCTAAGCTGTGTTAGAAAGCGGCGGCGATTTTTCCGCTCTTTCTATTATAGTATAGATCATACCGGTTTTTCAACCGGTATTTTTCATATTTCGGCACGCAGCGCGATATTTCCTGCAAAAAGCGCCGCTGTCGGCAGAAAATGCGGTGTATCCGCCGGATACGCACACACGTTATTATACCTTTCTGGAAGGATCTGATAAACATGAAGCAGTACAAAGTAGGCATCGTCGGCGCGACCGGCATGGTAGGTCAGCGCTTCACCCTGCTGCTGGAGAACCACCCGTGGTTCGAGGTCGTCGCTCTCGCCGCATCCGCGCGCAACAAGGGCAAGACCTATGCCGAGGCTTGTGAGGGCCGCTGGAAGATGACCGTTCCGATGCCCGAAAAGTACAAGGACATGGTAATGTACGACGCAACCGCAGACGCAGAGGAGATCGCCTCCAAGGTCGACTTCATCTTCTGCGCTGTCGACATGAAGAAGGACGAGATCCGCGCCCTCGAAGAAAAGTATGCAAAGCTCGAGTGCCCGGTCTGCTCCAACAACTCCGCGCACCGCGGCACCCCGGATGTTCCGATGATCATTCCGGAGATCAACGCGGACCACGCTGCGATCATCCCGGCACAGCGCAAGCGTCTGGGCACCAAGCGCGGCTTTATCGCGGTCAAGTCCAACTGCTCTATTCAGTCCTACGTTCCGGCTCTGTCCGCTCTGATGGACTTCGAGCCGACCGAGGTTTCCGTCTGCACCTATCAGGCGATCTCCGGCGCCGGCAAGACCTTCGAGACCTGGCCTGAAATGGTCGATAACGTTATCCCGTACATCGGCGGCGAGGAAGAGAAGAGCGAGAAGGAGCCGATGAAGATCTGGGGTCATATCGAGGGCGACCACATTGAGCCGGCGACCACTCCGGTCATCTCCGCGCAGTGCCTGCGCGTTGCCTGCTCCGACGGCCATATGGCTGCCGCTTCCGTCAAGTTCAAGAAGAAGCCCTCCAAGGAGGTCATGATCGAGCGCTGGAACAACTTCAAGGGCCGCGCACAGGAGCTGAAGCTTCCGTCCGCTCCCGAGCATTACCTCACCTACTGCGAGGAAGATAACCGTCCGCAGACCAAGCTCGACCGCATGACCGAGAACGGCATGGGCGTCACCATCGGCCGTCTGCGCGAGGACACCATTTTTGATTACAAGTTCGTCAGCCTGTCGCACAATACCCTGCGCGGCGCTGCCGGCGGCGCTGTCCTGATGGCAGAGCTGCTGTGCGCTGAGGGCTATATGGACCGTTAAGGAGGATATTCTTACTATGAAGAAGCCTGTTTTTACCGGTGCGGGTGTTGCGATCATCACCCCGTTCAAGTCCACCGGTGAGGTAAACTATGAGGAGTTCGGCCGCATCATCGACTATCAGATTGCACATCATACCGATGCGATCATCGTCTGCGGCACGACCGGCGAGGCCTCCGCCCTGCACGACAAGGAGCACCGCGAAGTCCTGGCATGGTGCTGCGAGTACGTTAACCACCGCGTTCCCGTCATCGCTGGCACCGGCTCCAATCACACCGATTACGCCATCTCGCTGACCAAGTTCGCCGCTGAGTGCGGCGCAGACGCTGGTCTGTCCGTTACCCCGTACTACAACAAGACCACGCAGCGCGGCCTCATTGCGCACTACAACGCGATCGCAGACTGCTCCGACCTGCCGGTCATCCTCTACAACGTGCCGAGCCGCACCGGCGTATGCTTCACCTCGGACACGATCGCCGAGCTGTCCAAGCACCCGAACATCAACGGCATCAAGGCTGCTTCCGGCAACTTCACCCTGCTCGCTGAGACCATGGCGAAGTGCGGCGACAACCTCAACGTCTGGTCCGGCAACGACGACCAGATCGTCCCGATGATGTCGCTCGGCGCAAAGGGCGTTATTTCCGTGCTCTCCAACGTCGCACCGCAGGAGACCCACGATCTGACCCAGCTCTGCCTTGAGAACCGTTATCCCGAGGCTGCTCAGATGCAGTTCAAGTATCACAACCTCATCGACGCGCTGTTCTGCGAGGTCAACCCGATCCCGGTCAAGAAGGCTATGGAGCTGCTCGGCTGGAACGTCGGCGATCTGCGTCTGCCGCTCGTCGAGCCGAGCGAGGAGCACATCGCTTATATCAAGCGCGAGCTGGAGAACGCAGGCTGCAAAATCTAATTTCTTCACAGACAGACAGGAGAACAGAGAAAGATGTTAAAAATCGCGCTTTCCGGCTGCAGCGGCCGCATGGGCCGCGTCATCAGCGATATTGTCAGCAGCCGCGACGGCATGGAGATCGCTGTCGGCTTTGATATCCGCACCGAGCAGTACGCGGATTTCCCGATCTACAAGGATTTCGCTGAGTATCAGGGTGACTGCGATGTTGTCATCGACTTTTCGAACACCGCACTGACCGAGCGCCTGCTCGATTACTGCGAGGCACGCCATCTGCCGGTCGTCATCTGCACCACCGGCCACAGCGCCGAGCAGCTCGACCGCATCCGCGCAGCCTCCGTTTCCATCCCGGTATTCCGTTCGGGCAATATGTCCATCGGCATCAACCTGATGAGCGAGCTGCTCAAGAAGTCAGCTTCCGTCCTCGGCGACAAGTACGACGTTGAGATCATCGAGAAGCACCACAATCAGAAGCTTGACGCGCCGTCCGGCACGGCGATCATGCTCGCAGATGCGGTCGCTTCCGCCCTGCCCTACAAGGCTGAGTATGTTTACGACCGCCACGAGCGCCGCGAAAAGCGCCCGGCGCACGAGATCGGCATCTCCGCTATCCGCGGCGGCACGATCGTCGGCGAGCACAGCGTACTGTTCTGCGGCCGCGACGAAATCATCGAGATCAAGCACACCGCGCTCTCCCGTGAGGTTTTCGCGGTAGGCGCTGTCGATGCTGCGGAGTACATGGCGACTCGCACGCAGTCCGGCATGTATGATATGAACGACGTTATCGCGTCCAGATAACGAAAAAACCATGCGTTTCCCCTTTTCGGGAGCGCATGGTTTTCTTTTGCAGCAAAAAGGCATATCCGAGAGGTTTTCTGTCGGATATGCCTTTGTTTTTCTGTTTATACGCCGAAAACGCTGTCTGCGAAGTGCACAGTCGCCATCGCGTCCTTCGCGTAGCAGTCCGCGCCGATGGAGTCCGCATATTCCTGCGTCAGCACTGCACCGCCGACGACTACCTTCGTATCCGGCTTCTTCTCGCGCAGCTGCTTGATGGTCTCCTCCATGCTGACAACGGTCGTCGTCATTAGCGCGCTCAGACCGACTACCTTGATGTCCTCCTTGATGGCGGTATCCACGATCACCTCGGGCGGAACGTCCTTGCCGAGGTCGAGGACCTGATAAGCATAGTTTTCGAGCAGGACCTTGACGATGTTCTTGCCGATGTCGTGAATGTCGCCCTTGACCGTCGCGAGTATGACCTTGCCCTTGGTCTGCTGGTCCTCGCCCTTCATCGCTTCCTTGACGACCTCGAACGCCGCCTTGGCCGCCTCCGCGCTCATCAGCAGCTGCGGCAGGAATACCGTTCCCTTCTCGAAGCCCTTGCCTACACGGTCGAGCGCCGGGATGAGGTCGCCGTTTACGACATCGAGCGGCGCTGCCGTCTGGAGCATTTCCTTCGCGGCCTGCACCGCACGTTCTCCCAGACCACGCTCAATGCACTCGCCGAGCGGCATGGACGCGCCGCCAGCTGCCGCCGGAGCCGCAGAGGCCGCAGGCTGATTGCCGTAGGCCGCAATATAACCGGCGCACTGCTCGTCCAGATTGGCAAGCGCCAGATAAGCGCGGTAGGAGCGCATCATCGCATCCATATTCGGGTTGATGATCGCGCAGGACAGGCCGCTCTGGAGCGCCATGGTGAAGAAATTCGAGTTGACGATCTCGCGCTGCGGCAGACCGAACGAAATGTTGGAAACGCCGAGGATGGAATGTCCGTGCAGCTCGTCGCGCACGCGGCGCAGCGTTTCGAGCGTCACGAGCGCCGAGCCGCTGTCCGAAGAAATCGTCATCGCAAGACCGTCGATCACGATGTCCTCATGCGGAATGCCGTACTTTTCCGCAGTCTCGTAGATCTTCTTTGCGACCTGAATGCGGCCCTCGGCAGTCGTCGGGATGCCGTTTTCGTCGAGCGCCAGACCGACCACGACGCCGCCGTACTTGCGCACGAGCGGAAAGACCGCTTCCATGCTCTCCATCTTGCCGCTGACCGAGTTGATCATCGGCTTGCCGTTGTAGAGACGCATGCCGCGCTCCATCGCCTCGGTATTCGAGGTGTCGATCTGGAGCGGCAGCGCAATGACGCTCTGAAGGCGCGTCACAACACGCTCCATCATTGCCGGCTCGTCGATTTCGGGCAGGCCGACGTTTACGTCGAGGATGTGCGCACCGCTGTCCTCCTGCGCCATGCCCTCGCCGAGAATGTACTCGATGTTGTTCTCGCGCAGCGCCGCCTTGAACTTGCTCTTGCCGGTCGGGTTGATGCGCTCGCCGATGATGACCGGCTTTGGGCCGATCTCGACCGTCTGCGAGAACGAGGAAACGACCGTGCGATGCTTGGGAACCGGCGCGGTGAAGGGTTTCTTTCGGCACAGCTCGATCATTTTGCTGAGGTGAGCCGGTGTCGTACCGCAGCAGCCGCCGAGCGCGTGCACGCCCATGTCGGCGATCTCGCCCATGAGGGACGCGAACTCCTCCGCGTCAATATCGAACACCGTCATGCCGTTTTCGCTGCGCGGCAGACCGGCATTCGGGTTGACAACGATCGGGAGCGAAGAAACCTCGGTCAGGCGCTTGACGATCGGCTTCATCTGCTCCGGGCCCAGACCGCAGTTGACGCCGAGCGCGTCTACGCGCAGACCTTCCAGCATGGCAACGACCGAATCCACCGTACCGCCGGTGAGCAGCTTGCCCTTTTCGTCAAAAATGGTGGTCACGACGACCGGCAGGTCGCAGCTTTCCTTGGCCGCGAGCACAGCCGCCTTGACCTCATAGCTGTCGCTCATGGTCTCGATCAGAACGAGGTCGGCGCCTGCCGCCGCGCCGATGCGAATGGTCTCGGAGAACAGCTCGACCGCCCACTCGAACGGCAGATCGCCCATCGGCTGGAGCAGCTTGCCGGTCGGGCCGATGTCGAGCGCAACAAATGCTTCCTCGCGGCCTGCCAGACTGCGCGCCTTCTTTGCGTGGCTCACCGCCGCCTCGACGATCTCGCGCAGATTGTCCGGATACTTGAGCGCGTTCGCGCCGAAGGTGTTGGTGTTGACGACATCGCAGCCTGCCTCAAAATAGCTGCGGTTCAGCGCGATGATCTCGTCCGGGTGCGACAGGTTCCACGTTTCGGGCAGCTCGCCGGCCTTCAGGCCGTGCGCCTGCAAAATCGTGCCCATGCCGCCGTCAAAAAACACCCATTCTTTTCCTAAACGTTCGGTCAGTTTCATTTCTCTTTATCTCCTGAAGTTGCAATCTGTTTTGCCGCATTCCTCGCAGCCCTTGCGATGGCAGTCCTGTTTTTCGGGCGAAAGGCCGATGACCGCCGTTACCGATTTGATCGGAGCGAGCAGACAGCTCTCCGTCACCGTGAGACCGATCTTGCGCGGCGTATCGAGCAGACGGGAAAAATCGCGCTGATGCTCAATGGGAAAATCGCCGTAGCCGGGGCTGAAACGCGGACGGCAGTACAGCCCCTCCTCCGCTGCCTTGCGGCGCAGCGCATCGTTCACCTCGTCGCAGCAGGTCTCGATCATCGCCGCGGCCACCGCCTGCAAAATGACGGCGTCGCTCATGCGGACAGCCGAGGCGCGCGTGATCAGACGATCCGCGCCGATGCCGAGCGTCGCCGCCATGAGGTATACCGCCGTGCAGCCCTTGAGGTTGCGCGCGAGGTTCGCGCTCGTGACGGTGAGGTCGCCGATCTGCATCGTGTTCTCCCCGGTGAAGGACAGCGGAAAGCGCGCGCAGATGCTCTTCGGCTGCACAGCCGCCTGTAGCTCGGCGGCGCAGCGCTCCAGACTCTCCGCTACCGCTGCGTCCGGCTCCGCGCCGTGATACCCCATATAGCGCAGCGCCTCTCCGCGGTCAAAGGAGATCATCCGAGGATCTCCGACAGGCTGGACTGGATACCGGCTGCAATCTCCGGCTTGTTCATCGAGTAAACGTGGATATGGTTTACGCCGTTTGCGATCAGGTCGATGATCTGCTCGGTTGCATAAATTACGCCTGCCTGCTTCATCGCCGCCGGATTGTCGCCGAAGCGATCGACGATCGCCTTGAAGCGCTCGGGCAGGTAAGTACCGGACATCGAGGTGATGCGCTTGATCTGGTTGACGTTCGTTACCGGCATGATGCCTGCGATGACCGGAACCGTGATGCCCTTCTCGCGGATGCGGTACAGGAAATTATACATGATATTGTTGTCGAAGAACATCTGCGTGGTCAGGAATTCGCAGCCTGCCTCGACCTTTTCCTTCAGATGCAGGATGTCCTCGGTCTTGTTCGCTGCCTCTACATGTCCCTCCGGATAGCATGCGCCGCCGATGCAGAAATCGCCCTGCGACTTGATGTCGCGCACGAGCTCGGCTGCATAGTGGTAGTCGCTGTGCGGAGCGCCGCCCTCCGGAATGTCGCCGCGCAGTGCGAGGATGTTCTCGATACCGTTCTCCTTGTACTTCTGAACCATGTTCGCGACGTGCTCGCGGGTCGAGGATACGCAGGTCAGATGGGTCAGCACGGTGACGTCATACTTCTTCTTGAGGTCAGCCGCGATGTTGACCGTATGCTCGCTCGTGCCGCCGCCTGCGCCGTAGGTCACGCTCATGAAATCCGGTTTGAGCGCCGCGATCTCCTGCGTTGCCTTGGCTACCGACTCATAGCTGCTGCTCGTCTTGGGCGGAAACACCTCAAAGGAGAGCGTGACCTTATCCTGCTTCAAAAGCTCAGAAATTTTCATATCTTGTATCTCCTACATTATTACTCTGATATCGCCGCATAAAATTTCGGCATTATGTTTTATTATAACACGCCTCCCCCTTTATTTCCAGACAAAAATGCGCTATAATATACCCTAATGGAGGGAAATTATTTTGATGAGTCTGCTGGAAAACTGTAAGCTCTGTCCGCGCGCCTGCGGTGCGGACAGGACAAAGACATGCGGAGCCTGCGGCGCAGGCGCTTCCGTCGAGGCGGCGCGCGCATCGCTGCACCTGTGGGAGGAGCCGGTCCTCTCGGGCAAAAACGGCTCCGGTACGGTGTTTTTCTCGCACTGCTCGCTCGGCTGCGTGTTCTGTCAGAACCGCGCCATCAGCCGCCGAGAGGCCGCAGGCCGCACGATCTCAGAGGAGAGCCTTGCCGCCACCTTTCTCTCGCTCGAGCGCAGGGGCGCCGCCAACATCAATCTGGTCACGGGCGCGCATTACGTGCCGCAGATCATCCGTGCGCTCACGCTCGCGCGCAGCGAAGGTCTCACCCTCCCTGTCGTTTACAACTCGAGCGGCTACGAATGCGTCGAGACGCTGCGCCTGCTCGACGGGCATATTGACATCTACCTGCCCGACTACAAGTATTACAGCAGCTATTACGCCGGTCTCTACTCACACGCAGAGGATTACCGCGATTTCGCCGTCCCGGCCATCGACGAGATGGTGCGTCAGACCGGCTCGCCGCAGTTCGACGAAAACGGCATGCTGACGCGCGGTACGGTCATCCGTCACCTCATGCTGCCCGGTCTCGGCGGCGACACCTCGCAGGTGCTGCGCGATATTGCGGCGCGCTGGAGCAGTCGGGCGCTCGTCAGCCTCATGCGGCAGTATACCCCCTTTGATATGGGCGACTATCCCGAACTCGATCGGACGATCACCGCCGAAGAATACGAAACCGCATGCGAAGAGTTCCGTGAGCTCGGCCTCGGCGGCTTTTTTCAGCAGGACGAGTCGATCGGCGAAAGCTTTATTCCTGCCTTTGACGGCAGCGGACTGGAGGAAACAGAGAAATGAAAAACGTACTCAGCATCGCAGGCACCGACCCGACGGGCGGCGCAGGCATTCAGACCGACCTCAAGACCTTCGAGGCGCACGGTGTCTACGGCATGGCGGTCATCTCCGCCGTCGTCGCGCAGAACACCTTTCACGTGACCGGTATGCAGGCTGTGCCGGCTGACCTCGTCGGCAAGCAGATCGACTGCGTTTTCGAGGACATCCGCCCGGATGCGGTCAAGATCGGCATGCTGTACGACGAGGACATCATATATAAGACCGCAGAGCGGCTGCGCACCCACCACGCGAAGAACATCGTGCTCGATCCCGTCATGATGTCGTCGAGCGGTCAGGTGCTGCTGCGCCGCGACGCTGCCGACGCGCTTATAAACGACCTGTTTCCCCTGTGCACGCTCGTCACGCCCAATCTGCACGAGGCCGCCGCTATCTGCGGCCATGAGATTACTGACCGCGGCGGCATGGAGCAGGCGGCAAAGGAGATCGCGGCGAAAACCGGCGGCGCGGTGCTCGTCAAGGGCGGCCACCTCGCCGACTGTGCGGACGATCTTCTGTTCGACGGCGAGACCTGCCACTGGTTCCCCTCGCCGCGCATCAGCAACCCCAACACCCACGGCACCGGCTGCACGCTGTCCTCCGCGATCGCCTGCAACCTCGCCGAGGGGCACTCACTCGCGGCGAGCGTCCGCCGCGCCAAGCTGTACCTCACCGCCTGCATCGCCTACGGTCTCGACCTCGGCCGCGGCTCCGGTCCGCTCCAGCACAAGGTCGAGTGGGAATAAGAAAAAGCAGCAGTCCTCCGTTCCGGCAGTCAAACCGGCGGAGGACTGTTTTTCGTTATTCTTCGAGCTGCTCGAGCAGCAGTTTTCGAAATTCGTCGCAGACATGCTGCGGCGCGACGATGCGCACTGCGCCATTCAGACCGACGACCCACGCATAGAAATGCGGACTGACCGCGACAGTCACGTTCGCGAAAAAGTGCGTGCTGTCGTCCGGCTGCACCATGAGCTCGGAGCCGAAGCGGTCGCGCAGGATGTTGATGGCGTCCTTGCGGCAGCGCAGGCGCACGCGCTCCTCCTGTCCGGAGAACATGCCAAACATCTTGCGCGAGTACGCCGCCGGACTGAAGCTACCGCGAAAATGCTGCGCACCCTCGCGTTTTTCCTCGGTCAGCTGGATATGCTCCATCTTGTCAACACGGTAATTGCGCACGCGCGAACCCTCCGGCGCAGACGGGTCGTAGGCGGTGAGATAATAGTTTTCGTTGTCCCATGTCAGCGCCCACGGGCTGACGCAGTAGTACGCGCCGTCATGACGGTAGTTCCGATAGATCTTATCCCGGCGCGTGGAGTCGATCGCCCAGTTGAAGTACAGAAACCGGATCTTCACGCCCTGCGACACCGCACGGTGCAGCGCATCGATATTGTAGTAGATCTTCTCGTCGATGTTCTTCAGGCGGTCGCTGACGTAGACCTGACGCTGCAGTTCGCGCGCTTCCTCGCGGCTCGCAAGCGACTCAAGCTTGTGGATCAGCTCGCGGCTTTTCTTTTCCGTGATGAACCGCGAGCACTGGATCGCGTCCACGAGCAGCTTGAGCTCGGCGAGCTCGAACTCGCGCGAGATCACGCTGTAGCCGCCGCCCGGACCGCGCTGGAGAAAAATATCCATGCCGTAATCCTGCAGCGCCGCGACATCCGCATAGATCGTTTTTCGGTCGGCATTGATGCCCAGCTGCTCGAGCTTTGCGACAAGCTGCTCCGCATTCAGTCGATGGCTGTCGTCCGTCTCTTCGAGCAGGATGCGCCGCAGATAAAGGAGCTTCAGCTTTTGGTTCTGGCTTTTCGGCATGGAAACGCGCCTTCTTTCCGGGTATTTTATTGGACTTATTATACCGCGGCGCGCTCGAAAAATCAACGTCTCCCGTGATATGCCCTCGAAATTTCGCAGGTTTTGTGCTATACTTATTTTGAAATGATATACCCCGTACAAAGGAGGTTTTCCGCATGGAGCGACCGATGTCCGAATACGCAGCCGATGCGCCGCGCATCCTGCGCGATTTTCTGACCTATATCTCGACCATTCAGGGCAAGTCCGCCAAGACCGCCCACGAATATTATCTCGATCTGCGGCTGTTTCTGCGCGTGCTCAAGCACAACAAGGGCCTTGTGCCGCGCGACCTGCCGATCGACCGCATCGCCATCGACGATATCGACATTGACTTTCTCAAGACCGTGACGCTCAGCGACGCCTACGACTATCTGGAATACATGTCCGGCGAGCGCCCCACGCAGCAGAACAGCCCGGATACCGATTTCGGTCTGAGCGTAAATTCGCGTGCGCGCAAGGTCTCCGCGATCCGCGCGTTCTTCCGCTATCTGACCGACAAAAAGCACGTGCTCGAGACCAATCCGATGGCGAGCCTTGAGTCCCCCACCATCCGAAAAACGCTCCCGGTCTATCTGACCGCCGACGACAGCGTAAAGCTGCTCGAAGCCGTGCAGGGCGAGTACGCCGAGCGCGATTACTGTATCCTGACGCTGTTCCTCAACTGCGGCCTGCGAGTGTCCGAGCTCGTCGGTCTGAACCTGACCGACTTTCAGCGCGACACCGTCCGCGTCACCGGCAAGGGCGGCAAGGAGCGTACAGTCTATCTCAACGAGGCCTGCGCCGAAGCGATCAACCAGTATCTGCCGCACCGGCTCCGTCCGCACGACAAGGACAAAAATGCGCTGTTCATCAGCCGCAACCGCAACCGCATCAGCGTCCAGACGGTAAAATGGCTCGTCAAGAAATACGTCGGTCAGGCCGGTCTGAACACGCATAAATATTCCGCGCACAAGCTGCGCCACACCGCCGCGACGCTCATGTATCAGAACGGCGTCGACATCCGCACGCTCCAGACCATTCTGGGGCATTCAAGCGTCAGCACGACCATGATCTACACCCATATCGAGGACAGCAGCCTCCGCGAGGCCGCACAGAAAAATCCGCTCGCGTCCGTTCGCCCTCACCGCCAGAGCGACGCACCGTCTCTTTCAGAACAGGAGGAAACCCATGAAGATACTTAATTTCGGTTCGCTGAACATTGATAACGTTTATACCGTCGAGGAATTTGTCCGTCCGGGAGAGACCGTCACCGCAAAGGGACGCACGGTTTTCGCCGGCGGCAAGGGCCTCAACCAGTCGATCGCCGCCGCGCGCGCCGGCGCGCAGATCATCCACGGCGGCGCGATCGGTCCTGACGGCGGTTTTCTCGCCGCTTTGCTGAAGGAAGCCGGAGCGGATACCAGCCATCTGCTTGCGCTCGACACGCCCACTGGCCACACGGTCATCGAGGTCGATGCCGAGGGCCAGAACCGCATCCTCGTCTGGGGCGGCGCAAACCGCGAGCTGACGCACGCATACCTTGAGGATGTGTTCGCCTGCGGCAGCGACGGCGACATCGTTCTGCTCCAGAACGAGACCAACCTCACCGACAGCATCATCCGCCGCGCGCACGGGCTCGGCTTCCGCGTGGTATTCAACCTCTCGCCCTTCCCGGCGCATCCCGATCTGCTGCCGCTCGGCGATGTGGACATGTTTATCGTCAACGAGACCGAGGCTGCCCTCCTCGCGAACGCCGCGCCCGACACCGCACCGGCAACGCTGCTCGAGCACCTGCACATCAAGTTCCCCTCGGCGGACCTTGTCGTGACCGCAGGCGAGCGCGGAACGATCGCCCTTCTCGGCGGCACACAGTACGTGCAGGAGGCGTTCCCTGTCAAGACTGTGGACACGACCGGCGCCGGCGATACCTTCTGCGGTTATTTTCTCGCAGCCGCCTGCGCACACAAATCGCCGCAGGCCGCGCTCTGCGAGGCCTCTGCCGCAGCCGCACTCGCGGTCTCCCGTGCCGGAGCCGCGCCCTCCATCCCCCAGTCTGACGAAGTGCGCACTTTCCTCAAAAAGCGCATGTTCCTCCAGCAGATCGAGTGACCGCCGCCGAATAAGTCCGTTTTATTTCCCTTGTTTTCCGGTATAATAAACCCATCGAAAACGAAGGGAGGCGCGCAATATGAACTGCACGCTGGAAGAGTGTGTGAGAAAAACTCTGTAAATAAGATTCTTCTATGATAATTAAGGGCGAT
>CAVIRF010000032.1:0-16784 GCA_963645185.1 Coprococcus eutactus | reverse complement strand
TGACCGTCCATTTCAAAAGTTACGCCGTTACGAAATTCACCTGCGGTCATAATCGGTATCCTCCAAAATCATAATTCCAAATTTCCGTTCAGACTTGTCCCCTGAACAGTGCTTATTTAGAATACCACACTTCCGCCGCTTTGGCAAGAGGAAATCTGAAAATTTCCCGATTTTTTTCCGAGTGTGACAAAAACTGCGTTTTCAGCCGGGGCCGCACAGACGGAAAAGGCGGCGCCGCCCCTTCTCACGGGACAGCGCCGCACTCGGCTCAGCAGCCGCAGCCGCCGCAGCAGTTATTGTTGTCGCCGCAGCAGCCGTTCTGACCGCCGCATACCCAGATCAGGATGATGATGAGGATGATCCACCAAAGCCAGTTATCGCCCCAGAGAGAGTTCGAGTTGCACATGTGTATTTCCTCCTGTCAGAATTGTCAGCGCCCGGCGTCTCCGCCGCATCGCTTACACTTCATTCTATGGAGGGGCTGTGCTTTGGTTACTGACTGTCGCGAAACTGACGTTTCGCCGGCAATCCCATTACTCAGCGATTTCGCCCTTGAGACCATCCTTATATAAGGTAGTGAGACGCACGCGCCGCGGCTGATTTTTGTGCACCTGCTCTCCTTCTATATAAATGGGAAAGCCGTAGCGGCCGTGCGCGGCCCACACGCCGCCCGTCGGGTGCTCAGGGAGCACCTCGAGCTCCGCGCCGATAAAACCGCGGCGATAGCTCTCGCTGAGCGCAGTCGCGACGCGCTTTGCCCGTTCCGCACGCTCGGTTTTCACCGTTTTATCAAGCTGCTCCGGCATGTCCGCCGCCTTTGTTCCCTCGCGCGGCGAGTACGGGAAAACATGCACCGCCGCGAACGCGCATTTCTCGAGAAAGCGCAGCGTGGTCTCAAATTCGTCCTCAGTCTCGCCCGGAAAGCCGACGATCAGGTCGGTCGTGATCGAGCAGCCGGGGAACGCGCGCCGCAGGCGCTCGCAGCACGCATGGAACTCGTCCGACGTATATCTGCGCCCCATGCGCCTCAGCACGCTGTCACAGCCGCTCTGCATGGACAGATGGAAATGCAGGGCGAGGTTATCAAAGCCGTGCAGCCGCTCGCAGAACGCATCATCTATAATACGCGGATCGAGCGAGCCGAGGCGGAACCGGATGTCCGGCAGCGCCCCGAGCAGCTGCTCGAGCAGGTCGGTGAGCGTCAGGCGCGGCGCAAGATCGCGGCCGTAAGAGGCGATCTCGATACCCGTCAGCACGATCTCGTGCACGCCTGCGGCGCTGAGGCGGCGCACCTCGGAAAGCGCCTGCTCCGGCGGCAGTGAGCGCACCCGACCACGCGCATACGGAATGATGCAGTAGGTGCAGAAGTTGTTGCAGCCGTCCTCTATTTTAAGGAGGGCGCGCGTGCGTCCCTGCGGAATGCCGGCCGGCAGAGACTCATAGCCGCCGCTGCCGTGCGGCAGAGCCGCTTCCCTGCCCTGCACCGCCGCCTCGCAGCGCTCAATGACCTGCGCGCGGTCCTGCGTGCCGCATACGATGTCGATTTCGCCGGTCGCCTGCACGCGCTCCGGGTCGATCTGCGCAAAGCAGCCACACGCCGCGATGACCGCGTGAGGGTTGTCCCGTCGCAGCCTGTGGAACGCCCGGATATTCTTATGGTCGGAGACCGACGTGACCGTGCAGGTATTGATGATGACCGCGTCCGCATCGCGGTCCACGATTTCATGTCCGCGCTCGGCAGCAAGCTGCGAGAGCGCCTGCGTCTCGAACAGGTTGACCTTGCAGCCAAGCGTAAAGAAAGCAAATTTCATGCTGTACTCCTCTTCATTCTTGCTTCTGTCTATTGTAGCACAAACCTCGGAAGGAGTGAAGAGCGAGGCAGCGCTGGGGCGGCGTTTCGGGTAATTGTTACATTTTTGTGAACGAGGCGGTTTGTAACCTTTCGGCTGTGCATTTTACCGGTATTACGCTTCGTATACCTCCCGGAGCGTAGCGTAAAATCCGTCAAAAACGTTTGTTTTTGCGGTTTTTGCGAACTTTTATGACTTTTCGAAAAAGAACATTTGACAAAGCTATATCAGCGTGTTATACTGTAACCGTAATGTAACTTTGGAATGTAACCATTTTGTAACTATGTTTGGACTATAAGGAGTGCAGAAAATGCCTACCACCAGCAAGAAGAATGACCTTCTGGAATACAAGGGACATCCTCTGATGCGTAAGGACAACATCATCTACTACGGTTCGATGAGTGACTCCCATATCATCATGATGCAGATCCTTGACTCCGCTGATATGAAGGATCTTTCGGTCGCCAAGCGCGTTTCCGTACAGCTTCAGCAGACCGGCGCGAACGTCCGCAGCAAGGACCGTATCGTAAAGAAAACCGAGAAGAACAGCCTGTGGAGCGCGATGGACATCGCCTCGATCTGGCTCAATCGCGCACTGAGTAGCAAATAAGCCGCTCACCGGCGCACAAAACTTTCCGACTAAAAAACGGAGGCTAATTATGAAATCCACCAAAACACTGTTTCGACTGCTCGTTTCCGGTGCACTGACCGCATCCATGCTGCTCCCCAGCTCGCTGGCTGTGTACCAGGCAAAGGTCAAGGCAGACTCGCTTTACCTGCGTTCTGCTCCGGGCGGCAGCGTCATCGCGACGCTCAGCCAGGGCACGACCGTTGCGGTAACGAACAACAGCAGCGAATGGTACAAGGTGATCGTTGACGGCAAGGAAGGCTACGTAAGCGGCTCTTACCTGACCGGCACGACCGCGACCGACTTTGCCGTCGGCTCCGGCAAGATCACCTGCTCTTCTACCGTAAATCTCAGAAGCGAAGCGAACACCTCGTCCAGCATTCTGGCGTCCCTCTCGAACGGCACCGCCGTCAACATCACGGGCATCAGCGGCGGCTGGTACAAGGTTTCGGTTAACGGCAAGACCGGATACGTTCACCCGGACTACGTTCAGGTAGGCGGCAGCTCTTCCGCTTCCACCGGCAGCACGACCACCAGCGCGGCAGCCGCTCCGGCGACCACCGCAGGCAAGGTTTCCTGCTCCACGACCGTAAATCTCCGCGCTGAGGCAAATACCTCGTCCAGCATTCTGGCATCCCTCGCAAACGGCACCTCGGTTACGCTGGGCGCCAAGGAGAACGGCTGGTACAAGGTAACGGTTAACGGCAAGACCGGCTACATCAAGGCCGACTACATAACCACTTCGGTATCCTCGTCCACCAACATGGCATCCTACTCCGGCCTGAGCGCAAAGCGCACCGCAGTTCTGGAGTACGCCGCGAAGTTCCTCGGCGTTCCGTATGTCTACGGCGGCAGCACCCCGTCTGGTTTTGACTGCTCCGGCTTTACGTCCTACGTCTACAAGAACACGGTCTGCTCGATCGAGCGCGTAGCGCAGGCACAGTACGACACCACGACCCGTGTATCCCGTGACGAGCTCCTGCCGGGCGATCTGGTATTCTTCGGCAGCAGCGCTTACTCGATCAGCCACGTCGGCATCTATGTAGGCGACGACCAGTTCATCCACGCACCGCACACCGGCGACGTTGTCAAGTACGACTCGCTCAGCGGCTCCTACGCTTCCCGTTTCCAGGGCGGCGGCCGCGTGATCTTCGACTGATCTCAAATTTTCGCACCGACCTCTTTGAGGCCGGTGCTTTTTCATGCGTAAATTTCTATCTCGCCGTCGCTCCACGCAAGGCGCTTCGGCGCGACGTTCAGCTCTTCGAGCTTGCGGTTCAGTGCGTCCGTCATGGCGCTGGTCACAAGGTCTGCCGCCGTCTGCGGCAGGTCAGTGCCGTTCAGCTGCGCGCTCCGGCAGGTGAAGTTCAGCTTTCCCTGCTCTGCCTCCGCGCCCCACTCACCTGCGAGCGAGCACTTTTCCGGCAGCACCTGCGCGGCGGCGCGAAAATGGCCGGTCAGCAGGCCGCTCTCCTTGAGCTCCGCTTTGTCGACGTTCATGGACAGCGACGCGGTTTCGTCCGCACTGATGCTGACCGCAAGGCCGCGCGGCGTGAACGGCAGGTATTGCAGCAGGAAATTCGCCAGATCACTCTCGTTCATCGTCATCACGAGCGACGGCTGCGGCTCCTGCTGCTGTTCCTCTTCGGGCACAGTTTCGACCGGTTCGGCGCCGCCCGGCGGCGTTTCGTTCTCCGACCGCCCGACCAGCATCCTGCCGAGCATCAGCAGGCACAGCAGCAGACAGACACCGAGAACGATGGTGTACCACGCGCTTTTCTCCTCTCCCATATGTTTTCCTCCTTCCGGCTGACAGTCCAGTATATGCCGTTCGGAGGAAATTTATACTTAAGGCACTACCACACGATTAAAGCTGCGGCGCTTTGCGGAAATTTTGAGCCCTGACTTTGTTGCGATTTCACGGTAATACATCAAGTATTACCGCAAAACCGCGCCGTGTCAGTTCGCAAAATTTACTCGCAAATCGCTCTTGTTCAATCATGCGGTAGTGCCTAAAAAAAGACCATTCTGTTCCGAATGGTCTTTTTCTCTTGTTATCGCTTATTCGCCGCGCCACTCTGCGAAGATATTCTCCGCGTCTTCTGCGCTTGCGGTTTTCAGCAGCTTCTGCGCCAGCTCGCGGCACTCCGCGAACGAATGCGCCGCAAGGTCTGCCTTGGCTGCCGGCATCGCGGACGCCGACATGGACAGGTTGGTCACGCCCAGACCGCACAGCACGCTCGCCATGCCTGGCGTACCGGCCATCTCACCGCACACGCCGCACTCGATGCCGTTTTCGTTCGCCGCCTTCGCGGTCATAGCGATGAGACGCAGCACGCCCGGATGGAGCGGACGGTAGAGATACGAGATCTTCTCGTTGATGCGGTCGACCGCGCACGAATACTGAATGAGGTCGTTCGTGCCGATGGAGAAAAAGTCCGCCTCCTGCGCGAGCACATCCGCGCAGACCGCCGCGACCGGGATTTCGACCATGATGCCGACCTTGACGTCCGGGTTATAGGCTACGTCCTCCGCGTCGAGCAGATCCTTTGCCTCGCGGAGCACCTGCTTCGCGGCGCGCAGCTCGTCGACCGACGAGATCATCGGGAACATGATGCGCAGGTCGCCGTACTGGGCGGCGCGCAGCAGCGCGCGCAGCTGCACGAGGAACAGCTCGGTGCGGTCGAGGCAGATGCGGATGGCGCGGTAGCCGAGGAACGGGTTCTGCTCCTTTTCCAGAGCGAGCGCCGGGACTTCCTTGTCTCCGCCGATGTCGAGCGTGCGGATGATGACCGGACGGCCGTCCATGGTCTCCACCGCCTTTTTGTAGGCCTGGAACTGCTCCTCCTCGCTCGGCAGATCGGGGCGGTCCATGAACAGGAATTCCGAGCGGAACAGGCCGATGCCCTCGCCGCCCAGCTCCATGACGCGCACCGCGTCGCCCGGCGTGCCGATATTGCCCTCGATCACGATATGATGGCCGTCGCTCGTCTCACCCGGGCGGTCCTTGAACTCCGCGAGCATCGCGCGGCGCTCGTCGTCCTTCGCCTTCTTTTCCGCGAACCTGTCGAGCGTCTCCTCGTCCGGCTGCGCGATCAGCTCACCGGCCGCGCCGTCGATCAGCAGCTCCATGCCGTCCTCGATCGGGTTAAGCTTATCGCCTGCGCCGACGACCGCCGGAATGCCCATCGAGCGCGCCATGATGGCCGAATGGCTCGTGCGGCCGCCGATCTTCGTGATGAAGCCGACGACCGGCTTGCCGCCCATCTTCGCGGTATCCGAGGGCGTGAGGTCGCCCGCGACGACGATACACGGCTCGGTGATCGTGTCGAGCGGATTTTCCGCGACGCCCTTGAGGTTCTTGAGCACGCGCATCGAAATGTCGCCGATGTCAGCGGCGCGCGCCTGCATATACTCGTCATCCATCGCGCGGAACATCGCCTGAAAGTTCTCGCAGTTGACCATGCACGCGAATTCCGCGCACACGCTTTCCTCTGCGATCTCATTTGTCATGCCCTCGACGAAATCCGGGTCCTCGAGCATCATCAGATGCGCGTCGAAGATCTCCGCCTCCTTCGGGCCGATGTTCTTTTCCGTCTCGTCACGCAGCGCCGCGATCTGCTCCTTGGCGTGCTCTACCGCCTCCAGCGCGCGCTTCTGCTCCGCTTCGATGTCCGTGACCGTGTCCCTTGTCACCGTCAGATCGACGTCCCTGATTACGAGCGCCTTTGCTCTCGCGAGGCCTTCGGAAACGCCGATCGCCTTGATTTTCAGCATAGCTTTCTTCCTCCACTCTCTTGTGTCTGCACTCTTCTGTAATTCCTTACAATTTTACCACCTTAATTGTACGTTATGTTGTCGTTTTCGTCAAGCACATCTGCGCATTCTCAAAAAAATGTTGCAGCGTTCGATATTTTCTGTGCCACACCGCGGATTTTCTGCTATACTAAAGACATATGTTATCCCTGTAAGGAGGACTATCCCAATGGCAAATCGCTGCACACGAATTCCCGAAATCATGATGCCCCGTGAGGGCACCGACCTGTCCAAATGGGCGGTCATCGCCTGCGACCAGTACACCTCTCAGCCCGAATACTGGGCGGAGACCGACCGCATCGTCGGCGACGCACCGTCTACGCTGCGCCTGACCCTGCCCGAGGTCTATCTGGAGGATGCAGACGTTGCGTCCCACATCGAACGCATCCACAAGACCATGCAGCAGTACGTGCAGGACGGCACGCTGCGCACCCTGCTTGCCGGCGCGGTACTGACCGAGCGCTGGTCCGGCGGCTCTGCTCCGCGCCGCGGCATCGTGCTCGCGGTCGATCTGGAGGCCTATGAGTACACCCCCGGCTCGGCTTCGCTCATCCGCCCGACCGAAAAGACGGTCGTTGAGCGCATTCCGCCCCGTCTGAAGGTGCGCGAGGGCGCATGCCTCGAGCTGCCGCACATCATGATCCTCATCGACGACCCTGACCGAAAGATCATCGAGCCACTGTTCGAAAAGACCGACTCCTTCTCCAAGCTGTATGACACCGACCTCATGCAGAACGGCGGCCACATCACCGGCTGGTTCATTCCGCAGGGCAAGGACACCGACGCGATCGAGAGCGGTCTGGAAGCGCTGTGCGACCGCGAGACCTTCAACGCGAAGTACGGCTGCACCGACGCGCAGGCGCTCCTCCCCTACGCGGTCGGCGACGGCAACCACTCCATGGCTACCGCAAAGGCATACTGGGAGGAGGTCAAGAAGGGCCTGACCCCCGAGGAGCAGGAGAACCATCCGGCACGCTACGCGCTCGCGGAGATCGTCAACATCCACGACGAGAGCATCATCATCGAGCCGATCCACCGCGCACTGTTCGGCGTAGACGGCGACGAGCTGCTGAAGTCGCTCACCGCGTTCTACGAGGCGCAGGGCTGCAAGGCATACGTTGCGGACAACGCTCCCGAGACCGAGGGCGCGCACTTCTATCCGTTCGTTTCCGAGGACAAGGCCGGCGTATTCGTTGTCGAGAACCCGAAGTGGGCGATCCCGGTCGCGACCATCCAGACCGGTCTGGATGCTTTCCTCGCCGAGCACAAGGACGTCAAGATCGACTTCATCCACGGCGCGGACGTTGTTGTCTCGCTCGCCGAGAAGAAGGGCAACTTCGGCTTCATCTTGCCGGACATCGCCAAGAACGATCTGTTCCGCGGCGTCGTATTTGACGGCGTGCTGCCGCGCAAGACCTTCTCCATGGGCGAAGCGCACGAGAAGCGCTACTACCTCGAAGCAAAGTCCATCGTCAAGTAAAAATCAACCCGTTTCTGAGGGCGCAGATATTCCATCTGCGCTCTCTTTTTGCCAGTCGAGCACCGCTCTCCCCTGCTCCACGCGGCACAGCACAAAGGCCGGTGCGAGAGCGAACGGCTCCTGGGGTGAGAACGAGCAGGACAGGCGAAGTGCATTCTCCATTCGCTCTGCACGGACGACACCTTCTTCTATCAGTGCGTCCAGCACTGCGTCTCCGGTAAGCGGCGGCTCGGTGCGCGGCGCAGTCTCCGGTTTTTCGGCAAGATACACATGCTGCGGTTCCCTGCCTGTCCATCCGGCCTGCCGCAGCGTTTCAGCCGACAGACGCCTTGCAAGGCGCAGCCTGCCGCCCTGCGGCTCGGGAAGCCCGACATAGAGCGGCGCGGCTCCCTCCGTCTCCGCGTAGACGCGCAGGATGCGCGGCGCAATCTCACAGTCGAGCGCGACGCGCACGCCGCCGGTCTCCTGCCGCCAGTCGAGCGAGCCTGCCTGCCGCCCTTCGAAATACACCGCCGTCCGCATGCACATCCCCCTCACGAAAAAACGAGACCGTCGTATTACAAGGTACGCGGTCTCGTTTTCTGTTAGAACCTCAGCCCTGCACGCTGCCCAGACCGAAGCTGACCGCCAGTGCTTCATCCACATGGCGCATCGCCCGCTCGTCGAGCGTACCCATTTTTTCGCGCAGGCGGCGCTTGTCGAGCGTCCGGATCTGCTCGGTCAGAATGATCGAGTCCTTGGTCAGTCCGTAGTTTGGTGCACCGAGCGAAATATGCGTCGGCATCTTCGCCTTGTTCACTTGCGATGTAATGGCCGCAGCTATGACGGTGGGGCTGTACCGGTTGCCGACGTTGTTCTGCACGATCAGCACCGGACGCACTCCGCCCTGCTCGCTCCCGACCACCGGACTGAGGTCGGCGTAGTAAATATCGCCGCGTTTAATGCTGCTGTCCACGTTCAGTCACTCTCCGCTCATAGATTTGCGTCCCTTTTCGGGTGCAAACCTATTCTCCCCATGCTGCATGAAAAATATAGCCGGGGAACAGAAAAAAACGAGGATGCAATTCTGCTGACTTGCTTCCCCGTTTCATCTTATGCGATTTTAACCGATATAGTACCGCGGCACGCGGCGGCTGACCGCGCACAGCACCTCATACGAGATCGTACCGGCGGCCTCTGCGACATCCTCTGCCGTCCACTCGCCGGGACCGAACACCGTGACCTCATCGCCGCGATGAACCTGCGCGCCCTCCGGGATGTGCACCATGCACATATCCATGCAGATGCGGCCCATGACGGGCGCGAGCTTTCCGTCCAGAATGACATGCGCCTTGCCCGAGCCCGTGCGCAGGAAGCCGTCCGCGTAGCCGATCGAAACGACCGCCATGTGCGTCGGCTCGGCGGTCTCGAACGTGCGGCCGTAGCTGATGGTCGTGTGCGCCGGAATGTCGCGCACCTGCACGACGCGCGCCTTGACCGTCATGGCAGGCTTCAGATCGAGCACCGGCGGCACGGAGGCATCCGGGCGGTAGCCGTACAGGATGATGCCGGCACGGGTCATCGTGCAGTGCATCTGCTTGTAGCTCTGGATAGCGCCGCTGTTCGCGCAGTGGCGCAGCGGCAGGTCAAGGCCGTTCTCCGCGAGACCTTCGCAGACGCCGCGGAACCGGTCGTACTGCATTTCGGTGTATTCCTCGCCCGACGGCACATCCGCCACTGCGAAGTGCGTGAAGATGCCCTCGCTCCTGAGGCCCGGCTTTTTCGCGCACGCAAGAATGCGGCGCACGGTCTCCTCGCGCTCCCACGACGGGAAGCCGATACGGGTCATGCCGGTGTCGAGCTTGTAGTGCACGGTAATGTCGCGGCCCGTGCGGACGGCCGCCGCCGACAGCAGCTCGGCGGTCTCCTCGTCGTAGACCGGCGCGGTGATGCCGTATTCCGCGACGGTATCCATATCTGCGGCGTCGATGTAGCCGAGAATGATGATCGGCTTTTCGATGCCGTTCTCGCGCAGTTCGACTGCCTCCGGCACGGTCGCGACCGCGAAATACGGCGCGCCCATGTTCTGAAGGCGGTTTGCGATCTGCACAGAGCCGTGGCCGTAGCAGTCCGCCTTGACCACGCACAGCACGGGCGCTTTCGCGGCCTCGCAGATGACGCGGTAGTTATGTTCGATGGCACCAAGGTCGATCTCCGCCCAGGTGCGATGCTTGTTTGGCTGCATTTTTCTTCATCCCCTGATTTTTTCGGCGTTATCCGCCGTTTTCCTGATACGATGTAAACTGGAGGCTCAGCTCGCGCGTTCCGTCCGCGAAAAGCTCGGCATAGACCGGCTGCATGTTATCCTCGCGCAGCCAGACCAGTTTTTCGATGGTTTCGTCTCCGCCCTCGCTCCGGTAGTGCAGCACGGTAAGTGCCGTGCCGTCCGCGCTCTCGCGCCAGCTTTCGTCCGCAGGTGTATCCCTGAGCGCGCACACGACGCCGAACACAGCGTCCGCAGGCGTCATGCCCGGCCGGACCGGCCGCGCGTCGTCGAGCACCAGATCGTCATACTGCAGGGTAAACGACGCTTCGCTCTCCCCTGCGATGCGGCCTGACACGCCGGAAACCGACTCGGGTGCGGTGATTGTGAAAACATCGACATCCTCTTTATTATAGGCGTAATCTTCCTCGAACGCCATAGTAAAATCATCTGTTTCGGATAAAATTTTTACATGCGCCGAAAATCCGCTGATATTCTCATAGTGCGCACGCACATCCTCGCCGCTGTTTTCGCTCGTTCCGCAGCCGCACAGCAGCGCGGCGAGCAGCAGCAAAGGCAGCCATCGTTTCAGTTCACCACTCCCTTGTGTTGTATCGGCGCGTGACCTCGGGCAGGCACGCGAGCAGGTCGGTCGGCGTCATGCCGTACTCGCCGTACCGGTTCGCGGCGCAGTCGCCTGCCGCGCCGTGCAGCCATGCCGCGGCGCAGGCCGCGTCCTCCGGCGCGAGTCCCTGCCCGATGAGCGAGACCAGCATGCCGGCGAGCGTATCGCCGCTGCCGCCCTTCGCCATGCCGGAATTGCCCGTGTGATTGCGGAACAGCCGTCCGTCCGGCGCGGCGATCAGCGTGCGGTGCGCCTTGTAGAGCACTGTGCAGCGGTTTTCCTGCGCAAAGGCGCGCAGCTTCTCCGGCTGCATCTGCTTTTTTCCCGAAAGGCGCGCGAATTCACCGGCATGCGGCGTCATGACGAGCGGCTTCGCCGTCCGGCGCAGTATATCCTTATGCTGCGCGAGCGCAAATATGCCGTCCGCGTCCAGAACGATCGGGCACGCCGCCTCGCGCAGCAGCGTGCACACGACCTCCGTCACCTCGTCCGAGCGGCCGATGCCGCAGCCGATGAGCAGCGCGTCCGCATGCTCCGCCAGCTCGAGCAGCCGCGGCAGCGCCTTCACGGAAAACAGGCCGTCCTCCGTGCACGGGAGCGGCCGCACGACCGGCTCGCTGAGCTTGACCGCGAGCACGGGCCACGCCCTCTCCGGGACGGCGAGCGTCACCACGCCGCTGCCCATGCGCACCGCGCCCTGCGCCGCGAAAAACGCCGCGCCGGTATACCCTGCCGAGCCGCACACGCACAGGATGCGCCCGTAATCGTTTTTGTTGCTCTCCGCCTTTCTTCGCGGAATGAGCGCGTCGATCTGCGCCCAGTCAAGCTCCTTCATGTCCGTTTTCTCCTTTATGTTGCGCTGCTCGCCGTCGCGGCACTCGCCTGCGCCATCACAGCGTCAATGGCCAGCACGACCGCGAGCACCAGCTGCTCGTTCTCATTTTCTGAAATGCTGATCTTGTAGCAGTCGCCCCATGTGAACCACTGCTTGTGGATGGATGCGACCAGACCGCACGCGCCGCTGATCTCGTAATCGTGCGCGCCGAAGCTGCCGTTCACTTCCCAGTCCAAGCCCTCCACGCGGTAGCGCTGCGTGAAAAAGGTGAAGTCCTTGACGATCTCGGCCTGCAGAACGTCGTTCATGTACACATAAAAGCGCGGCCTGAACGAAAACGCCTTCTGCTGGATGAAGGCGACCTCCGCGCCGGTCGTGTCGGTCACATGCAGCTTTTTGCCGAGCGAAAATACCTCGCCGCGGACATAGTAGCGGTCGTTTCCATTCTCGTCCCAGACGGTAAACCGGTCGCCCCACGAAAAGACCTTCTGTTTCATGCACAGGTTCATATCCATCCCTCCTTGTACCCTTAGGATACACCACCGTCCGCACCGCGTCAAGCCGCCGCGCATAGACTGCCAAGGGATGTGATATTTTTATGGCGATCAAGATTTTTATCGATCAGGGGCACAATCCGACCGGCCCCAACACCGGCGCGGAGGGAAACGGCCTGATCGAGCAGGACATCACCTACGCTGTCGGGCAGTATCTTGCCGAGCTGCTGCGCGCCGACCCCCGGTTTGAGGTGCGGCTCAGCCGCAATTCTCCCGATGAAATCCTCGGCACGAGCAACGCGACCAGCCTTGCCGCGCGCGTGCAGGCGGCCAACGACTGGCCTGCCGACTACTTCATCAGCATCCACTGCAACGCAAACGAGAACCCGGCCATCAACGGCACAGAGGTCTATGTCTATCAGGAGAACACGCAGGCGTACTGGCTCGCACAACATGTGCTGAACGGCATCGTGCAGCGCACCGGCACACGGGACAACGGCGTTCGCGTGCGTCCGGGACTGTATGTTCTGCGACGCACGAAAATGCCGGCCATTCTGGTCGAGCTCGCGTATCTGACTAACGCGCAGGACGCGATGCGCCTCGAGACCGACCCCTTCGGCTTTGCGCAGGGCATCATGAACGGCATTCTAGAATATTTCGCGTAATGTTCGCGCGAGACCGGATGCGCACGAAAAAAGACCTCCTCATTGCTTTGAGAAGGTCTTTTACTTATTATATCCGGTTAAAATCCGCCCGTCACGCCGAGCACCTGCCCGGTGACGAAGGACGCCTTTTCCGAGCAGAGGTACAGGATGCTGTCCGCGACCTCGGAGGCGCGCCCGATGCGCTCGAGCGGCGTTTCACCCGCGAGCGACTGCATGACGTCCTCGCCATGCATCGCGTTCATGTCGGTGTCGATGACGCCGGGCGCGACGCAGTTGACGCGGATTCCGCTCGGCCCGAGCTCGAGCGCGAGCGATTTAGACAGACCGATGAGCGCCGCCTTGCTCGCGGCGTAATGGCTCTCGCAGGACGCGCCGCGCTCGCCCCACATGGACGAGATGATGACGATGCTGCCCTTCTGGCGGTGCAGCATGTCCGGCAGCGCCGCGCGGATCGTGCGCACCGCACCCATCAGATTGACGTTCAGCATGGTCAGCCACTCGTCATCCGTGATGTCCTGAAACAGCTTCTGCTGCGCGATGCCGGCGTTGCAGACGACCGTGTCGATCGCGCCAAGGCTTTCACGCGCGGTCTTTACCGCAGCTTCCACCGCGTCCCGGTCCGCGCTGTCCGCGCAGAGCGCGAGCGCACCGGTTTCCGCCGCCAGCGCTTCCGCCTTGTCTTTACTCGACGAATATGTGAACGAGACCGGTCTCTCTGCTTCCGCAAAGGCGCGGACGCAGGCCGCGCCGATGCCGCGCGAGCCGCCGGTAATGAATACCGAGCCCATCAGATGGCAACCGTCTGCTGTGCTTCAAACAGGCACTGGTTGAGGTCCTTGTGACGCGCGAGGCCTTCCTCGATGTCGATGTCGGTGACCATGTTGGCGTCGGAAATAACGACGCGGTTGGTCTTGCCCTCCATCAGTGCGCGGACTGCCGCGTAGCCCATGCGAGTCGCCATGACACGGTCCATTGCAGACGGAGAACCGCCGCGCTGGATGTGGCCGAGGATGGTGACACGGGTGTCGATGCCGGTCGCCTCGTGGATCTGGTCTGCAACATCCTGCGCAGAGCCGTAGCCCTCAGCGACGATGATGATGTGGTGGTTGCGGCCCTTGATGCGGCCGATGCGCATCTTCTCTACAATGTCAACATCGAAGTCCAGCTGACGCTCGGGCAGGCAGATCGCAGTCGCACCGACAGCGCAGCCGACCTGAAGCGCGAGATGGCCTGCGCGGCGGCCCATGACCTCAACGACAGAGCAGCGCTCGTGAGACTGCATGGTGTCGCGCAGCTTATCGATGCACTCGATCGCGGTGTTGCACGCGGTATCGAAGCCGATGGTGTAGTCGGTGCAGACGATGTCGTTGTCGATCGTGCCCGGAACGCCGATGCACGGAACGCCCTTGCGCGAAAGCGCCTGCGCGCCGCGGAACGTACCATCGCCGCCGCAGCAGATCAGGCCGTCGATGCCCAGATAACGGCAGGTGTCGGCCGCCTTCTGGAGGCCCTCCTCGGTCATCATTTCCTTGCAGCGTGCGGTGTACAGCATGGTGCCGCCCTTGCGGATGATGCCGTCAACGCTGCGCGCGCCCATCTCGATGATGTCGCCGTTGATCAGGCCGCTGTAGCCGCGGCGGATGCCGAGAACGGAAATGTCGTTTGCCGATGCGCTTCGAACGACCGAGCGGATGAGTGCGTTCATGCCCGGTGCGTCACCGCCGCTTGTAAGTACGCCAATTCTGCGAATCTGCTTTTCCATAAAAGAAAGCCTCCTTCTGTGTGCTTTGAGCTTTTCGGGCGGCGCTGTTCTGTTGCAGTGTCGTCCTGTCCCCTCTACATCTTCCTGAAGCATCCGGCCTGCCGGGGCGAATGCTTCAAACTATCTCTATTTTATTATAACATCATCCTCACTCAAGAGGAAGCGTAATTTTTGCAAAATATTTTCGTCCGGCTGACACCACAGGCGGCGCGAGACGAGCGTCGTTTTCTTCGTGTCGAGCGGATACAGATAGACCGGCGTGTCGCCGGGACGGGTGGAGAGCACCGCGCGGATGCCCGGCCATTTGACGCCCTTCAGGCTGTCAATACGGATCCACAGCTTGTGCGGCGCCATTTTCGCCGCTTCCGAGTCGGAAAATACGCTTGCGGCCGGCTTTTCTGCGGTCGTGAGCGCGCTCACCGCGCCTTCATTCAGCGGCTGCGCCTCGTTCAGCAGCACCTTGGGCGCTTCCTCCTCGCGCGCGTCGATGCGTCCGGTAAGGAGCACCGCGCTGTCCGCGGTCAGGTACGCGCCGCACTGCTGGAGCGCCTTCGGGAATACGACGAGCTCGATGGCCGCCGTGTCGTCCTCCACGGTGACATACGCCATCATGGAGCCGTTTTTCGTAGATTTGAGCTTGACGGCCGTGACGACGCAGGCAAGGCGCACGGTCATGCCGTCCTTATAGACCGGCTGCGTGCTCTCGTCCGAAAGGTCGTCGATGATCTTGCGCACAGGCGCGGCCTTGGCGCGCGCGGCAAGCTCGCGGTATTCATCCATCGGATGACCCGACAGGTAAAGTCCGGTCGTTTCCTTCTCCATCGCGAGCAGCTCGCGCTTGGAGACCTCCGGAATATCGGGCAGCGCGATCTGCGTATCCTGCACCGCGTCGTTGCCCATGCCAAACAGGTCCATCTGGCCCTCGATGTTCTTCTTGCGGTTCTGCGCGATGGCATCGACCACCGGACCGGCGACGCGCAGCAGCTGGCTGCGGCGGCAGCCCATCGAGTCGAACGCGCCGGCCTTGATGAGGCATTCGAGCGCGCGGCGGTTGAGCTCGCGGTCATACATGCGCTCGCAGAAGTCCTGGAACGAGGTAAACAGGCCGTTCTTCTCCCGCTCGTCGACCAGCTGCTTCATGAACGAGCGGCCGACGCCCTTGACGGCGGCAAGGCCGAAGCGGATGTCATTGTCCGCGACCGAAAAGCTGTCATACGACAGGTTTACGTCGGGCGGCTGCACCGAAATGCCCATTTCGCGCGCGGTCTGGATATACTCGGAGATCTTCTCCGAAACGTCGAGCACGCTCGTGAGCAGCGCCGCCATGTACTCGCGCGGATAGTGGCACTTGAGGTAGGCGGTGCGGAAGGACACGACCGCGTAGCAGACGGCGTGCGCCTTGTTGAAGGCGTAGTTGGCGAAGTCCATGATCTCGTCGAACAGGCTCGCCGCGACCGCCTCCGGCACGCCGCGCTTGATCGCGCCGTCGATGCCGAGCTCTTCGTTGCCGTGGATGAAGTTGACGCGCTCCTTTTCGAGCTCCTTCATCTTCTTTTTGCTCATCGCGCGGCGCACCATATCCGCCTTGCCGAGCGAGTAGCCGGCGAGCGACTGGAACACCTGCATGACCTGTTCCTGATAGATCATGCAGCCGTAGGTGACGCCGAGGATGGGCTCGAGCAGCGGATGCTTGTACGTTACCTTCTCCGGGTGGTGGCGGCACTCGATGTAGCGCGGAATGGACTGCATCGGTCCCGGACGGTACAGCGCCACGACTGCGGTGATGTCCTCGATGGACTGCGGACGCAGGCCGGTGACGACATTAGTAATGCCCGCGCTCTCAAGCTGGAATACGCCCATGGTCGAGCCTTTTCCGAGCATTTCGTAGGTCGCCGGGTCGTTCATGTCCACCTTTTCGATGGAGAAATCCGGCGTGTAGCGGCGGATCATCTTCTCCGCGTCCGCGATGACCGTGAGGTTGCGCAGGCCGAGGAAGTCCATCTTGAGCAGACCGAGCTCCTCGATCGTGACCATGGTGAACTGCGTTACCATCTGGTCGCCGTTGCGCGAGAGCGGAACGTAGGTGTCGACCGGGTCCTTGGTGATGACGACGCCGGCGGCGTGGGTGGAGGCGTTGCGCGGCATGCCCTCGAGCTTGCGCGCCGTGTCGATCAGCTCGCGCACCTGCGGCGTGCCGTCGTACATCTTCTTGAGCTCCGGGTTGACCGAGAGCGCCTTCTCGATGGTCATGTGCAGCTCGTTCGGCACCTGCTTGGCGACCGCATCTACGTCATTGTACGGGATGTTGAGCGCACGGCCGACGTCGCGTATCGCGCCGCGCGCGGCCATCGTGCCGAACGTGACGATCTGCGCTACGCGGTCCTTGC
>CAVIRF010000031.1:0-16870 GCA_963645185.1 Coprococcus eutactus | reverse complement strand
AAAGTTTCCGCATGGGAACTTTCGGACGACTCGTGTTCTGCGTAGTCAGAACACAGATTGTCGGAAAAACGCAGTTTTTCGACAGTCTCAAAGGAGATGGTCTAAACCATCTCCTTCTTTTTTATTCATGGTGCAGCACGCTCAGGAAGTCATAGGCATCCAGCAGATTGCCGACATGGAAATTCATGACCGTTGTATCCGCTTCGCTGCAATAGCCGTACTTTTCGAGGTCTTCCGGCACTGCGATACCGTGCTCCTTCAGGCGTTCCAACACTTTATCCCCCGGAACCGGGCTGGAGTCCATGTTGCACAGCGCCGCGAGCTCGCCGCCCATTTTATCGAGCAGCTGCTGACAGCCGCGCAGATAAGCGGCCTCCTGCCGCCGTGCCGAGACACGCACCGCATGGTGGCGCAGCGCGACCGGCTGCTTTTCAAAGATGCGCAGCTCGTCGTCCAGCTTCGCCATCGCGTTGCGCAGCGGCGCAAGATCCGGATAGCGATGCGCGAGCACGCGCGCTTCCAGCAGCGGCAGAAACTGCTTTTGCAGGTCGTGCATCATGTTCAGGATTTTCTGCCGGTTGTTATACGGCCGGATGACGATATTGACCACGAGCGCGACCGCAAGACCGACCAGCGTATCGGTGAAGCGGTGGAAGCCGTAGACCACAGCGTCTCCGCCCGTGTACAGGCAGACATCCGCAAACACGATGCTCGCGAGCGGAATGGCGAAATTCAGCCGCAGCGCGATGCAGAGCGTGATGACGCAGAGCGTGCCGACCGCCATCCACAGAAAAAACTGCGGCCGCCACGGCAGCCAGAGCACAAATGCGCACGCGATGAGGTAGCCGAGAAAGGTGCCGGCGACCTGCGTCAGGCTTTCCTTGAGCGAGTCGCTCCACGTGCGGCTCATGACCGAAATCGCACCGATCGCCGCGAAAATCGGCAGACTGGAGCCTAAAACCTGCGCGACCGCAAGCGCGATACCGACCGAGAGCGCGGTCTTGACCGCACGCTGGCCGATGTGTATTTTCTTGAAGAACTGCATTCTTTTTTACCGCCTTTTACGGGAGGATGCCCTCCCCCTGTTTTTCTATACAAAAGAAAGTATAGCATATCCGAAGGCGGCTTTCCAGTCATTTTATGCGGCGCACGGGAATGCTGATCTCGGTGACGTACTGCGAAAGGTCGTCGGTAAATCCCTGATCGATCAGCGTGATCTCGCGCGAAAAGCCTGCGATCTCCAGACCGTGCGCACGGATATAGCCGCACAGCCGCTCGTACCACGCAGGCGACTCCCTGTGGTGGCCGCAGAAGCGCACGCTCACGCACGGCATTTCCGGCCACTCCTCGGTATCGCCGTCCGTGACCTCGCCCTCATCGAGCAGCAGGAAAATCGTATCATACTGCGAAAAACTGCCTGCGCGCAGCCGCTCCTCACAGATGCCGATGCCCACCTTGCCGAGAAAGACCAGATCCTCATTCCGGCCCTTGATGAGCCGCTGAATGGGCAGCTCCATGTCGGACGGCTCATACAGCCGCAGCTCATCCCTCATGCGCAGCATGCGGCACGGCGGCAGCGTGCGCTCGCATATCACGTTCTGCTCTGCGGTGCGCGCATCGTGCAGCTGCTGCAAGCGGCGGTCGAGCATGTTCTCGATCCGCGCGAGCTCGCGCCGCTTTTCCGCGACCGCCGCTTTCTGGCGGCGCAGCTTGTCCTCGATCGAGTCGATGTCCCGGCTGTGCAGAAATTCTTCGATCTCGTTCAGCGAAAAGTCGAGCACTCGCAGATAGCGTATCATGTTGAGCGCTTCGAACTGCCGCGCGCTGTAATAGCGATAGCCGCTGTCCGGGTCGATGTACTCCGGCGCGACCAGACCGCATTTTTCGTAATGCCGCAGCGTGCCGACGCTGATATGATACAGTTTCGCGACTGTTCCGATGGGAAACAGCTCCGCGTGCTTCATGACAGTGCCGCCTCCCTGCGCTCTTTTTTTCGCATCACGATAAAGAAGATCACGCAAAGCACCGACGAGAACAGCGAGCCGCACGCCGTCGCAAGTCCCATCGGCAGCAGGGTCGTCGGGAACAGCATGCTCGTGAGGTAAGCGCCCGGCACACGAACAAAGACGATGGAGCAGATGTTGTGGATGAACGACAGGATGGACTTTCCGCAGGCGCAGAAATAGCCGCTGAAGCTGAACTGAATGCCTGCCAGCACGCAGTCAAAGACATAGCCGCGCAGATACTGTCCGCCTGCAATGCAGGCTGCGCTGTCGGTCGTGAACAGGCCGACGACCGGCTCCGCGACAAACTGAATGATGATCGCGACAACAAACGCAAGGCCGGTTGCAATGCCGATCGCGTAGCGCAGCGTCTGCACCGCGCGTTCGCGCTTGCCTGCGCCGATGTTCTGCGCGCCGAGCGCGGACACCGTAGACAGCATGGACGATGGGATGAGGAACAGGAAGGACACGATCTTCTCGACGATGCCGACCGCCGCCGCATCGGTCAGACCGCGCCGGTTCGCGATGATCGTGATGATGATGAACGAGACCTGAATGAGGCCATCCTGTATCGCCACCGGGAAACCGATAGAGAAAATGCACGAGATCGTCGGCTTATGCAGCCGGAAATCCGACTTTTCGACCGAAATGCCGCTTTCCTTTCTGCGCAGGATGACAAAAAGCGAAATGGCTACGCTGACCGCCTGCGACAGCGTCGTGCCGAGCGCCGCGCCTGCCGGACCGAGGTGCAGCGCACCCATAAAGACGTAATCCAGCACGATATTGACGACGCAGGCGATGCCGATGAAGTACATCGGGCTTTTCGAGTCACCAAGGCCGCGGAAGATCGAGCTGATGACGTTGTAGGCCGTGATAAACGGGATGCCTGCAAAACAGATGGAAAGATAGGTCACGGTGCCCTCCACCGCCTCCTCCGGCGTGGAGACAAGGCCGACGATCGGCCGTACCGTGAACAGCATGCCGACCGCGAGCACGACCGACAGCGCCATGAACATCACCGCCGTGTTGCCGATGCAGCGCGAAGCCTCTTTGTGCTGCTTTGCGCCGACCGCCTGCGCGATGCTGACCGTCGTGCCCATCGCAAGGCCGACGATCATGACCGTCACCATATGCATGACCTGTCCGCCGATCGAGACCGCCGTCGTCGCCGCAACGCCGTCAAACTGGCCGATGATGAACAGATCCGCCATGCCGTACAGCGTCTGCAAAAAGTACGACAGCAGGTACGGCAGCGAGTAGTAAAGAATGTTCTGGAATACATTTCCGGTGGTAAAATCACGTTTCATAGGGTAAATTCCGTTCGTTCTGAATTATTTTTATCTGATGCTTCGGAACGGCTGTGCCTCCTCCGCATCACATTATAAACTCTATAACCGTTATAGAGTCAACCATGAAAAAGACGGTCGGCTGTATTTTTGCCGACCGTCCTGTATCAATCGTTTCTTACGCCCGAGAGATCCTTGATGACCTCGCCGGCAACGATCAGGCCTGCTGCGGCAGGCACAAAAGCCGTGCTGCCCGGAACCTGACGTCTCTGGGTGCACTTGCGCGCCGTGCCCGGCGGACAGATGCAGTGCTGGCGGCAGCTGATCGCCATATCGTCGATCGGCGTCATTGCCTGCTCGCGCGAGTAGACCACCTTGAGCTTCTTGATGCCGCGGCGGCGCAGCTCGTAGCGCATGACGCGCGCGAGCGGACAGAACGAGGTCTTGTAGATGTCGCTGACCTCGAACGCCGCAGCGTTCAGCTTGTTGCCTGCGCCCATGCAGCTGATGATGGGCGTGCCGGCCTTGTTCGCCTGCTCGACCAGCTCGAGCTTGCCGGTCACGGTGTCGATCGCGTCGACAACGTAGTCGTACTGCGTAAAGTCGAACTGCGACGCCGTCTCCGGGTTGTAAAACGTCTTGTAGGTGTTGACGACCGCGTCCGGGTTGATGTCATGCACGCGCTCCTCGGCTACGTCTACCTTGTACTGGCCGACGGTCCTGCGTGTCGCGAAGATCTGGCGATTGATGTTCGTCAGACATACCTTGTCGTCGTCGATGAGGTCGAGCGTGCCGACACCGCTGCGCGCGAGCGCCTCAACCGTATAGCCGCCGACGCCGCCGATGCCGAATACCGCTACGCGAGCCTTGTAGAGCTTTTCCATGCCCTCGTGGCCCAGCAGCAGTTCTGTTCTCGAAAACTGGTTTAACACGTCTATCTGCTCCTTATTCTCCGTTTTTGCATACTGATATAAGTTTACACAGCTTTTCAGAGTATGTCAATAGGATTTGTGTAAATGGCGCGCAGAAAAAAGCGCCTGCAACGTTTTCTGCGCGTTGCAGGCACTCGGTAAAGTCGGATCTTATTCCTCGGTGCTGCCCATCAGAGTGACCATGACAGCCTTCTGCGCGTGCAGGCGGTTCTCCGCTTCCTCGAAGATCTCGTTTGCGTGCGCCTCGAACACCTTGGTGGTGATCTCCTGCTCGCGGTATGCCGGCAGGCAGTGCTGGACCATGCAGCCCGGCTTTGCAGCGGCGAGCAGCTCGTCGTTGACCTGATAGCCCTGGAATGCCTTCATGCGGACTTCCTTCTCTGCCTCCTGACCCATGGATGCCCAGGTGTCGGTGATGACAACGTCTGCGTTCTCCGCAGCCTTCATCGGGTCGTCGGTGATGAAGAAGTTCGGGTTCGGCTCTGCGAACGCCATGACCTCAGCGTCCGGACGGTAGTCCACCGGCGTTGCGATGGAGACCTTCATGCCGGTCTTGAGGCCGCCGACGATCAGCGAGTTTGCCATGTTGTTGCCGTCGCCGATGTAGCACATCTTGAGGCCTTCCAGAACGGCGAACTTCTCGCGGATGGTCATAAGGTCGGCCAGAACCTGACACGGATGGCAGAAGTCGGTCAGACCGTTGATGATCGGAATGGAGCCGTACTCCGCCAGATCCTCTACTTCCTTCTGTGCGTAGGTGCGGATCATGATGCCGTCCAGATAGCGGCTCAGAACACGCGCGGTATCCTGTACCGGCTCGCCGCGGCCGATCTGAAGGTCACGGTTGGACAGGAACAGCGCCTGACCGCCCAGCTGATACATGCCGGTCTCGAAGGAAACGCGGGTACGGGTGGAGGACTTCTGGAAGATCATGCCGAGGCTCTTGCCCTCCAGATGACGATGGGAGATGTTGTGCTTCTTTTCGTATTTGAGCTGATCTGCCAGATCGAGCAGGCCGATGATCTCCTCGGTGGAGCAGTCGAGCAGCTTGAGTAAATGCTTCATTGGTAAAACACCTTTCTATATCCGTTAAAATACCTTTGCCATGACTGCGAGCGCCTCGTCCATTTCCTCCTTGGAAATGACCAGCGGCGGCAGCAGACGGACTGCGTTCTTGCCGGCGGTGATCGCCAGAACACCGTTTTCGATCAGCTTGTTCGCGTAAGCGGAGTGCTTGCCGTCGTCTACGATGATGCCGAGCATCAGACCCATGCCGCGCACGCCATGGATGCTGTCCTTGCCGAGCGCAAGGATGCCGTTCTTCAGATATTCGCCCTTTTCCTTGACCTCATGCAGGAACTTCGGGTCGCCCACATGGTCGAGCACTGCGTTTGCAGACGCGCAGACGAGCGGCGTGCCGCCGAAGGTCGTCGCGTGCGTGCCCGGCGTCAGAACGTTGCAGCAGGTGTCTGCCGCGAGTACAGCGCCGATCGGAACGCCGCCGCCGAGGCCCTTCGCCATGGTGACGACATCCGGACGGATGCCGTACTGCTGGAATGCGAACAGGCTGCCGGTACGGCCGATGCCGGTCTGTACCTCGTCGATGATGAGCAGCAGATCCTTCTCGCGGCAGAGCGCCTCGACCTGCTTGACGAATTCCTGATCGAGCGGCAGTACGCCGCCCTCGCCCTGCACGAGCTCCATCATGATGGCGCAGGTCATGTCGTCAGCCTTGCGGCGAACGTCGTTGATGTCGTTTGCGACAGCGTAGTCAAAGCCCTCGGTGAACGGGAAGAAATAGTTGTGGAAACGATCCTGACCGGTCGCCTTGAGGGTGGTTACGGTGCGACCGTGGAAGGAGTTGACAAGCGTTACGATCTTGTAACGGCCCTCGCCGTACTTGTCGAAGGAGTACTTGCGCGCGAGCTTGATCGCGCCCTCGTTGGACTCCGCGCCGGAGTTGGCAAAGAATACCTTGCCGTTCAGATGGGTCTTTTCGACGAGCTTCTTTGCGACCTGTACCATCGGTGCGGTGGTGAACAGGTTGGAGGCGTGCATGATCTTGTGCGCCTGCTCGGTGATCGCGTCAATGATGATCTGGTTGTCGTAGCCCATGCAGTTGACGCCGATGCCGGAGGCAAGGTCGATGTACTTCTTGCCCTCTACGTCCCACAGCGTCGCACCCTTGCCGTGATCGAGCGCGATCGGGAAGCGGCCGTAGGTGTTCATTACATATTTATTTTCTTCGCTTTTCAGTTCGTTGTATGTCATTGGTTTTCGCCCTTTTCGTGGAAAATCTGCGAAATCAGCATAAAATCTACTGATTACTGTTGATTACTGGAACATCGTGCCTGCGCCGACATCGGAAAGCAGCTCGATGAGGATGGAATGCTTGACGCGGCCGTCGAGAATGGTCGCGCGTTCAACGCCCTTGCGGACCGCCTCAACGCAGCAGTCTACCTTCGGGATCATGCCGCCCTTGATGACGCCGTCGCGCACGAGCTTCGGCACCTCGGATACCTTGAGGCGGTGCAGCACGCTGTTCTCGTCGTTGACGTCGAGCATCAGACCGCGCACATCGGTCAGCAGGATGAGTTTTTTCGCGCCGAGCGCAACGGCAAGCTTGCTCGCTGCGGTATCCGCATTGATGTTGTAGTTGGTCTCGTCGTCGATGCCCTGCGCAACGGTCGAAACGACCGGGATGTAGCCCTGCTGGAGCACATCGATGACCGGAGCCGGATCAACGTCGACAATGTCGCCGACATAGCCGTAATCCGTGCCTGCGCGGTCGGTCAGGCGCTTTGCCTGAAACAGGCCGCCGTCCATGCCGCCGAGGCCGATGCCGCGGCCGCCGGCCTTTTCGAGCAGCGTAACGAGATCCTTGTTTACCTTGCCGCAGAGCACCATCTGAACGATGTCCATCGTCTCGCGGTCGGTGTAGCGCAGGCCGTTTACAAACTTGCTCTCCTTGCCGATCTTGGTCAGCATATCGTTAATCTCCGGACCGCCGCCGTGTACGATAACGACCTTGACGCCGACCAGATTGAGCAGAACGAGGTCGTGAATGACCGCATCCTTCAGCTCGTCGTTGATCATCGCGTTGCCGCCGTACTTGACGACAACGGTCTGACCGTAATATTCCTGAATGTACGGAAGAGCCTCGACCAGAATATTGGCTCTCAGCTCCGCATCCATACCATCCGTTTTCTGTTCTGTGATGGAAGTATCCATGTTTTTTCGTTCCTTTTCGGATATGTTTTTATCAGATAGTCGCGCACTCACGCAACTCGCTCTGCGCCCCTGAGCAAGAGAACCGCGTCACGCATTCACGCAGCTCGCTCCGCACCCTCGCACAAGAGAGATCGCTTACGCATTCACGCAACCGACTCAACCACCTGAGCAAGAGAAATCGTGTCAGCCGAGGAAGCAGCGCACGCCGCGTACTCATACGCTCCGTTCTGCCTTTTGAGCAAGTATGAAGCTGTCAGTCAAGGCGCGGCCGACTGCCGCGTACGAAGGTACGCAAAGAAGGCCGCAATGTGGGAGGCAGGGACAGATGCTGCTCAGGCCTCCTGAGCAAGTATGAGCCTGTCAGTCAAGGCGCGGCCGACTGCCGCGTACATATGTACGCAAAGGAGGCCGGAACGCAGGATGACAGGTTCAGACGCAGCTCAGGTGCGGTAGTCGCCGTTGATCTTGACGTAATCATACGTCAGGTCACAGCCCCAGGCCGTAGCAGCGTGCTCGCCCTCGTGTACGTCGATCTGAATGGTGACTTCGTTTGCAGTGAGGACCTTCTTGGCAAGCTCCTCATCGAAGTTCAGCGCTGCGCCCTTCTCGCAGACAGCGACCGAGCCGTTTTCGGACTCGAACGCTACGTCAACATATTCCGGGCGGAACGGCGCCTTGGAGTAGCCCATTGCGCACAGCACGCGGCCCCAGTTTGCGTCCGCGCCAAACATGGCAGCCTTGACAAGGTTGGAGCCGACAACCGCCTTCGCCAGACGCTCAGCAGTCTCCTCGCTGCGCGAGTTCTTGACCGTGCAGGTCACGAGCTTGGTCGCGCCCTCGCCGTCTGCTGCGATCTGACGCGCCAGACGGGTGTTGATCTCGTTCAGCGCCTTGCAGAACGCCTGATAATCCTCGTTCTGCCAGTCGATCAGCTCATTGCCCGCCAGACCGTTCGCCAGAACGACGCACATGTCGTTGGTCGAGGTATCGCCGTCGACCGTTACGCGGTTATAGGTCTTTTTCACGTTCTCCTGAAGCGCGTCGGTCAGCATTTCGTGGGAGATCGCGCAGTCGGTCGTGATGAAGGACAGCATGGTGCCCATGTTCGGGTGGATCATGCCGCTGCCCTTGCAGATGCCGCCGATGCGGCAGGTCTTGCCGCCGACCGTGAACTCGACCGCCGCCGTCTTGGGACGGGTGTCAGTGGTCATGATCGCGCGGTTTGCCTGCTCGGAAGCGTCATCCGAAAGCACGATCTCGGGCAGATGCTCCTCGATGCACTCGATATTGATGCGCTGGCCGATAACGCCGGTGGACGCTACCGCAACATCCTCCTCGTCAACGCCGAGGAAGTCTGCCGCAGCCTTCGCCATGCGGCGCGCGTTCTCCATGCCGTCCGGTGCGCACGCATTTGCGTTGCCGGAGTTTGCAACGATCGCACGAGCTACGCCGTTCTCCAGATGCTCCATAGTGACATACACCGGAGCCGCCTTTACGCGGTTCATCGTGTAGGTCGCCGCAGCATTGCACTCGCACTCGCTGAAAATGATCGCGGTATCGTCGTTCGTGCGGCTCGCCTTGATGCCGCAGCGCACGCTGCCCGCCTTGAAACCCTTTGCGGCGCAGACGCCGCCGTCAATGATCTTCATAGTTCTCTTCTCCGTTTCAGAGCGTCAGGCCCGTCGTTTCCTCCAGGCCAAGCATGATGTTCATGTTCTGCACCGCAGCACCCGACGCACCCTTTCCGAGATTGTCGAACAGCGCGGTAACAATCGTCTGTTCCTCATGGCCGCAGACGATCAGGCGCAGGCTGTCGCGGCCTGCCATCGTATTTGCGTAAATGACGTTCTCGTCGCCGCCGATCGGCGCGACCGTCACAAAATTCTGGTTTGCGTAATGCTCTGCAAGCGTTTCGTGCACGATGTGCGCGTCTACGCCCGGCAGCATGACCGTCGTCGCCATGCCCTTGTAGAAATCGCCTACGATGGGCACGAAAACCGGCGCGTGCATCAGTCCGCAGACGTATTCCATCTCGGGCAGATGCTTGTGATGCAGGTTGAGGCCGTAAATGCGCTCGGAGTCGTGACGGCTGTCGCGCTCGGCGTCCTCATATTCTGCGATCATCTTTTTGCCGCCGCCCGAATAGCCGGTGAGCGACGAACAGGTGAAGGCAAAGTCCTCCGGGACAACGCCGCGCGCGACGAGCGGATAAACAGAGGAAATGAAGCCGCTCGCGTGGCAGCCCGGGTTGGCTACGCGCCTGGAGCCTGCGATCGCGGCGCGGTGCGCCTTGGACAGCTCCGCAAAGCCGTAATCCCAGTCCGGGTCGGTGCGGTGTGCGGTCGATGCGTCGATCACACGGGTATGGTCGTTTTCGATCAGCGTGACGGCTTCCTTCGCCGCTGCATCCGGCAGGCACAGGAAAACAATGTCCGCCGCGTTCAGAAACTTGCGGCGTTCCTCGGTATCCTTGCGCTTGTCCTCGTCGATGAGCAGCAGCTCTACGTCGTCGCGTTTTCCGAGACGCTCATAGATCTGAAGGCCGGTCGTGCCTTCCTTGCCGTCAATATAAATCTTCGGTTTGCTCATAATTACAGCTCGTCCTCCACATCGGCAACGAACTTTTCGATCTTGTCGATCTGACGGGTGACTTCCTGCGGAGCCGGGCCGCCGATGACCTTGCGCTCTGCAACGCAGGTACGCAGATCGAGCGCGTCATAAACGTCGTCGCCAAACTTGTCGGAGATCGCCGCGAAATCGCGCATGGTCATGGTCTCAAGGGTCTCGTCCGCCTTGATGCACTGGTTGACCAGACGGCCGACCGTCTTGTACGCATCGCGGAACGGAACACCCTTTTTGGTGAGGTAATCTGCGCAGTCGGTCGCGTTGATGAAGCCACGGGACGCCGCCTTGCGCATGTTGTCGCGGCGCAGCGTCATGGTCGCGAACATCGGAGTGAATACCTCAAGGCACTGCTTTACGGTGTCGATCGCGCCGAAGACGGCCTCCTTGTCCTCCTGCATATCCTTGTTGTATGCAAGCGGCAGGCCCTTCAGAACGGTCAGCATGGTGGTCAGCGCGCCGTAAACGCGGCCGGTCTTGCCGCGGATGAGCTCACAGACGTCCGGGTTCTTCTTCTGCGGCATGATGGACGAGCCGGTGGAGTATGCGTCGTCGAGCTCGACGAACTTGAACTCCCACGAGCACCACGAGATGATCTCCTCGGACAGACGCGACAGGTGCATCATCAGAATGGAGAGCGCGGAAAGCAGCTCAACGCAGTAGTCGCGGTCGGAAACGCCGTCGAGCGAGTTGTCAGTCAGGCGAGCAAAGCCCAGCTGCTCGCGGACGAAGTCGCGGTCGATCGGATAGGTGGTGGAAGCGAGCGCACCCGAGCCGAGCGGCATCTCATCCATGCGCTCGTAGCAGTCCTGAAGACGGGTGATGTCACGTTTGAGCATGTTGGCGTATGCCATCATATAATGTGCGAACGTCGTCGGCTGCGCGCGCTGAAGATGCGTATAGCCCGGCATAACGGCGTCCAGATTTTCGCGGCTCTTCTTAACGAGTGCCTTCATGAAGCCAAGGATGAGCTCGATGATCTCCTTGATCTCCTTCTTGACGTACAGACGCATGTCGAGCGCGACCTGATCGTTTCTCGAACGGCCGGTGTGCAGGCGCTTGCCGGTGTCGCCGATGCGCTCGGTGAGCAGCTGCTCGACGTTCATGTGAATATCTTCGTAATCAAGCGAGAACTCAACGTTGCCGTCCTCGATGTCCCCCAGGATGCCCTTGAGGCCCTCAACGATCTTCTCGGCCTCGTGCTCCTCGATGATGCCCTGTTTTCCCAGCATGGTCGCGTGCGCGATCGAGCCGGTGATGTCCTCCTTGTACAGGCGGCAGTCAAACAGAATGGACGAGTTAAAGTCGTTTACAACAAGATCGGTCTCCTTTTGGAAACGTCCTGCCCATAATTTTGCCATAGTACTGTTACCTCTCAAAACACCCGTAGGGCGGCACATTTCGGACATGCCGCCCTACGATCTTAAATTAACTTACTTATCAACGGACGGGAAGTGCTCACCGGTCTTGGCGAACAGCATCTGGTCGTTCAGAGCACGTACCTTGAGCGGCAGGCCGAACAGATTGATGAAGCCTGCGGAGTCTGCCTGATCGTAGCAGTCATCCTCGTTGAAGGTAGCCATATCCTCGGAGTACAGGCTGTACGGAGAGGTTACGGAAGCCGGGATGATGTTGCCCTTGTACAGCTTCAGCTTGACGTCGCCGGTAACGGTCTCCTGCGTGGAGTCGACGAATGCGGACAGCGCCTTGCGAAGCGGCGTGTACCACTGGCCGTTGTAAACCAGCTCGCCGAACTTGAGGCCAACCTGCGTCTTGTAGTGCGCGGTCTCCTTGTCGAGGGTGATCTCCTCGAGCTTTGCATGTGCTGCGTACAGGATGGAACCGCCCGGGGTCTCATATACGCCGCGGCTCTTCATGCCGACCAGACGGTTCTCGACGATGTCGAGGATGCCGATGCCGTTCTCGCCGCCGAGCTTATTCAGCTTCTCGATGAGGGCAACGGAGTCCATCTTCTCGCCGTCAACAGCGGTCGGAACGCCCTTCTCAAAGTGGATGGTGACGTAGGTCGGCTTGTCCGGAGCCATCTCCGGAGAAACGCCCAGCTCGAGGAAGCCCGGCTTGTTGATCGGAGCCTCGTTGGACGGGAGCTCAAGATCCAGGCCCTCATGGCTCAGATGCCACAGGTTCTTATCCTTGGAGTAGTTGGTCTCCTTGTTGATCTTCAGCGGAATGTTGTGCGCCTCAGCGTACTCGATCTCCTTCTCACGGCTGTTCAGCTCCCAGAAACGCCACGGAGCGATGATGTCCATCTGCGGTGCGAACGCATGGATCGCCAGCTCGAAACGAACCTGATCGTTGCCCTTGCCGGTGCAGCCATGGCAGATCGCGTCTGCGCCTTCCTTGAGGGCGATATCTACGATGCGCTTTGCGATGATCGGGCGTGCGAAGGAAGTGCCGAGCAGGTACTGCTCATAGGTCGCGCCCGCCTTTACGGTCGGAATGATATAGTCGTCAACGAATTCCTTGGTCAGGTCCTCGATGTACAGCTTGGAAGCGCCGGTCTTGAGGGCCTTCTCCTCCAGACCGTCGAGCTCAGTACCCTGGCCAACGTTGCCGGAAACCGCGATGACCTCGCAGCCGTAGTGCTCCTTGAGCCACGGGATCAGTACCGAAGTATCCAGACCGCCGGAATATGCCAGAACAACTTTGTTATATTTCTTTTCCATATCGTTTGACCTCGCAATCATCATTTTTTCGATGGTTTTATTATACTACCTCATTTCCCGTTTGGCAAGGAAAATTTATAATTATTTTATGAAATGTATATTTATGCGTTTTATGTATTTCCGGTTCAATCTCCTCCCTGTCGCTTTGCCATACGATCCCTGTTATATTAAATAGGTATATCTCCCTCCTTTTTCCCGTTTTCGCACTTCACCTGCGTATTCCGCTCTATTATTTCTTCGTATAAATCAGACATCCTTCCGCAGTATCATTCGTCTTTTTCCCTGCTTTCCCGACCCGTCAGAGCCTGTTCTTCCCCTCCGCCGCCCGTCCGTCTTCCCCTGCCCGACGAAAATTTAACTTTGGCTAACGAAAGAAATGCTTGCACTTTTCTTTGAAACGTACTATTATATGTTTAATACTGTGTGTCAAGACAGCACACATGCTATGAATTTACCGCGTGTCTTTTTCTCACGCAAAGGGGCGTTTATCGCAATGACCGAAAGAAATCTTACCATGCTGACCGACTTTTACGAGTTCACGATGGCAAATGGCTATTTTGAAAAGGGTATGGGCAACCGCCGTGCATACTTTGACATGTTCTTCCGCCGCGTACCGGACGGCGGCGGCTACGCCATCATGGCCGGCGTCGAGCAGCTGATCTCCTACTTTAAGAACCTTCACTTCACCGAGGAGGACATCGCATATCTCCGCCGCCGCGGCTGTTTCTCCGAGGCGTTCCTCAACTATCTGCGCGACTTCAAGTTCGAATGCGACGTCTGGGCTGTCCCCGAAGGCACGCCGGTATTTCCGGGCGAGCCGCTCGTTACCGTTGCAGGCCCGATGATTCAGGCGCAGTTCGTTGAGACGATGGTCCTGCTGACCGTCAACCACCAGACGCTGATCGCCACCAAGGCGAACCGCATCACCCGTGCTGCGCAAGGCCGCACCGTACTCGAGTTCGGTTCCCGCCGCGCGCAGGGCTATGACGGCGCGATTTACGGCGCACGCGCGACCTATATCGGCGGCTGTCAGGGTACCGCCTGCGTTCTGGCCGACCGCGACCACGGCATTCCGGCCGGCGGCACGATGGCGCACTCCTGGGTGCAGATGTTCGACAGCGAGTACGAAGCCTTCAAGGCTTACGCTGACATTTATCCGGACAACTGCGTATTCCTTGTTGATACCTATAATGTGCTCAAGTCCGGCGTTCCGAACGCCATCCGCGTCGCAAAGGAGCTCGCCGAAAAGGGCATCCGCGCCAAGGGCATCCGTCTGGACTCGGGCGACATCGCTTACCTCTCGGTCGAGGCGCGCAAGATGCTCAACGACGCCGGTTTCTCCGACATGCAGATCATGGCCTCCAACTCGCTCGACGAGTATCTGGTACGCGACCTCATCGTACAGGGCGCGCAGATCGACTCCTTCGGCATCGGCGAGCGCCTGATCACCTCCAAGTCTGAGCCGGTATTCGGCGGCGTTTACAAGCTCGCAGCCGTCGAGAACGAGGACGGCGAGATCATCCCGAAGATCAAGGTCTCCGAGAACGTCGAGAAGATCACCACGCCGCACTTCAAGCAGGTCTACCGCCTGTTCGACAACAAGACCGGCAAGGCGCTGGGCGACGTTCTGACCGTTCACGACGAGGTCATCGACCCGGCTCTCCCCTACGTGCTGTTCCACCCGATCCACACCTGGAAGCAGCGCGTCGTCACCGACTACACCGTTCGTCCGCTGCGTCAGCAGATCTTCAAGAACGGCGAGTGCGTCTATCAGTCGCCCTCGATCAACGAGATCCGCGACTACTGCATGCGCGAGGTGGACACGCTCTGGGACCAGATCAAGCGCTTCGAAAATCCGCAGACCTACTTTGTCGATCTGTCCAAGAAGCTCTGGACCTGCAAGAACGAGCTGCTCGAGTCCTGTCGCATCTGATATATTCCAGCACATCACAGCGGACCTTTCGGTCCGCTGTTTTTCTGCGTGCAAACACCCGAGCGCAAGATTTTATAAAACGCGCAGAAGGCCGCGTATTTTTTTCGCGCTTCCCGGCCTGCCGGAGGGCGGTTTCCGCCGGTTTTTCTTCTGTTTTTTTCATTCAAATTCGCAAGAATGTTACTGGAAAATCGCGTTTCTTCCTGTTATACTGTTGTCTGCAAGCAAGGGAGTGCGGTTTTCAGGCATTCCGGTGCTTCACTTTCGCAAACCAAAAAGGGGCAAACATAATGAAAGCTTTTTTATCCTCTATCAGCCGCAACAAGCGCTTTGTTGTCGCTGAGCTGTTCCTCGTTTATTTCGCGCACGGTCTCGGCTCGATCATGCTCGGCTCCGTCCTTCCCGATCTCCGCGCCGCCTATGGACTCGACTACCAGCTTGGCGGAACGCTGATCTCCTCCCAGTCGGTCGGCTATCTCGGCATCGGTCTGCTGTCCGGCGTTCTGGCCGTAAAATGGGGACTCAAGCGAGCCTACCTCATTCTGTATTATCTGTTCGCGGTCGGCTTTGTCATGCTGCTGATGGGCGGCTCGCCGATCTGGCTGCTGGCAGCCATGTTCCTGACCGGTATCTCCAAGGGCGGAATCACGGACTACAACAACCGCGTCATGAGCGAATATGCAAACGGCAGCGCAACGCCGCTCAATATGATGCACGCCGCATTTGCATTCGGCGCGTGCGTCGCGCCGCTCGCCGTACTCGCCTGCCAGAAGCTCGGCGGCGAAAACGGCTGGCGGCTGGCGCTCGAAATCGCCGTCGTTCTGCTCACCTTCGGCCTTGTATTCGGCATGTTTATGAAAATGGATGAGGAAAAGCCTGCGGAAAGCACGCAGAAATCCGCAACAGATTACGGCTTTTTCCGCGAGCGTCTGTTCTGGCTGACCACGGCGCTCTGCTTCTTCTACGAAGCGGTCGAAGCCTCCATGATGGGCTGGCTGACCACGTTCTACATTGACTCCGGTGCGCTCGCGGCAAGCGCTGCGCAGGTCGTTACCTCGCTGCTCTGGATCTCGCTGCTCGTCGGCCGTTTCTCGTGCAGCGTCATCGCGACAAAATTCCGCCCGTGGCAGATGATCACGGTCATGTGCTTCGGCATTGCAGCCTTCCTCGTGCTGCTCGTTCTCGGCACCAGCCTTCCGGTACTTATTATCGCTACCATCGGCCTCGGCCTGTGCATGTCCGGCATGTACGGCACGACGGTCTCGAACGCCGGCGATCTTTTCTCCCGTTACCCGGCCTCGATGGGCATTTACGTTACGCTGAACGGTCTGGGTGCCGCTGCCGCCCCGGCAGCCATCGGTGTTGCCGCAAACCACGGCGGTATCCGCATCGGCTTTGCCCTGCTGCTTGTTGCAGCTGCGATGCTCGTCGTTTCCGCGCTGTGCAACATGCGGTACTTCAAAAAACGATAAAACCTTTCTCTTTCCTCAGTCCCGGTGCGGAGCTAATCCGCATCGGGATTTTTCGTTTTGACGTGCGTGAATACAGCAAAAGGCACCCTCTTATGAAAGAGAGTGCCTTTTCAATTCGATTTTACATCATTTTTACTACGCCGAGTACGCCGTGCGACGCGAGGAGCATGATGATGCCTGCCGTGATAACGCCGCAGAAGATCGACAGCAGCGCGCGCGTTTTCGGCATTTTCAGCAGCGTTGCGATCAGTGCGCCCGACCACGCGCCGGTGCCCGGAAGCGGAATGGCGACGAACAGATACAGGCCGAGACGGGCGTATTTCGTGACCTCGCCGCTCTTGCTCAGCAGCTTTTTCTTGTACGCAGCCGCGAGTTTACGCAGCGGCGGCAGCGTTTCCGCCCATTCGAGCAGCTTTTCGCCAAACACGAGCAGCAGCGGAATGGGGAGCATGTTGCCGAGGATGGCGAGCGGAAAAAGCGTTGTCCACGGGATGCCGGCGGCCGCGCCGAGCGGCACTGCGCCGCGCAGCTCCACAAGCGGCACCATGGAAATGATAAAAACGGCCGCCTCGCGCCCTGCGCCGAGCAGCCAGTCAAATAATGCAGAAAACAATCTTCTACTCCTTTTTGAAATATTACTTTTATTTTAGGTTGATTGCATAATGAAGTTGGACACCTAAGAAAAAATCCATAGTGATTTTCTC
>CAVIRF010000030.1:0-18261 GCA_963645185.1 Coprococcus eutactus | reverse complement strand
ATTGGAAAAAGCAGACGGCACGCGGTCTGACTGCGTGCAAGAAAGTGTTTTTCCGTGATTATGCAGATAACTGGTTCTATACGTTCAAGCAGCACTCTGTCGAAAACAGCAGTTTTGATCGCTATGAAAGTATTTATTTACATCATATCAAGCCCAGTTTGGGCGATATTCAGATTGCGTCTATCCGCAGTGAGGAAATTCAGAATCTGCTGATTGAGAAAAGCAAAACGCTTTCATATAGCGTGGTGAAGAAGATCAACTTTCTTCTGTCGGAACTGTTTCAGTACGCCCATTCCGAGGGGGATATTGCGAAGAATCCTATGCGCAATGTGAAGATGCCGAAAAAGACGCTGTTTAAGCAGAAGCGCACGATCTTAGTCATGGAAGATGAAGAAGTGCAGGCGTTGGAACAGGTCGCAAAGCTGACACATCACAACGGTACACCGCTGTTCATGCACGCAAATGCACTGGTGTTTCTGGTACATACGGGGCTACGCTGCGGCGAATTACAGGCGCTCAAGTGGTCTGATATTGATTTTGTAAACAAAACGGTCACGGTCAGCAAAAATCTTTCGATGATTGTCAACCGTGACCGCAAGCCGGGCCAGAACCGTAAGAAAGCAACGATTAAGTGTACCAAAACCGCAAGCGGCAATCGAGTTGTACCGTTGAATGAGAAAGCCATCAATGCACTGCGCGATTTGCATCGTATTTACCGCAATATGGGTATTCACAGCGATTTGGTACTGGTGTCGCGCAACGGCAAGGTGCTTTCCAATGCACAGCTTCATCGCGTGCTCGACCGTGTTCTGCGCAAGGCTGAGATTGATAAGCCGTTCACGCTTCATCAGCTTCGGCATACTTTCGCTACGCGGGCACTGAAAGCAGGTGTACCGATCAGTGTGGTAAGCAAGTGGCTTGGCCACGCAAACATTTCCACGACGTATGATACCTACATTCATGTTCTCTGTTCTGAGGAGAAGGACGCAACCGAACTGCTGGAAGCTATGTGAGCGCTTTGGTGTAAAGTTGGTGTCACAGGAAATGGACAGAACGTAATTTGTTAGATATATCGTGGAAATTGGAGTAAGAGGGTAGAAACACCTATGGTTTCTTATCCCCCTCTTAACTCCCCCTAATCTTCCTTTTTGCGCTGACACATCGAAGATGTGCAGCGAAACGGGAGTTACGGGAGCTCGGTTCCGGGCGTCATTTCGCTTATGGGACGCTTTCAGACCCTGAATTCACTTTGCGTAGTCTGCCGCGCATAACAGTGCGCGGCCAGACTGTGCAGAGCGTTCGCCCCGTCGCTGCGAAAAGCTCCGCTTCGATCAAGCGCAGTATCTTGGAGCACCAAACACATCTGTCCGCCCCACGCTTTTAGACGCGCAACCGAAGGGCGTCGCGTCCGAAGGAGGGTTTGGGGGAGTCAAGAGGGGGAAAGGGAACCATACGGTGCCCTTTCCCCCTTTTGCCCCTGCCGTGGGCACGGCATTCCCCCGGCCGTGGGTTACGGCCTCTGTCGCCTCCAGCGGCGAGCCGCTGTATCGGCGGAAGGTCTACCGTCCGCCGACGGTAAAAAATTTCAAAGGATGCCCCACAGCTGTGGATACCACTGTGTTACATTCGGTACGGCGACGCCGCCGAGCCGATACTCCGCCGCCAGCGCGCACTTCGCGCGATACGACCGCGCATCCTCAAACCAGACCTCCTGCTCCGTGCCGCTGCGCCAGAAATTATAATGCGGTGCCTGCGCCGCCTCGTCATATCGGATGGGTGCGCCGACCTGCACCGCCTGCTCGGCAGCCTGCGCCCCGGTAAGCGGCCGCGTGCGCTGTCCCTGCCGCCACGGGAGCGACCACTGAAGGCCGCCCGACGGGAGGCTGCACAGCAGCTTTTTCGCCGGGATAACACCGGCAGCGTACCGCACCGCTTCGCTCATCCTGCCGATGTCCGCGAGCGCAGACGGCGCGTTCAGTGCCATGGAGGCGTTTTTCAGGATACACAGGTCAGCCGTTCTCCCGAGCGCCCGAAAATCGTGCGCCTCACAGTACAGGCCGGTCTGTCCTCGGTGGGTTTTGGACGGCAGCGCAAGCAGCAGCGACAGCTTTTCCGACAGGAGCTGCGCCTTCAGCGCCCTCACGAAGTCCGAGAAAGCGTCCCTGTCCTCGGGCGGCAGGTACTCGAAGTCGAGCAGCACGCCTTCCCATTCCCCTGCCGCGGCGTTCTGCGCGATACTGCGGATAAGGTTCGCGCGCGAGGCCGGGTCGCGCAGTACCTGATGAGCGCGCTCGCCGGAAAACTGGCCGTTCTCATCCTGCGTCGTCAGCACGAACACCGGCTTTACGCCATACCGCCGCGCGAGCCGCACCGGAATTTCCGCGTGCACGCCGGGGATTCGTCCCGTGCGGTCAAAGCCGAACGAGCCGACCGCTAAGTAATCCAGATGCGGCAGGATGCGCCGCAGAAGTCTTGCGTCCGTCCCCGGCCGTGCACCGCCCAGAACGAGCTTTTCCGGATACGCGCTGCCGTCCGCAAGATACAGCGTCTGCCCGGGCGTCAGCCGGTCCAGCCCCATGAGGAACGGGTTGTCGCGCCAGAGCTGCCGCACGGTCGTGTTCTGCGCCTCTGCGATCGACGCGAGCGTTTCGCCGCGCCGCACGGTATACTGTCTGCCGCCTGTCGGCACGAGGATACACTCGCCGGGCGTCAGCCGGTTCGGGTCGCGCAACTCGTTCTGCGACAGCACCGCCGCAAGCGGCACGCCATAATGCTGTGCGATGCGGTACAGGCTCTCCCCCGGCTGAACTACATGAATTTCCATCTCTTCACGCACCTTTCCTTACAGGCTATGCCGCAGGGGAAAGATGCGTCACAGATAGAAAAAGCGAGCAGCCATTAAGCTGCTCGCTTCCTTTTGTGATTTACTTTTTGTGAGGCGTCTGTTTGTGACTGCCGCAGCCGCCGCAATGCGCACAGTCGCCGCTGCAGCCGCCCGACTTCTTGACGAACACCGAACGTGCTGCGAAGAACACGATCACCAGTACGATAAGAGCCAGAATGATATCACCCATACTCATGGTAAATGCCTCTTTCTAAAATCAACAGTTAGTTTGCATCTACACTCATGCGGCGCAGACCGTCGGTGGAGTCAGCCTTGGCCGGCTTGCGAACCAGCAGGTAGATGATCAGAGCGATGAAGATGATCGCTACAACAGAGCCAACGCCGAAGCTCAGCTCGCCGGTTACGAGGCCGCCGATCTGGTAGATGATGGTGGATACAACATAAGCAAATACGCACATGTAGCCGATTGCCAGAGCAGTCCACTTGCCGTTGTTCATCTCACGCTTGATAGCACCCATTGCAGCGAAGCACGGTGCGCACAGCAGGTTGAATGCCATGAAGGCGTAAGCGCCAACCTGGGTGTAGTCAGCAGCCAGCTCGCTCCAGATCTCGGAGCCGTCCTCTGCAACTTCGCCAACGAAGTGATACAGCTGACCGAAGGTACCAACGACGTTCTCCTTTGCAACCAGACCGGACAGAGCCGCAACGGTTGCCTTCCAGTTGCCGAAGCCCGGCAGCGTGAAGATCGGAGCAACGATAGAGCCCAGACGAGCGATAACGGAGTTGTCAATGTCGGTAACAGCACCGAATGCGCCGTTCTCCCAGCCGTAGCCAAGCAGGAACCACATTACGATGGTGGACAGAAGGATAACGGTACCAGCCTTCTTGATGAAGGAGGAGCCGCGCTCCCACATGGAGCGGAATACGTTGCCGACAGTCGGAACGTGGTATGCCGGCAGCTCCATTACGAACGGAGCCGGGTCGCCGGTGAAGATCTTGAACTTCTTCAGCATGATGCCGGAGATGACGATGGAAACAACGCCCAGTACGTAAGCAGAGAATGCGATCGTGCCGGAACCGTTGAAGAACGCGCCAGCGAACATCGCGATGATCGGCAGCTTAGCGCCGCACGGGATGAAGCAGGTGGTCATGATGGTCATTCGACGGTCACGCTCCTGCTCGATGGTACGGGAAGCCATGACAGCCGGTACGCCGCAGCCGGAGCCGATCAGCATCGGGATGAAGGACTTGCCGGACAGACCGAACTTGCGGAAGATACGGTCCATGATGAATGCGATACGTGCCATGTAGCCGCAGTCCTCGAGGATAGCGAGGAAGAAGAACAGAACCATCATCTGCGGAACGAAGCCCAGAACCGCGCCGATACCGGCAACGATACCGTCCATTACGAGGCTGTAAACCCAGCCGTCTTCGTTAACGCCCATAGCGGAGAATGCACGCTCGAGCAGGTTCGGGATACTCGGAACGAAGATGCCGAAATCGTGCGGATCCGGCTCAGCAGCGCTCACAGCATCCTCGAAGGTTGCGAGGTCAACTTCCTCGGTGGTAACTTCACCGGAGTCCTCGTCCTCGAACTCGGCAGTGCCGACAACAGAGGATGCAGCCGGGTCAGCCTCGATGGCAGCAGCAGCTTCCTCGATAGCAGCGTCTTCCGGCTCCTCAGCATCCAGCTGCTCGGTCAGAGCAGAGGTGTCGATGCCAGCCTCTTCAGCGGCCTCGAGCCATGCGTCGCGGCGAGTGCACTGATCGTCGTACTCAGCGGTAGCGTCTTCATAAGCGCCTGCGCCGATGCCGGCCAGATGCCAGCCTTCGTCGCCGAAGATACCGTCGTTTACGCAGTCGGTGAAGATGCCGCCGACGGTGGTAACAGATACGTAGTAAACCAGCCACATTACCAGCGCGAAGATCGGCAGAGCCAGAATACGGTTGGTAACGATGTGGTCGATCTTATCCGAAGTGGAAAGACCGGTCTTCTTCTTCTTGACGCAGTCCTTTACAAGACCGCCGATGTACTGATAGCGAGCGTCGGTGATGATGGACTCAGCGTCGTCGTCGAGCTCTTCCTCAACAGCGGTGATGAGCTTCTCCATCTTCGCCAGAACGTCCTTGCCGAATGCGAAGCGAGCCAGGACCTTGCTGTCGCGCTCGAACAGCTTGACGGCAAACCAGCGGCGCTGTGCCGGCTCGGTTACGTCTGCGATCAGCTTTTCGATCTCAGTCAGCGCGTCCTCGATGTTCTCGGAGAACTCGCGCTTTGCCGGAGCGTTCTTTGCCGCAGCAGCCTTCTTTGCTGCCTCGACGAGCTCCTTGGTGCCCTCGCCCTTGATGGCTGCGGTCTCTACGACCGGAACGCCGAGCTCCTTGGAGAGCTTCTTGACGTCGATCACGTCGCCGCGCTTCTTGACAATATCCATCATGTTCAGCGCGATAACGACCGGAATGCCCATTTCAAGCAGCTGGGTGGACAGGTACAGGTTACGCTCGATGTTGGACGCATCGACGAGGTTCATGATGGCGTCCGGCTTCTCGTTTACGAGGTAGTCGCGTGCTACGACCTCCTCGAGCGTGTACGGAGACAGCGAGTAAATACCCGGCAGGTCAGTGATGGTGACTTCCTTGTCGGCCTTGAACTTGCCTTCCTTCTTCTCGACCGTAACGCCCGGCCAGTTGCCGACGTACTGCGTCGCACCGGTCAGATCGTTGAACATGGTCGTCTTGCCGCAGTTCGGGTTGCCGGCAAGTGCCAAACGAATTGACATGTTTGTTCCCCTTTCTCGATAGCGGACACTAACTCAATTAGTACACGCTAACCCATATCTAAAAAAATTTTTAACTGATTTTGCGGTTTTCCCACTCTCCGGAGCTGTTTCGGGAACAGCTCACGGGGGCAGCGAAAAAACTTAGTCGACGAGGATCATTTCTGCGTCAGCCTTGCGCAGAGACAGCTCGTAGCCACGAACGGTGATCTCGACCGGATCGCCCAGCGGTGCTACCTTGCGGACGTAGATCTCCGCACCGCGCGTGATGCCCATGTCCATGATACGGCGGCGAGTTGCGCCCTCACCCTCGATCTTGCGCACGGTAACGGTGGAGCCGACCGGCGTGTTTCTCAGATTGCTCATTGTTGTTTACCCCCTGTTCAGACCATGATACGCGACGCCATCTGCTCGGAAATTGCAACGCGCGCGTCCTTTACCGACACGATCACATTTCCGGCGAGAGACGACACAACAGTTACCTTCGCGCCCTCTACAAAACCCAGATTCTGCAGAAACTTGCGTGTTTGGTCCTTTCCTCGGATGGCTTTTACCGTCGTTTCGACGCCAACATCCATCAGTGTAAGCGGCATGATAGTGACCCTCTCCTTTTCTGTAATCTATGTCTTTCCGGTTTAGGTTAGTAGGTACTAACCCCTTTAACATACGCAGTTTACCACCGCTAACCTTTCTTGTCAACCGTATTCAGTTAACTTTGGCTAATCTACACAAGCGCACTGTGAGTTCGCCGCAGCTAATTGTACATCTCGTAAAAGGACAAAACCGGGTTTGCGAGATGTCCGTTTCCATCCGTCATTTCCGGAGAAATATCTCCGGGCAGGAGGAAGCCCACAGCCGTTGTTCCGGACAGCTGTGGGCTCTGTTACGGGTACGCCGGGCAGCGTACCAAGTTTGGGGTTTCCCCCGGGACAAGAAAGGATATTTGTATCATAACCGCCGCCGTCGCGGCAGGTATGATCGGAGTAACTTCACTGCAAACTACAGTTTGCAGTGAGTAGGTTCAACCGCATGAATGCGGATTGAACCTGTGATTAAATTTGCGCGTCGCTGCGCGGCACACAAATTTAATCTCTTGTATAAAAACCGTGATACATGCTCCCGGTTTTTATGAACCTGCTCCGCAGGTTCTATTGAATGCGCGCTGGCGCGCTTTGGCGCAGCGCTCGGGATAGGTTAAGGATATATATGTATGGAGATGCAGATTATGATGGCGTTGATTTAGAACGCTGCGAAGCCCTTGCCGAACTCCTTGCACTTTGCCAGGCCGTCCTCATCCGGGGTCTCGTTAACGATCAGGCCCTCATCGGTGTAGATGATAGCGTTTGCGTCGTTGGTACGCTGTACCCAGTCGCGCATCCACTGGCCGTCGCCCCAGCCGTAAGAACCGAACAGAGCGACCTTGCGGCCGGACAGCTTGCTCTCCAGCTCGGTGAAGAACGGATCAAACTCGGTCTCCTCGAGAACCTCAGCGCCCATTGCCGGGCAGCCCAGAGCGATCTTAGCGTAAGCCGCTGCGTCGGTCGGGTTGGTATCTGCTACGTTCAGCAGATCGCACTCCATGCCGCCCTCGCGGATACCCTCTGCGATCGCGGTTGCCATCTGCTCGGTGTTGCCGGTCTGGCTCCAGAAAATAACTGCTGCTTTGCTCATGTCAGTTTAGCTCCTTTAGTTGAAAAATAATATATGCTGTACGCATTTATGCCGCCGCGAAAACCTCGAGCAGCGTTTCGCCCTGCTCTACTCGTTTTGTTACTGCGTGGCATACCCGCGATAAGCGGTCAAACAGACGGGACGCTGCTTCGGCGTCGCCGTAAACCTTCCAGTAGCCGCTGAGCTTGCAGCCGCGACCAGAATTTCGAATAAACCCGACCACATCCTCGATCGGATAGCCCAGAAACAGGCCGATCTCATGCGGAAAGCCGTCCGTGCAGGCGATGCGTTTTCTGAGCACCGCGAGCAGATCCGAAAGCGGACTGCCGACCGGATAACCGAAGCGATGGAGCACATACTGCACTCTCTCGTCGCGCATATAGCGTTCAAGCTGCGCTTCGTTGTACACGAGAAGCAGATACCGTGCGTGGCATGCGCAGACGATCTCGAAGCGCATTCCGCGCGGCGCGAAGGCTTCGCGGTAGGTCTCGAGCTGTTCCGGCAGATCGGGATAGATCGTGCGGTCGCAGGAGACGAGGTTCGCAGGCTTGATGCCGGCGAGTGCTGGTGAGCAGTACGCGGCAAGCAGTCGGTCGAGCTGGTTTTCCATGGTATCTGACGCCCCTTTCTTCTCACTCTTATCCTGTCCATCTCCGGCCTGTTTCATCCGGCGTTTTCCGAACAGCGTGGCCGCGGTTAGCCATACGGCCACGCAGTCCTTATATGGTCTGTTTTGTTCGGATCAATGCGCAAAATACAGAGGAAGTTGTTTTATTTTATCCGTACCGTTCGGTTCCGTGCGAGCGGTACCGGTCATCGGGCGTATCAGTAAGCCTCGGCTAACCTGTATATAAGTTAGCATATGCTAACGATAAAGTCAAGCGTTTTTTTGAAAAAATCCCAAAGATTTTTTTCAGCGTGAAAAAGTGCCTGTCCGGCAGGCCCTTTCTCTCCTTGCCCTCAGCAAAGGGTATGCGGTTCCGCCGTTCCGGCGGCTTGCCGCCGCAGGCGAGATTTTCTTTACCGTTAGCAGACGGTATACCTTCCGCCGATACAGCGGTGCGCCGCTGGAGGCGAGCTTTACGCCCTCCGAGGGCGTGGGGAGGGGCCGCCTTCGGAGGCCGGGGGATGCTGTGCCCACGGCAGGGGCAAAAGGGGACAGGAAACCATATGGTTTCCTGTCCCCTCTTGACTCCCCTTACCTTCCTTTGGCCGCGACGCCCTTCGGTTGCGCGGCTAAACGGGGGGTAACGGAGGCTCGGTTCCGGGCGTCGGGGTGGTTATGGGTGGCTGTGTCGCCCTGAGGTTACTTTGCGTGAGTTGCCGCGCATAACAGTGCGCGGCCATACGTTACAGAGCGTTTTCCCCGTCGCTGCGACTGCCCGGCAAGATGCAGAATGTTCCTGACGCAAAAAGAGAGCACAGACGATAATCTGTGCTCTCTTTGGGTACTCGAATATTTGCTTTACTCGATCACGCGCAGAAGGGTATCTACGTCCTTGCGTGCCGGGGCCTGGGGCTGCTCGGCCGGATGGCCGAGCGCGATGATTGCTGCGACCTCCTCGCCCTCCGGGATGTCGATCACCTTGCGTACTTCGCTTTCCTCGAAAATGCCCATGATGACCGTGCCGAGACCGTGCGCATGCGCAGCAAGGCAGAACGCCTCAGCGGCGATGCCTGCGTCGAACGACTGCCAGTGCGTGCCCTTGGAGGTCGAGAAGCTGCCGTCGCGCTCAAAGCCGGAACGTCCGGTGATCGTCGTCAGAACGACAAGCGCCGGTGCGTGGGATGCGGTCTTCTGGTTATAGGCGAAGCCCATCATGCAGTCGGATGCGAGGAGCGCGATCTTCTCCTTGTTCGTGACTACGTTATAGCGCGCGGTCTGCGTATTCTTCCAGCTCGGCGCATAGGCTGCGGCGGCGACGACCTCTGCGAGCTGCTCACGAGTTACCGGTTCATCGGTGAATTTACGCACGCTGCGGCGCGTTTTGATACATTCCAGTGCTTCCATGACATTTTCTCCTTTGGGTTGGTATATTTTTCTTTATCATAGCAGACAGCTCGGATAAATGCAAGCGTCAGCCTTTGTCCTCCATGACTTTCACGAAATATCTGCGCGTGCGCGGACCGTCGAACTCGCAGAAATAGATGCCCTGCCAGATGCCGAGCAGCAGCTTTCCGTCCTCGATGAGGATGGTCTCGCTCGCGCCGACGGTCGAGCATTTCAGATGCGCGTCCGAGTTGCCCTCGGCGTGCTGAAAGGCAGCGCGGTCAGGGAACGCCGCGTCAAAGCCAAGCGTCAGATCGTGCTTTACGTCCGGGTCGGCATTCTCGTTGATCGTGATCGCGCCAGTCGTATGCGGACAGAAAACGACCGCGATGCCGCTCTGAACCCCCGACTCGCGCACGGTTTCGCGCACGGTCCGCGTGATGTCATAATATCCCTGCCGTCCGGTTTCAAGGGTAAAAGTACGGGTTTTCATGTTCATTCGCTCCTGTTTTCGTGCAGATAGGTTGCTTCCAGATCGGAAAGATGCAGTTTCACCGCAAGCGGATACTTCTCAAAGGCGTGCGCGAGGGCGAAGCTGCCGCCCTTGACCGACTCGTCAAAGCCGCCCATGTGCCACCGGATGGCCATGGCCTCCTCGGTGCGCAGGCGCATGAAGCGCTCGATCAGATATACACTTTTCTCACCGTGGCCGTAGGGGAACTGGTCGTCAATCGTGTATACCGGTACTTTTTCCCACTCACCGCGGTCGTTTTTGCGGTTGCGCAGTTCAGTCTTGTAAAAGCCGGCCTTGCACAGGTCGTGCAGGAGCGACGCGATCGTAAAGCTCTCGATGTCGTCGGACGCCGGGTCGAAGTGCTTGGAAATGAGCACGTTGTAGACGTTCAGCGAATGGTCGAGCAGGCCGCCTTCATACGCCGCGTGATAGCGCGTCGAAGCAGGCGCAGTGAAGAAATCGGTCGTCTCCATCCAAGCGAGCAGCTTTTCCGCGCCGGGACGCTGCACATTCTTGCGAAAGGTCGAGAGAAACAGCTCTTTATTGTCTATGTTGTCCATGTTCTTCCTCCATTTTCGTTCGGGCGAGCCGCAGCAGGGTCTCCCGTTCGTTCCGGCTCTCGTCGTCGAGCACCGCATCCAGAAGATACCGCAGCATCTCCCCGATGACCGCACCACTGAGGCCGAGCGGCTGCATGTCGTGTCCGTTCACCGCGAGCTGCCGCAGGGACAGACAGGCGTTCTGCCGCAGCACCTCGTTCAGCAGCTTTTCGGTCGCGCACAGCGTGCCGGCGTCCCACGGCTGCGTGTTCTGCCCCACCGCGTCGCCTTTTTTTATCATCAGCAGGTCGCGAAACCGCGCCTCTCCGAGGCGTGCAAGGCTGCGGCGGACGAGCTTTTCGCTCTCCCCGAGCGGACGGTCGTGCTGCTCGACGAGCAGCAGAATGCGTTCGGTGTCCTCCTTCGAGAACCGCAGGCGCGGCAGCAGCTCGCTCGCAATCGCGCGGCTGTGCTTCGGGTGGCCGCGAAAGTGGCCGATGCCCTGCTCATCGACTGTCTTGCAGGCCGGTTTGCCGCTGTCGTGCAGCAGCATTGCCCACCGCAGGCAGGGTTCGGGCGGAACCTGCCCGACCGCGCGGACAGTGTGTCCCCAGACGTCGTAGCAGTGATGGGGATTGTCCTGCGTGCAGCCGAACATCGACACGAGCTCGGGCAGCGCCGCGCCGACGATGTCGTTATACTTCAGGAGCGTGCGCTGCGCCCACCGGCCGCACAGCAGCCGCGTCAGCTCCTCACGCACGCGCTCCGCCGCGACGCAGGAAAGGCGGCCGAGCTGCCGCCGCATCGCCGCAGCGGTGTTCTCCTCGATAGCAAAGCCGAGCTCGGACGCGAAGCGCACGCCGCGCAGAATGCGCAGCGCATCCTCGGTGAAGCGCGTATCCGGGTCGCCGACCGCACGCAGAATGCGGTTTTTCAGGTCATTCTGACCGCCGAACGGGTCAAAAAGTCCGCGTTCCGGATGCCACGCCATCGCGCCGACCGTAAAATCGCGCCGCGCAAGATCCTCGCGGATGCTGCGCACGAAGCGCACGCCGTCCGGGTGACGGCCGTCCGAGTAGCCGCCGTCCGTGCGATAGGTCGTGATCTCGAGCGGATTGCCGTCCATCATGACGGTCAGCGTACCGTGCTTGAGACCGGTCTCGATGACCTGTTCGCCCTCGAAAACGCGCAGCATTTCGTCCGGCTGCGCCGCCGTGCACAAATCCCAGTCGTGCGGCCGGACGCCGCGCAGGCTGTCGCGCACGCAGCCGCCGACCGCCCATGTCTCAAACCCGGCCTGTTCCAGACGCTCGACCGCGCGCGCCGCATACCCCGGCAGGTGCATCACTTTTTGTCCTTGTCCTGACGAAGCTTGTAAGAAGTGCCGTCGGGATTGATAACGACCGTGTTGTCCAGCTGGCTCTTGAGGCTTTTGCGGAAATCCGCGATATATTCCGCGCGGAGCGCCTGCTGCTCCTGCTTCTCCGCATCGGTAAGGCCCTCGGCCTTTGCCTTTTTGGCAAGCGCGTTGATACGCGCGATTTTTTCGTCTGTCATAGAAATTCCTCCAATGTGTTTATCTCAATTATAAAATAGCTCACCCTTTTCAGCAAGTGTCAATTCGGAGTTTTTGCTGTCCCTATTTTCCTTACCCTCAGCAGAGGGCAACCCTTCCGCCGATACAGCGGCTCGCCGCTGGAGGCGAGACTTTACGCCCTCGGAGGGCGTGGGCATTGGCCGCCTTCGGCGGCCGGGGGATTCCGTGCCCACGGCAGGGGCAAAAGGGGACAGGACACCAAACATGGTTTCCTGTCCCCTCTTGACTCCCCTTACCTTCCTTTAAGCCGCTCAGCATAGCATTCGCGGCTAAACGGGGTTACGGGGGCTCGGTTCCGTGCGTCGGTATGCTTATGGGACGCATGGCCGCCCTGAATTCACTTTGCGTAATCTGCCGCGCATAACAGTGCGCGGCCATCCAGTGCAGAGCGTTTTCCCCGTCGCTGCGAAAAGCTCCGCTTCGATCAAGCGATAACCCTGTGGAGCACCAAACACATCTGTGGGCCCCTCGCATTTAGACGCGCAACCAAAGGGCGTCGCGTCCGAAGGAGGGTTTGGGGGAGTCAAGAGGGGGAAAGGGAACCATACGGTGCACTTTCCCCCTTTTGCCCCCGTCGGTGGGCACCGACACCCCCGGCCGCCGTAGGCGGCCATTTCTCCGAGCCCCGGAATGGGACTGTTTTCGCCTCCAGCGGCTCTCCGCTGTATCGGCGGAGATAAACCCTCTGCCGAGGGCAGAGATAGAAGGGACTCTTCGGGCTTGACCGCTTACCCCCTCCGTGTTACAATAATTGAAGATTATTATGCTTTAAATCCTAGAAGAAAGGTAGTTTATTATGAAAATCGAAACAAAATGCCTGCATGAAGGCTACAAGCCGGAAAACGGCGGTCCCGGCGTTATGCCCATCGTTCAGTCCACCACCTACCGCTTCGACTCGACCGAAAAGATCGCGTCCCTGTTCGACATGCCGATGGAGTGCATCTACTCCCGTTTTGCCAACCCGACCTGCGACGCGGTGGAAAAGAAGATTGCCTCCCTCGAGGGCGGTGTCGGCGCGATGCTGACCACCTCCGGTCAGGCCGCTTCCCTGCTCTCCATCCTCAACCTCTGCTCCGCAGGCGACAGCTTCATCGCGGTTTCCACCATCTACGGCGGCACGATCAACCTGTTTGGCGTTACCCTCAAAAAGCTCGGCATCGAGTGCATCTGGGCGGACGCTGAGGCGGACGAGGAGGAGATCCAGAAGCTGTTCAAGCCGAACACCAAGGCTGTTTTCGGCGAAACTCTCGCCAACCCGGCCCTGACCGTGTTCGACATTGAAAAGTGGGCGAACATCGCGCATAAGAACAGCGTTCCGCTCATCGTGGACAACACGTTCGCAACGCCGGTCCTCTGCCGCCCGTTCGAGTGGGGCGCGGACATCGTCGTTCACTCCACGACCAAGTACATGGACGGCCACGCGGTACAGGGCGGCGGCGTTATCGTCGACAGCGGCAAATTCGACTGGGCCGCTTCCGGCAAGTTCCCGGACTTCACCGAGCCGGACGAGAGCTACCACGGCGTCGTCTACACCCGTGAGTTCGGCGCGATGGCCTACATCATCAAGGCTCGCATGCAGCTGATGCGCGACTTCGGCTGCTACCCCTCCGCGCACTCCGCCTTCCTGCTCAACATGGGTCTCGAGACCCTGCCGGTCCGCATGAAGCAGTACTGCGAGAACGCGCTGACCGTCGCGAAGTTCCTCGAGTCCAGCGACAAGATCTCCTCCGTCCGCTACCCTGCCCTGCCGGGCAACGAGCACTTCGAGCGCGCGAAGAAGTATCTGCCGCTCGGCACCTCGGGCGTCATGTCCATCGACATCAAGGGCGGCCGCGCGCCGGCGATGAAGTTCATGGACAGCCTGAAGCTCGCGTGCAATGAGGTTCACGTTGCCGACATCCGCACCTGCGTGCTGCATCCGGCTTCCGAGACCCATCGCCAGCTGACCGACGAACAGCTTGTCGCCGCAGGCATCGAGCCGGGCATGGTGCGCATCTCGGTCGGTCTGGAGAACGTCGAGGACATCATCGCCGACCTCAAGCAGGCGCTCGACCAGATCTGAAAGGAACCTCCCCATGCGCATTCGTTCCATTGAAAAATCCGACCGCGAATTTTTCATCGACCGCTGTCACGCCTTCTACCGCACCCCGGCCTGCGACCACGAAATCCCCCAGCAGAACGCAGAGCGCACGTTCGAGCTGCTCATGCACGGCACGCCCTACGCGGACTGCCTGATCGCTGAGGACGACGACGGCACGCCCTGCGCGTACTGCCTGCTCGCGCTCACGTGGTCGAACGAGGCCGGCGGCCTGTGCGTCTGGCTCGATGAGCTGATGGTAGACGACGAAAAGCGCGGCAAGGGCATCGGCAGCCGCATGATTGCCGCCGTGCACGAAAAATACAACACCGCCGCGCGCTACCGCCTCGAAGTGACCGAGAGCAACGTCCGCGCCGCCGCGCTGTACACCATGCTCGGCTTCGAGGGTCTGCCGTACCGGCAGATGATCCTTGATACGCCGCCGCTTGACTGACTTTTTTCAGCCGTGTTTCTTCGGAAATGCGGCTGATTTTTTCTTTACCTGCAGCTCCTTTTCCGGTATAATGAAGGCAGAAAATCCCCATAAAGGAGGCGGAGATCATGAAACACAGGCTTCCCATTCTGCTGCGCATCGCGCTCGCGGTGCTCCTCGTGTGCGGCGTCACGGTCGGCGTGCTCTACGTCAATCGCGATGTCGGTATCCCCACCGACCAGCTCGAGCAGGATATGCGCACGAGTCAGTCTATCCCGGACGGCTGGACGGTGCAGACCAGCGCCGGTGACACGACCGCCGCCGGAATTGCATACGCTCCCGACCACAGCGACTACGTTTTCGCGCTCTATATCGACCGCGAAGCGCACCGTTTCTTCAACTCCGGCTGGTTTTTCCGCTCATGCGGCAGTCTGTTCGAGATTTCGGATTTCGTCGCGGCCTTTACGGTGGAGGACCGCCCCGAGACCGCCTATATTTCGATGAACGCGCAGCAGATCGACCGCGCGGTCATTGACAGCGGAACCGAAACGCGCACCATCGAGCTCGACAGCACGCAGCCGTTCGCGCTCGTCCTGCCGCGGAGCAGCGGCAGCGTGACGTTTTACGGCGCAGACGGCCAGCCGGCCGAAGTCCGCGCGCTCGACTACTGAGGCACGGCAGCCGCTGTATAATTTTCACAATATCTTCAAATTCTGCCTCTTGATTTTTCGGCGTTTCGCGCATATAATAAAGGCAGAAAAGGACCTGTGTTCCCGTTTTATAGGAGGTGTTTCCGATGGGTCAGAATGAGATCGAACGATATGCAGGCGCGATCCTGAACGATCCGCGCTTTCAGAAGCTGCGCTCCTTTGAGCACCACGGACCTGCGAACACGGTCTACGACCACTCGCTTGCCGTAACGCGCGCCGCCTACCGCATTGCGTGCGCGCTGCATCTTTCCGAGGAGGAGACCGCATCGGTCGTCCGCGCGGCGCTGCTGCACGATTTCTTCGGCTACGACTGGCACAGCGAGCGTTTCCGCCGTTTTGTGCACCATTATTCCGGTTTCAGGCGGCTGACACACATGCACGGCTTCATCCACGGTCACATTGCCGCCGCCCGGGCAAAGCGCATTTTCGGTCTGTCCGACCGCGAGTGCGAGGCCATCGCGCGGCACATGTTCCCCCTCGCGCCCATTCCGCGCACGCGCATCGCGTGGATCGTGACGCTCGCCGACAAGGCTGTCGCCTCCAAGGAAGTGACGCTCGCCGCAGGTGACTATCTTGCCCTCGCGTATCGAAAGGTTTTTGCATGAAAAATCCCACTCCGGTATTCACCGCGAGTGGGATTTCTTTTACTTTTTTTCGTTTTCCGTGTACTTTTGCTGCACCTTTTTCCGGTTCACGAAGTAGATGGCGAACAGAGCTGCACTCGGCACGAGGCACGCCAGAATGAACAGTCCGGCATGCAGGATGCCGCCGCCGAGCGTCGGCTGCGCGGTGAGGATGCTGAGCGTCATCGAGCGTATCATGTTGAACGCGCCGAGCGTCACCGAGCACGGCAGGACGAGTCCCGGCCACCATCTCGGGCGGCGCGACAGGAACACCTCCAGCGCAAGCACGGCCGCGAGCGGCAGCAGCACCATGAGGACGAAAACAACCATATTGGCTGTGTTGGACGACATAAATTCTCTCCTTTTTATTCGTTCAGCCATTCCGCGCAGAGCGCCAGCCACCGAGCGATATGGCGGTCGGGCAGGCGGCCTTTTTCGATGTCCGACGTCTCAAGATCTGCCAGCGCGAGACCATGCACGCCGTGCGGAAACAGGTGCATTTCGTGCGAAACTCCTGCTTTTCGGAGCGCACTTTCGAGCAGCAGCGAATTTTCGACCGGTACGGTCTCATCGGTCAGCGTGTGCCAGAGGAACGTGCGCGGCATGTCGGGCGACACCAGCTTTTCGAGCGAGAACGCCTGCTGTTTTTCCACATCATCGCCTGCGAGCTGTGCAAAGCTGCCGCGATGGGCGAACGCACCGGCCGTCACGACCGGATAGCACAGCACGGCGGCGTTCGGGCGATGGAGCGCGAGGTCTGTCCCCTGCGGATACCACTGCGCACGGTTCCACACCGCCGCATGCAGGCCTGCAAGGTGCGCCCCAGCGGAAAAGCCGCCCACCGCGATGCGCTGCGACGAAACGCCGTACTGCTCCGCGTGCGCGCGCACCCACTGCACCGCCGCCGAAAGAGCGGCGAGCGGCCGGGTACCGAGCGGCGCCGGTGCGCAGTCGTACCGCAGCACGAAGGCCTCAATGCCGCGGCGCGCAAACGCGCGGCCTGCCGGAGCGCCCTCCCGGATGGAGCAGTGCTCATAGCCGCCGCCCGGACACAGGATAATCGCTGTTTTGTTCGTGCCTGCGGCAGGAAAGTGCGTCAATATGCCGTGCGGCAGCGGAATTTCGTGCATTTTTACCTCTTTCAGACGTTGTATCGGTTGCGGATGTCGATGTGCGCGAGGATGCGCTCGCTCTCCGGCTTGTCGCCGCAGAGCAAATAATCGAGCAGCAGCTCGGTCGGGCGGTTGCCCTGCATATGTGCGTCCTGATCGATCAGGAAGTCGATCACGCCGCGGCGGACGTTCTCGATGTTCGCCGGGATCAGGTCGTGGCAGATCAGGCGGACGCGGCCTGCCGCGCCCATTTCGGTCAGCGCTTCGCACGCGCCGATCTGGCCGTTTACCGAGATGTACACGCCGCCGAGATCGGGATGCTCGCGCAGCGCGCGGCACACGATGTCGTGGGCGAGCTTCTGATCGTCGCCGCAGTTCTCGGTCGGGAGCAGCTCGAGACCCGGGAACTGGGACTCGGCCTCGTCGCGGAAGCCGTCGACGCGCTGACGGTGCGCAAGGTTGTTCTCCTGACCACCGACCACGAGCACGCTGCCCTTTCCGGCGAGCAGGAGGTTCATCAGACCGGCGCTCGCGCGGCCAAAGGCGTAGTTGTCCGGGCCGACGTAGCACAGTCTGCCCGACTCGGGCAGGTCGGTGTTAAAGGTCACGACCGGGACCTTGGACGACAGCTCCATCACACGTGCGCGCACACGCACATCCTCTGCCGGGGACAGCGCCAGTCCGTTCACGCCGAGCGCAACGAGTTCGTCGATCGCGGCGAGCTGCCGCTCTGCATCGACGCCCTGAATAGGACGCACGTAGATCTCCGCGCCGGGCGTGGTCAGCTGCGCCTGTGTGCGCATGACCTCCTCAAAGACCATGTGCATGAACATGGTCTCGACCGACTGGACGATGATGCCGATCTTGATCGGGTTTTTCGCGAGCGCGAGCAGACGGCCCTCACGGTTGGGGCGATAGCCGAGCTCGGCGGCGATGCGGCGCACGCGCTCCGCGACCTCGGGGTCCACGCGGCCGCGATTGTTGAGGGCGCGGTCAACCGTGCCGCGCGATACGCCTGCGAGCGAGGCGATTTCTACCAAAGTAACTGCCATTTTTTATCTCTTTTCTCTTCTGTTTTTCTTCGTGTCGCCGGGGCGGCTTTCAACAGGAGCGTTTTGCAGCTCCGTTCATATCTCTTTTACTCTACAATCATTTTACCGAAAATACGCCGGGATTTCAACCGTTTTTTCACATTCCTGACAAAGAAAAAGAGTGCACTGCCGTTTTTGAACCGCTACCCGTCAAGAGGACAGTGAAAAAAATTAAAGTTTTCCCGGCCAGCAGCCATGAGTTGCTGGCCGCTTTTTATGCAGCGAGACAAATTGCGTGTTTTTCCATCGGTGTCAGGACACCAAGATTGCGTTGAACACGCT
>CAVIRF010000029.1:0-19175 GCA_963645185.1 Coprococcus eutactus | reverse complement strand
CCTCGGTTTTTTTACTTTAAGAGGGAGAAAGTTTCCGCATGGGAACTTTCGGACGTCCGTGTTCTGCGCAGTCAGAACACAGCTTGTCGGCGAAACGCAGTTTCGCGACAGCTTATTTTCCGCAGCGTGCGAGGAGCTTTTCCCACTTCTCGTCTACGTACTGCTGCGCTGCCTCGATGGTCCACTCGTTGCCCGGCTTGAAGCAGTGCTTAAAGCGGCCCTGAAGCTTCATGAACTCCTCGACCGGCAGCTTTTTCTTCGGCATGTAGTTCAGATGCCACTCGCCGTCGATGATCTCGTACAGCGGCCAGACACAGGTCTCGACTGCCATCTTGCAGATCTCCGGGAGCATCTCGGTCGGATACTGCCAGCCGCGCGGACACGGAGACATGACATTGACGAACGCCGGGCCCTCCGTATAGATGGCGCGGTGCGCCTTCTCGTGGAAGTCCTTGAAATTGCCGAGGAAGGTGGTCTGCGCAACATACGGGATGTTGTGCGCCGCCATGATCTCGGTCAGGTCCTTCTTGTTCTGCTTCTTGCCGACCGAGCAGGAGCCTGCCGGCGTGGTGGTCGCGCTCGCGAAGCGCGGCGTGGAGGACGAACGCTGAATGCCGGTGTTCATGTACGCCTCGTTGTCGTAGCAGAAATATACCATGTTGTGGCCGCGCTCCATCGCGCCGGAGAGCGACTGGAAGCCGATGTCGTAGGTGCCGCCGTCGCCGCCGATGGCGAGGAACTTGTAGGTATCGTCGATCTTGCCCTTGCGCTTGAGGACGTTGTAGGCTGCCTCGACGCCGCCGCAGGTCGCTGCCGCGTTCTCGAAGGCGGAGTGGATGTAGGAGTCCTCCCATGCGGTGAACGGATACAGGAAGGAGGAAACCTCGAGGCAGGAGGTCGCGTTGCAGATGACCGCCTTGTCGCCCTCATCGAGGGCGCGCATCATGCCGCGGCAGACCAGACCTGCGCCGCAGCCTGCGCACAGACGATGGCCGCCGACGAAACGCTCCGGCTTGGAAAGTTCAACTTTATGATTATATGCCATTTCAGAACACCTCCGGTGCGCTGCTGCGCTGACCCATGTGGATATACTTCGGACCCTTGCCGCCGTTGTTCACGAGCAGGAACAGGTGGTCAAATACGCGCGCGATGTCGCCGGTCGCAACGTCGCGGCCGCCCAGACCGTAGACGATGTTGACCATGATCGGGCGCTCCTCGAGCGCGTAGCACGCCGCGCAGGTCTCTGCGTAGATCGGGCCGCCGCACGCGGAAAAGCCCTCGCTCTTGTCCATGACGGCGACTGCCTTGACATGGCTGAGCGCCGCTGCAAGCTCCTCGCCCGGGAACGGACGGAACACGCGCAGCTTGACGAGACCGACCTTGCGGCCGGCTGCGCGCAGCTGATCGATGCACGCCTTGGCGGTGCCTGCGGTCGAGCCGATGAGCACGATCGCGACCTCTGCGTCCTCCATGCGGTATTCCTCGAAGAAGCCGTATTTGCGGCCGAAGGTCTTTTCAAAGTCCGCTGCAACGTCGAGGATCGCCTTCTTGGCGTTCTTCATTGCCTCGGCCTGCTGCACCTTGTGCTCCATGTAGTACGGAGAAACGTCATACGGGCCGACGGCGAGCGGCGTCTCGCGACCGATGAGGGCATGCTCGGGGTTGTACTCGCCGACGAACTTCTTGACCGCCTCATCCTCCTCGAGCTCGATGTTCTCGACCGCGTGCGAGGTGATGAAGCCGTCCTGACATACCATGATCGGCAGGCGGACGTCCGGGGTCTCCGCGATGCGCATCGCCTGAAGGTAGTTGTCGTAAGCCTCCTGATTGTTCTCGGCGTAGAGCTGGATCCAGCCTGCGTCGCGCGCACCCATGGAGTCGGAATGGTCGTTATTGATGTTGATCGGGCCGGTCAGCGCGCGGTTGACGCACGCGAGCGTGATCGGCAGACGGGAGGAAGCCGCAACGTACAGCAGCTCATACATGAACGCGAGGCCGCAGGAGGAGGTAGCCGTTACCGCGCGGCAGCCTGCCGCCTCCGCACCGATGCAGGTCGACATGGAGGAATGCTCGGACTCGACGGTGACATACTCGGTGTCTACCTGACCGTTTGCGACGTACTGCGCAAAATACTGCGGAATTTCGGTAGAGGGAGTGATCGGGAAAGCCGCAAATACGTCCGGGTTGATCTGACGCATTGCGTAGGCAACTGCTTCGTTGCCCGAAATACGCTCACGAATGCTCATCACTTTTCCTCCTTTACAAAGTCGATCGCGCCGAAGGGGCACACCTTCCAGCAGATGCCGCAGCCCTTGCAGTGATCGAAGTCAAACTCGCCGCGCTTTCCGTCCGTTACCGGGATGGAAGCGTCCGGGCAGAACGGCGCGCACAGCAGGCACTGCTTGCACTTCTGAGGATCCCAGACCGGGATGTTCGCACGCCACTCGCCGGTGATGGTCATGCGCGCGGTGCCGCCCTCATAGATCTCGCCGCCCGGGGTCAGCTCCTGCCACGGGGACTGTTCGTTGATATCCTTTGCACACTTAGCCATTATCCGCGCACCTCCTTGAGCGACTGGGTCAGACATTCCATGTTACCTGCGATGACCTGCGGCTTGGTCGCGAACTTATGCTTGAACGAGGTCTCCATGTCGGAAACAAAGCGCCACGGGTCGAGCACGCCGCTGACCTTGACGATCGCAGCGAGCATCGGGGTGTTCGGGAAATACTTGCCGAGCGTGCGCTCGGAGATCGCACGGGCGTCGAGGGTGTATACCTTGCCCTCGTAGCCGCGCAGCAGCGGACGGACCTCGTCCGGGGACTTATGGGTATTGATGACGATCGCGCCCTCCGGGTTCAGGCCGTGCGTGACGTCCACCGACTGGAGCAGCGTCTCGTCAACGACAACGACGTAATCCGGGTTGTAAATGTTCGAATGAATGGTGCATCTCTCGTCAGAAATGCGGTTGTAGGCAGTGATCGGCGCGCCCATGCGCTCCGGGCCGTACTCCGGGAAGCCCTGCACATACTTGCCCGACGCAAACGCCGCGTCCGCGAGCAGCAGGCATGCGGTCTTTGCGCCCTGACCGCCGCGGCCATGCCAGCGGATCTCGACCATGTTCTTCATGCTGTTTCCTCCTGTATCCTTCTTGTTTTTTCTTGCCGGAACAACAAAAAACGAGCTTTCATCCCCGTAAAGGGACGAAAGCTCGATTATCAGCCATTCGTTTGACCACCCGTTACTGCGTACCGACATACGCGGCTTTTATAACGTCAAAGCTGCCGTCAGCACCTACTGTTTCCCGGAAAGAAAGGTTCGGGCTGCAACTCCGGAGTGATATTCGGTCCCGTCCTACTTGCACCGGGCTTTCACCATACCCCGGCTCGCTTCGCGTTCGGTCATCGGAACGTACTGTCTCCATCATCATCTTTCATGGATGAAATTGTGCACAGAACGCATTTTTCGGCATTTTTCGCCGTTTTGCGTTCCACTGTCACTATTATAGGAAAATGTCCAGCCGCTGTCAATCGTCATTTCGCACAAAAACAGATGTTTTTCTGTGGCGGACAAGGTTAAGAAAATGTCAAACTCCGGCGCGGCCCGTGATGAGCCACGGTGCAGGCTCGGCCTCGAAATTATGCTTGGCGTTCATCTTGGAAACCGAAATCTGGATGACCTCGGTCTCGCCGATGCCGAGCTTTGTGAACAGGTCAGGCAGCGCAGCGGCGCAGCGGAAGTCAAGCGTGTAGATGACGAACTCCATGTGCGGATTGAGGCGCAGCAGGCAGGCGATCTCCTGCTCCATGCTCGCGCTCGCGACGAGCATGGCGATCGAGGGAACCGGCAGATCCTTCATACTCTCGTCGTCCACATGGTCGATGATCGTGATGTTGTTCAGACCGAACTGCTCGATATTCTCCTCCATCGTGCGGCGGTCGTTTCTGTTGTACTCGACCGCAATGACCGTTCCCTCGCCTGCGATGAGCGCAGCCTCGACGGCGATGGACTCACCCGAAATGATGCAGACCGTGTCATCGGACGCCATGTGCATCTTGTTGAGGATGACGGCGCGAATCTCGCTGCCGACGTAGTGGATGGAGCCGCGCGAAAAGCTCGTGTTGTGCATGCCGATCTTGTAGGTCGAGCGCGCGTTCGGATTGAGCACGAGCATGGCCGCAGAGGCATTGATGCCGCGGTCGATCATGTTCTTGAGCTTGCTGTGCTCGATCGGGCCGGAGGGCTCCGAGCCGGTGTTGTACCAGACATCGCACTCGCCCAGACCGGCGCTCCACATGCGGTAAAAGATGTCCGCGTGGCCTGCCTCGGTGAACACGAGCACCGCGTCGTTCGACTCGACCGTCGGGATCAGGTTTTTATTTTTGCGCGTAATATCGAGAATTTTTACCTTTTCGAGGTCGATCTGCGTATTATCCGAATAATATTGCAGCCAGGCAAGGATCTGCGAATTGCCGAACATGCGGTTTGCCATAACGGTCACTCCTTTTGTATATCATGCACAAGTAAAAGCTTTTTATTTTTCAGCTTTTTACCATTATAGCACAGGAAAGAACCGCTTGTAAAGACAGGTTTTCGCAAAAGAAAGAGGACGCAGTTTTTTGCGTCCTCTCGCTTTTGATTATGTTATTTTTCGGCCGTTCAGCTGGTCTGCATGCCCGAAACGAACACGCCGAGGACGTCGGTGCCCTCCCACGTGGTCTCGTACAGCTTGACCGACAGGAGATAGCCTGCCGACGAGGTGAACGAGCTTTCATTGAACTGGTAGAACGTGTTTTCACCGAGCGCCGCGTAGTAGCGCAGCAGCTGATGGTCGAGGTCGGGGAGCTCGCTCAGCGCGTAGTAGAAGCAGGTCGTGCCGCGGTCGCGCGAGGTCGCAAACAGCGATGCGCCGCTGATCGTGCCGAAATCCGGCACCGGATACAGATTATTGTAGCACTTGCTGCTGTCCGGCTTGTGCGTGCGCGAATACTCCGCCGGGGTAACGGCGGTGCTGCCCTGAAGCTTGTCGAGGACCGAGAGCGGCACCGAGAACGAGCTGCTGCCGCCGGTGCGGCTGCTGACCGTCACCGCGACAACGCGGCCCTGTCCGTCGATGAGCGCGCCGCCCGAGTTGCCGCTGACGACAGAGGCGGTCGTCTCGATCATCGGGACCAGATAGTCCCCGTTCGAGTCGTCGAGCACCTTGCCCTCCGTCACCTTTTCCGCGCCGCCGCCCGGATAGCCGAGCGCGTACACGATGTCGCCCGTGGACGGGCTGTCCGCGGTCTCCAGATACGGCAGGCCGGTGCCGACAACGCGGATGTGCGCGATGTCGGAGTCCGCGTCGAGCGCGTAGATGCTGACCTCGCGCTTGGTGCCGTCCGCCATTTCCGCAACGAGACGCGCCACGCCGTTGACCAGATGGCCACAGGTGACGGCGTCGCCGCTCGCGGAGAGCACCACGCCGCTGCCCATGCCGAGCAGGTTGCCGCGCGCGTCATAGCTCGTCAGCTTGAACACCGCCGGGCCGCATTTTTCGAGGATCTCGCTCGCCGAAAGCACGTTTTCCGGCTTCTCACCCGGGTCGATGTCGACGCTCTGGCGCAGGCTCGGCACCGCCATGCGCGTGAGGATGGCGGCCGCTTCGCTGCGGCGGATGGTATCGTCCGGCTTGAACTGACCGCCGTTCGAGCCGGTCAGCACGCCTGCGCGGTAGAGCAGATAGATCGCGTCCGCGCCCTCCGCCGAAGAGGAAACATCCGGGATCGCGTCGTCTGCGATGCTGTTGATCGGCTGGAGCGCGCCGCGCGGCAGCGCCCCGGCAAGGATGGTCGCAAACTCCCGGCGGCTCGCCGGCGCGTTATAGTCCGCGAACGCCGCAGTCAGGATTCCGTTGCGGCGCGCGTAGTCAACATAGGTCTGATACCACGGCGTCGTGGCGGAAAAGTCCGCCGTGCCGCTGCTGTACAGGCTGTTGAGGCAGGCGGCGAGCTTGACCGCCTGCGCGATGGTCAGATTGTCGTCCGGGTGAAATTTTCCGTCGTTATAGCCGTTGATGAGGTCGTACTCGTAGGACGCGCGGACGTTCTCGTAAAACCAGTCGGACGAGGAAACGTCAGAGAACCGCCCGTCGGTGTAGGTGGTCTTGGGTGTGAAATTTTCGTAGCCTGCGAAGGCGGTCGGGAGCGCGCCGCACAGCAGCGCCGCCGACAGAAGCAGGCTGAGCAGTCTTTTTTTCACGGAAACTTTGCCTCCAAAGAAATGCTTTGCGCCTCTCGGCGCGCAGGGGTTACGCCTCGTATGCTGCGACGATCTCGCCGATGTACATAGTGTGATAATCGCGGTCGCCGTACCACTTTTCGTTGTTCTCTGCGGTCATGTCGTCCGGAGCGATGAAGGTCTTGCACGCCTTGCGGCAGATGAGGACCAGCTTGGCCTCCTCGAAGGTCGGCTGACCCTCGACCATGACCGGGGTCAGGCCGCTCTCGTGCATCTTATCCATGTCGCGGCCGGACTTCGAGCCGAGCAGATTGAGCGCATCACGGCAGCCGTCCTTGAGTACGGTCAGCGTGAAGTACTCAGAGTCGTCGACAAAGGTCTTGGTGTAGCGGGACTGACGGATGTAGCAGGTCGCGCTCGGCTTGCCCCACATCACGCCGACGCCGCCCCAGCTTGCGGTCATCGTGTTCCACTTTTCCGCCGTGCCTGCGGAAATCAGCATCCAGTCCTTGCCGATCAGCTCGAACGGGTTGAAGGACTGCTCTGCAATATTGATCTTTTTCATAGTAAAAACCTCCATAAAAACACACAGTGGCTTATTGTTTACTGATTTTTATTCGATCGGCATGTTCCGCCGCAGCTTCATCTCCTGCCACTCCTCGCGCGAAATGAGGATCTGGCGCGGCTTGGAGCCCTCGAACGGGCCGATGATGCCGCGTTCCTCGATCTGGTCGATGATGCGCGCGGCACGCGAATAGCCGAGCTTGAGACGGCGCTGGAGCATGGATGTGGACGCCTGATGGCTGTCCATGATGACGTCGATCGCCTCTTCGATCATCTCGTCCTCATCCTCGCCCGGGTCGCCGGTCGAGCCGCCGCCCTTGCTGTCGGCCTGCTCCGCCTGACGCTCGATGTGCTCAAGGATCTCCTCGCTGTACTCAGCAGTGCTGGTCTCCTTGATCTTTTCGATGACGCTTTCGATCTCCTCATTCGAGATGAAGCAGCCCTGCACGCGCAGCGGCTTGCCCTCGCCGAGCGGCGCGTAGAGCATATCGCCCTTGCCGATCAGCTTTTCTGCGCCGGTGGTGTCCAGAATGATACGCGACTCGATCTGGCTGGCAACCGCGAACGCGATGCGCGACGGGATGTTCGCCTTCATGATGCCGGTGATGACGTCCGAGGACGGACGCTGCGTTGCAACAACGAGGTGCATGCCTGCGGCACGCGCCTTCTGCGCGATGCGGCAGATCGAGTTCTCGACTTCCTTCGCCGCGACCATCATGAGGTCGGCCAGCTCGTCGATGACGATGACGATCTGCGGCAGCACCTGATACTGCTCGGTCGTCGCGGTCTCGCCCTCAGCAGCGGCGGCCTCCGCCTTCGCCTTCTCCGCGCGCATGAGGTCGTTATAGCCGACCAGATTGCGCACCTGATGATCCGCGAACAGCTTGTAGCGGCGCTCCATCTCGCCGACCGCCCAGTTGAGCGCACCGGCTGCCTTCTTCGGGTCGGTGACGACCGGGATGAGCAGATGCGGAATGCCGTTATAGTTGCCCAGCTCGACCATCTTCGGGTCTACCATGATGAGGCGGACCTCCTCCGGGGTCGATTTGTAGAGCAGCGAGATCAGCATGGAGTTGATGCAGACCGATTTACCGGAACCGGTCGTACCGGCGATCAGCATATGCGGCATCTTGGCGATGTCGCCGATGACCGGCTTGCCTGTGATGTCCTTGCCGACGGCGAAGGACAGGCGGCTCTTTGCGTTCGTGAAGGCGCTCGAGCCGATACACTCGCGGATAAAGACCGTGTTGACCGTCTTGTTCGGCACCTCGATGCCGACGGCGGATTTATCCGGGATGGGCGCGATGCGCACGTTCGCCGCGCCGAGCGCGAGCGCGATGTCGTCGGAAAGCGCGGAAACGCGCGAGATCTTGATGCCGCGCGGAATGGTCAGCTCAAAACGGGTGACGGACGGGCCGCGCACGATGCCGATGATCTGCGCGTCGATGTTGAACGACTCGAGCGTGTCGAGCAGGCAGGCCGAGCTTTCGCGCAGCTCGTTCTCCGCACCGGCCATCGAGGCGTGCTTGCCCTGCGTCAGCAGGTCGATCGGTGGATAGGCGTAGACCGGCGCAGGCGCCTTCTGGCTCTCGTCCATGGCGTCGTTCATCGCGGCCTGCTCATCCTCCGAGATGCTCTCGGCCTTTTTCGGCTTGGACGCCGGTTTTGCAGGCTCTGCAGGCGCCGCTTCGGTTTCGGGTTCGTCCTCCGGCTCGTCGGCGCGGTTCGCCACGAGATCCATGATGCTGTCCGGCTTAGTCTCCTTTTTCTCCTCGCGCGGCTTTTTCAGACCGCGAAGGTATTCGTCCGGCGCGAGCGGCTTGCCCTCCTCGTGGGGCGGATAGATCGGTGGCACCGCGCCGCCGGGCTTATCCTCGCCGGGCGGGTCGCTGTCGATCGGGATGTCAAAGTCGGACGCCTGACGGCGTGCGCGGCGCTCCTCGCGCTTCTGCGCGTGCGCGGCGTTGATCTCGCGCGCGACCTCGTGCACATTCGGCAGCTGCACCGGCTCTTCATAGCGTGCGCGCTCCTCTTCGTCCTCGTATTCGTACTCAGGCGGACGGAACATGTCGATGAGCATCATCGGGGTGATGCGGCAGGCGACCATGATCGCGGCGACCGCGAGCAGCAGCAGCACGATCAGCGCGCCGGCGCTCGACAGCGCCCACTCGAGCACGATGTACAGCATGCCCGAGAGCAGACCGCCCGAATGGCTCTCCATGCCGGTCTCCAGCAGGTTCCGTATGGTTTTCATCGAAAAATCGTACTCATTTGCGCAGGTAATGGCATGGACGATGCCGCCGAACAGGACGGGCAGCAGGCCGATGCACGCGCCGCGCAGGCGCACCGGTCCCTTCGGACGCATGAACAGCAGCGCGCTCAGCGCGAACAGCGCAAACGGCAGCAGCAGACCGCCCCGGCCGATGAAGCCGCCGATGAAGCGGTGCAGCCAGCGCAGCAGCGCGCCGTCGATGGGCAGCAGCGCAAGAAGGGCCAGAACGCCCAGTCCTGCCCAGATCGCACCCCAGGCCGCGCGGCTCAGTCCGGCGCTCTCCTGCACCTCGGGTGCCGGTTCCGCCTTTTTCCGCGTGCGCGGTGCGCTTTTTTCCGATTTTGGTTTTGTGGTTTTTCTTGCAGCCAAAATGTAGACTCTCCTATTTCAAAGCAATTTGAGACAGGTTAATTATAACATAAATACGTGTCAAATTCCACTGTTTTCAGCGGTTTTCTGCCTGTGCGTCACACGCTTTATTGTGCGCAAGGATGCGGTCGATCGCGTGCGCGACGCCGTCCTCCGCGTTCGTGTCGGTCTCCCATCTGCACAGCGCCTTGACCTCGCTCGATGCATTGCCCATGGCGATGGGGAGCGCGACCGCGCGCAGCATCTCAAAATCGTTTTCGCTGTCGCCGATGGCGGCGGCGTGGTCGAGGTCGGTGCCGATGTCGCGGCACAGCATGCCGAGCGCCGTGCCCTTGTCGGCGGCCGGGGTGATGACCTCCAGATTGTCCGCGGCCGAGCTCATGACGCGCACGCCGGGGATCTGCTCCAGAATGGCGCGCGTGCGCAGCAGCGTCACGGGGTCCTGACTGCGCACGAAGATCTTGTCGACCGACAGATGGTTGTCCGCGATATACTCCGCGACCGACGGGACCACCTTTTTCGAGGTCAGATAGCCCTCGTTGGTCTTGTAGGCGCCGAAGCCGAGGTCGTCGTAGGGCGTGATGAGCAGCGTCTCGCCGACGTAGATCATGGCGATCATGCCGATGCGCTCGACCGCCGCCGCCGCGCGGACCGCCGCCGCCCACGGCATGGACATGCGCATCGTGCAGCCCTCGCCCGAAATGCTCGAGAGCGTCGCGCCGCCCGACGTGACCATCAGATCGTCCGCGTCGAGGTCGATCGCGAAATCGCGCGCCTCGCCGCAGATGCGGCCGGTCGAAACCACGACGTAGACCCCGGCCTCTCTCGCGCGGCGCACAGCGTCGGTCGTGGCCGCGGCGACCTTGTTCTGCGGCGTGAGCGCCGTGCCGTCGAGATCGAGCGCGATCAGTTTGATTTTATTCATAAGCCTTTCCCCTTTTTCTTTATGCGCTCCGTTCTGCCTGCCGGACAGACGGCCGCCCCAGCCGGGCGCGTGTGTGTCTGCGCCGCCCGACGACATTTTTCCATACTATATCAGAATACCGCAGTGGTCAATAAATTGCAAGGGCTGCGGCGCAAGAAACCGTCCTGTCTGTGAAAAATGGTCAATCTTTTGACCTTGACAAGAAAATCGAACATTTGTTCTTGACAAATCCGCGTTCTGCTCCTATTCTATGGCTCACAGGAGGACGCCGGAACGGCAGACCGGTTCCCTCCCGAATTCATTCTTTGTGGAGGTGGTTGACATTGTGCAGAGAAAAAGCGACCCGGACGAACTGATCCGGATGCTGTACGAGATCGCGGACGACTCGGAGGCCCCGGCGAACAGCCGGCTGAGCGCGATCAAGGAAATCCTCGACCGGACGGTCGGAAAGGGAGTGATGCTCGGCGAGGAGCAGGAAAAAGCGCCGATCGAGATCGTATTTCGCGTGGTGGACGAAGCTGCGAATTCCGCGTGACGCCGAGACAGGCCGCATTCATGCGGTCGGAGGCGTTTGAAACGCTGTTCGGCGGCGCGGCAGGCGGCGGCAAGAGCCACGGTCAGCTGCTCGACGCACTGCGGTTCGCGGTCGTTTATCCCGGCTCGCGGCAGCTTATGCTGCGCCGCACCATGCCCGAGCTCGAGCGCTCGCTCGTTCCGGCGGCCATGCGGCTCTATCCGCAGCGCATCGCGAGCTACAAGGTCAGCGAGCACCGATGGGATTTCATCAACGGCTCGACGCTTGAGTTCGGGTACTGCGACGCGGAGAGCGACGTGACCAAATACCAGAGCGCCGAGTACGATGTGATCCGGTTCGACGAGCTGACGCATTTCACCGAAAGCCAGTTCACCTATCTCATCTCACGCATCCGCGGCGCAAATCCGTATCCCAAGCAGGTCAAATCGACCACAAATCCGGGCGGTATCGGCCATCAGTGGGTCAAGAGCCGCTACATTGACCCGATGCCGCCCGACGAGATGCATGAGTTCGACGGCGAAACGAGGCTTTTCCTTCCGGCGCGGCTCGCAGACAATCCGTTTCTGCGCAAAGCCGATGCAGGATACGAAAAGCGCCTGCGGCTGCTCTCTGTGCACGACAGGCGCGCGCTGCTCGACGGCGTCTGGGAGCTCGACGAGGGACGGTATTTCTCCGAGTTCTCCCCCACCCTGCATGTCGTGCCGCCGCACGAAATCCCACGCGAGTGGCGGCGCTATCTGACGATCGATTACGGTCTGGATATGCTCGCGGCGCTGTGGATCGCGCAGAGCCCGGACGGGCGCAGCGCAGTATACAGAGAGTTATATGAACCCGGTTTGATTATCTTGGAAGCCGCCGCGCGCATTCTCTCCTGCGAGGCGTCCGGGGAGCAGATCGATGTTCGGCTCGCGCCGCCCGACCTGTGGAACCGCCGACAGGAGACCGGCAGGAGCGCGGTCGAGCTGTTCGCGGACTGCGGTCTCAGCTTCGAGAAGTCGAGCAACGAGCGCGTAGCCGGATGGCTTGCGCTGCACGAGCTGCTCGCGCCCCGGCGCGACATGGACGGCGAAGCGCGGCCGCGGCTCACGATCTTCAACACCTGCCGCAATCTCATCCGCACGCTGCCGGCTTTGCAGCACGACAGACGCAACCCGTCTGACACGGCGAACACGCCGCATGAGCTGACGCACGCGCCCGACGCGCTGCGCGGCTACGCGGCGACCGTTTTCGAACTGCCTGCCCCGAGCACCCCGACAGCCTATGACTGCGAGGTGGGAGAGTTTCTGCGGTTCTGACAAGGAGGTTTTTCATGGAAGTTTTATGTTATGCGCTCGCGTCAGCCATTCTTGTGCTGACCGGCGCGGTGGTGTCGGGCGGTATCTCGCTGCCGCGGCATCTGCCGCACGAAAACACGGCGGAAGCCGCGCCCGATGACGCGCTCAGCCGCGATATTGCGGCGCTGATGGCCTACGGCCGGGAGGAGGATGACGAAAATGCAGTTTGACCGCTCCCCTGCGGAGGTCTGGCGGCGATATGAGCGCGACCGCGACTACAAGCGCTCCATCGGTCTGTACGACCGCGTGCGCCGCAACGAGGCCTTCTACCTCGGCAGACAGTGGGAGGGCCTGCGCGTGCAGTCGCTCGATCCGCTGATCTTCAATGTGCTGCGCCGCTGCGTCAATCTGTTCGTGGCGATGCTCGTGTCGGATGATGTGGCGGTTCGCGTCACGCCGTTCGAGATGGACGACGAGGGCCGCCGCACTGCTCATGTGCTCGAGCGCGCCTTCGCTTCCGCCATCGAGCGCTCGGGCGTCAAGACGCTCGGCCGTCCGCTGCTCAAGAACGCCTGCGTGGACGGCGACGCCTGCTTCTACATTCATTTTGACCCGGCGCTCGAAACCGGCCAGGCCGTCAAGGGCGATATTGCCGTCGATCTCATCGACTCGACCAATATCTGCTTCGGCAACCCGGCCTACGACGAAGTGCAGCGCCAGCCGTACATCATCATCGCCATGCGCCGCGATGTGGATGAGGTGCGGCGCGAGGCGAGGGAAAACGGCATCTCCGAGGATGAGATCAGCGCCATCCGCGCCGACGACACGGGCGAATACCACCGCTGGCGCGTGAGCGGCGGCGAAGATCGCGTGACCGTGCTGCTGCACATGCGCCGGGTCGAGGGCGGCATCGCGTTCTGCAAGACCGTGCGGAATGCGACCGTGATGCGTGAAAAGGTGCTCCCCTATCGTCTGTATCCGGTGACGCACCTGTGCTGGAACCGTGTGCGCGGCTCGTGCCACGGTGAAAGTCCGCTGACCGAGGCCATCCCAAACCAGATCGCCATCAACAAGCTGTACTCCATGTACGTGCAGTGCATCAAGCAGGTGGCGTTCCCGAAGATCGTCTACGATATGACCCGTTTCCCGAACGGCTGGTCGAACGACGTCGGCAAGGCCATCGGCATGCGCGGCAACCCGAACGAGGCCATTGCGGCGGCGTTCCGCGCGCCCGACATCTCCGCGCAGGTCCTTCAGCTTCAAGCAGATGATGACGGACACCATGGAGCTGATGGGCGCCAGCGAGGCCTCGCTCGGCACGGTGCGGCCGGACAACACTTCCGCGATCATCGCGGTGCAGAGCGCGACCGCCGCGCCGCTTGAACTGACAAAAATGGAGTTTTACCGCTTCACCGAGGACTGGGCGCGCATTTTTCTCGACATGATGGGCGTGCACTACGGCGTGCGCACGCTCGTGCTGCCCGATGAGGACGGCGGCGAGCCGGAAAAGCAGAGCTTTGACTTCTCGTCCCTCGCCGGACAGGACATGCGCCTGCAGGTGGATGTCGGCGCGGCAAGCTACTGGTCCGAGATCATGCAGACCACGACCAGCGACCATCTGCTCGAAAGCGGCGTCATCTCTGACCCGCTCGTTTATCTCGAGAACGTGCCCGATTATCAGGTGCGCGGCAAACACGACCTGCTGCACGCACTCCGCATGCAGCGACAGACCCAGAAGGAGGAAACAGCAAATGCAGGAACCGAACAACCGTAACCCGGAAAACTCCATGCCGCTCGACCCGTTCGCGGCGGCAGAAGCGCCGGTGCAGTCCGCCGAAACGACCTATCCGGTCGAGGCGGACGGCGAGATTCATGAGCTGACGCTCGACGAGCTGATCGAAGCGGCGGCGCAGGGTCTCTCCAAGCGCAACGCCTATGTGCGCCGCAACCGCGCGGCGAACGCCCTGCCAAACGGCCAGATCTACGCGGCCTTCATCGAGGAATACCCGGAGGTGCATCCCGAGGACATTCCGCAGCAGGTATGGGAGTGGGCGCAGCAGGAGGGCTCGCTCGTCTCCGCCTACCGCAAGTGGGAGATCGCGGAGCTCAAGGACGAGCTCGCGGCGCTCGAGATGAACCGCCGCAACCGCCGCGCGGCGGTCGGCACCGCGCAGACCGACGGCGAACCTGCCGGCATCGACCCGGTAACGCTCGCCCTGCTCGGCAGATAACGCGCCGCTCCGTTTTCCGATTATTCACCACCGATTTTTATAAAAGGAGTCTTTATCTATGGCAATCAATCTTGCAAGCAAGTATTCCGACCAGATCGCAGAGGTTTTCACCCGTTCGTCCTTCATCAAGGGCAAGACCGCCGAGACGTTCGACCTGACCGGCGTCAAGACGCTCAAGGTCTACACCCCGATCACCGTCGAGGAGGTCGATTACGACCGCGACGGCGGTCTCGGCCGCTACGGCGCCGTCACCGAGATGCAGGACGTCGTGCAGGAGCTGACCATGACGCAGGACAAGGCGTTCACCCTCACCATCGACAAGGGCAACAACCTCGACCAGAACCTCGTCAAGAACGCCGCCGACATGCTGCGTCTCCAGCTGAGCGAAAAGTCCACCCCGTCCGCCGACAAGTACGCCTTCAAGCGCTTCGTGACCATGGCAGGCACGATCGCTGAGAGCGAAAAGCCGACCCGTGCGGACATCATCAGCAAGATCGCGGACGCCTCTCAGGCGCTCGACGACGCGCTCGTCCCGGACGACAACCGCTATCTGTATCTGACCAGCGAGATGTACAAGCTCGTGTGCACCTCAGACGAGTTCTCCGGCGTGGATGTGCTCGCGCGTCAGTCCATCGCCAAGGGCGTGTGCGGCGAGGTATTCGGCATGAACGTTGTGCGCGTGCCGAAGAGCTACCTGCCGGAGGGCGTCTACTTCCTCGTCGCGCACAAGGACGCGGTGCTCATGCCGTACAAGATCGCGGACGCGAAGGTGCATGAGGACCCGGTCGGCGTGTCCGGCGCGCTCATCGAGGGCCGCCACTACTATGACGCCTACGTGCTCGGCGCGAAGTGCGGCGGCGTATACGCGCTCGTCGCGACCGGCAAGGTCTCTGCCGCGCCGACCATTTCGGGCGGCAAGATCACCGGCTCTGGCAGCATCCGCTACACGCTCGACGGCTCGGATCCGCGCTACTCCGACTCCGCGAAGGACTATGTTTCGGGCACTTCGCTGACCGCCGAGACCGGCTGCAGGATCCGCGCGGTCATGACCGAGAGCGGCAAGTACCCGTCCGCTGTCGCGGAGGGCTGAGCCGACCTGTGAGACCGGGGAGCGGAGCTTTCCGCTCCCCACTCTTCCCTTACCCTTGAAGGAGGTAATTTTTATGACCGGAAACGAATGCTGCCGCGCGGCGATGACGCTCATGAGCGCAGGCGCAGACAGCAGCGAATACTACGCGCAGTTCGCCCTCGGCGCGTTAAATCAGCTGATCGCAAACAGCCTGCGCGAAATCAACGCAGAGCGCGTTCAGCAGGGCGAAAGTGCCTTTTCCGTGCCGCCGCGCGTCGACGCGCTCGACGACGAGCTCCCGGCTCCGGAATGGCTCGCGCGCGAGTGCTTCCCCTACGGCCTCGCGGCGCTGCTGTGCGCCGACGACGACAAGGCGAAATTCAACTGGGCGGCAAATGAATACGCGGAGCGCCTGCTGCTGCACTGCCCGGCACAGCTCACCGCTGTACAGGAGATGGTCTGATGCGCGGATACCGATTTCCCTCGACCGAGACCGAGCACCAGACCGTCATCAGCCGCTTCGGCGGCGCGGACTTCCGCTCCCACCCGACCAAGGTCTCGCTGACGCGCTCGCCCGACCTGCAGAATCTGGTCTGCGACCGGAACGATTTTCTCGTCAAGCGCACCGGCTGGCAGGTGCAGCAGCGCTATGACGCGCCCGTCTACGGCATTTTCGCAGCCCCTGACGGCGCAGGCGCGTTCATCCACACCGGTGCGGATCTGTATTTCCGCGCGGAAAACGGCGAGCAGACCGTGCTCTGCCGCGACATGAACGGCGCGTTTTCGCAGGCGTTTACCATGAACGGCGTGCTCTATCTGCTCGACGGGGCTCGCTTCCGTGCGGTGCGCCGCGGCGACAGCGGCGCGTGGGAGGCTGTCCGCGTGCAGAGCATCGCCTATGTGCCGACGACGACCGTTTCCGCTCCTCCCTCGGGCGGCGGCGCGAGTCTGGAGGCCGTCAATCTGCTGACCGGAAAACGTATCAACACCTTCGTCGGCGACGGCGAAAGCACCGAATTTCATCTGGATGCGAGCGACCTTGACCGCGTGCCGCTCACCGCTGCGGTGGACGGCGCAGAAGTGCCCATCGCGTCCGTCGATTACGACGCCGGCACGGTCGCGCTCGCCTCTGCCCCGGCGGACGGACAGGGGCGCGACAACGTGAGCATCGCGTTCAGCAAGACCATCCCGGGCGCGGCGGACACCATCAACAAGTGCCGCATCGCCGGTCTTTACGGCGGCAAGAACGACACGCGCGTTTTTCTCACAGGCAATCCCGACGAGCCGCACTGCGACTGGCAGAGCGGACTTTACGACCCGACCTACTTCCCCGACACCGGCTTTGCGCGCATGGGTACCGAAGCGAGCGCCATCGCAGGCTACCTCAAGCAGTACGAAAGCCAGATCATCGTCAAGACCGGCGGCGCGCAGGAGGCGACGAGCTTCGCGCGCACCTTCGTCATGACCGAGGACGGCTCGTCCTACTTTACGCTGCGACAGGGCGCACACGGCGAGGGCGCTGTCGCGCCGCGCACCTTCGCCATGCTGAATGATGTTCCGCTGTTCCTGTCCGCGCAGGGCGTGATGGGCGTTTACGGCACGGCGGTCGCCGAGCAGAACACCATCCGTTCGATCTCGGAGTCCGTCCGGCCGCGCCTTGTTCAGGAAAGCGCGATGGAGAACGCCTGCGCGGTGGTGTTCGAGGGGCGCTACTACCTCGCGCTGAACGGAAACGTCTACATCGCGGACGGCCATCTGAACGAGGAGGACGGTTATCCGGCGTGGTTCTTCTGGACAAACGTCCCGGCGCAGTGCCTCGCGGTGCTCGGAGACCGTCTGTGGTTCGGGACTAACGACGGCAGGCTGTGCCGCTTCTCGCTTCCCGAGGACGCGAACGCCTACACCGACGACGGCGACGCCATCGACGCCTACTGGTGCACGCCGACGCTCTCGCTCTCCGACTGGACGCGTTACAAGACCATCCGCGACATCATCCCGACGCTCATGCCGTACACGCGCTCGGGTGCGTCGCTCTGCTTTACCGATGAGGGCGGCGAAACCTTCCGTGTGTCGCGAAATCTCGACCTGTTCGCCTTCCGCGACTGGGATTTTGCGCGGCTGTCCTTCCGCTGCGTGCCGGGTGCGGTCAGCTGGCGCAGCCACCGCCGCCGCCATCACCGTCCGCTGTTTACCCTGCGCATCGGAAACGACCGCGCAGGCGAGCCGTTCGGTCTGCTCGCGCTCACGCTGCGGTGGACCGAGAACGGCAGCATCTAAGGCAACACCGCTCAAGGAAAGGAGTAAACTATGGCAAAGAATTATCGCGATAACTTCGACTATTCCGAAGCCATCGCCAACTCGACGAGCAAGGCCGAACGCGACCGCCTGCTTGCCGAGCGACAGAATAAGATCGACGCGGAGGGTCTGACCGGCAAGGTCGCGGACAACAGCGCGGTCTCGACCTGGACCAAGGGCTACCGCCCATATTACGTCGCGTCCTCCTCATCCGCCTCCAAGACGGCCCGTGAGAACGCCGAGCGCATCAGTTCGCTGTATGACGCGGCGGAAAAGGCGCGTCTCGAGCGTTTCGAGGCCGCGCGGACCCGTATCCGCCAGCAGCTTGACGCAAATCTGACCTCCATCGACAGCGACTACGCCTCCGCGGTGCGTCAGGCCGGTATCAGCGCCCGTCAGTCCGCGCTGCGCAACGAGGAAAAGCTCGCGCTACTCGGTCTGAACATGGGCGCCAAGACCGGCGCCGCGACCAGCGGCATGGCGGAGACCAGCCGCATCGCGGTCGACAACCAGTACCGCGGCGACCTGAATTCGCTCGCGCAGAGCCGCATGGCGGCCCGTTCCGCCGCCGAGTCCGCCGCGGCGGCCAGCGAAGCGAGCGCGCAGAGCGGCTACGAGACTGCGGCGGAAAACGCCGCTCTGTCGCAGGCGCAGGCCCTACTCAGCCAGTACAACGCCGAGCGCGATTACAGCCTGTCCATGGCCGGTCTGACCGGTTTCCTCGACGGCACGCCGACGCTCGCCTACCGGAATTATGAGCTGAACGCCGAAAACGCGCGTGCCGAGCAGAGTGCCGCCCTCACCAAGCTGCGCAATGCCGCCGAGGCCGAGGCATATGAGCGCGCGCTCGCGCGCTGGAAGACCACCGGCTACGTGCAGAAGGCAGATGCCGCCGTGCTCGGCGTTCCGGCCGGTACGCCGACCGCCGACGTCAGCTACAAAAACGCAAGCCTTGCCCTCCAGCGATGGAAGGCCGGTTATTCCTACTGAAAACAGCCCTCCGCACAGTTTTTATACCGTGCGGAGGGCTGTTTTAGAAAAAGAAATGAAATTTTGAATTGTTCTGATGAAAGAAAGTGATCTCCTCAGCTTTCTGTTGTCCGCATCTTAACACAAACCGCGGTGGCCGTCAATCGCATTTTATGGTAATTCGGACGCATCGTACGATTTGAGAATTTTCCATCTCCATTTTCTGCATATTTTATCATCAGTTTCCCCCGGCTTACCGGCGGATATGACGCAGTTCTTCCGGAAATTCGACCTTTTTTGACCTTTAATCACGACTGGTTTACAAGGATTTTCTTTGAAGAAAAATAATTTTTTCTCACAGGAATTTTCTCGTTAATTTTACCATTTTCAGAAAAAAGCAGTGTAAATGTCAATGAATTTCTTTACCAATGATACCGAATTTGTTTACCACTGTTG
>CAVIRF010000028.1:0-19189 GCA_963645185.1 Coprococcus eutactus | reverse complement strand
TCTCTGTTTTTACCAAAGAGTTTTTTGAGCAAACAGGGGGTTCTAAACAGTTACGATAAAAATAATGAAAACAAAGCACAGAAACGATAAAAATCGCTCTGTGCTGATACTGTCGAAAAACTTCGTTTTTCCGACAATATGTGTTCTGACTTCGCAGAACACGAGTCGTCCGAAAGTTCCCATGCGGAAACTTTCTCCCTCCTAAAGTATGAAAACCGAGGCGCATGTCCCCGGTTTTCATGCGTTTGCACCGCAAACGCTTTTTAATACGCGCTACCGCGCGACTGCCGGTTTTGCGCAAAAATAGACTTTATCGACAAACTGAGCACAGAGACGATAAAATCGCTCTGTGCTTTATTTTTGTTTTCGTTTTTTATTTCAGTGCCAGCACGAAATCTGCAAGGCGTTCGGTGGCGTCGGGGTGCGCGACCGCCTTCATCGTGTGGCGCACGGTTTCCAGCCGTACCGGGTTGGTGAACAGCTCGTACACCGCCTCATCCACCGGAAAATGCTTGGTGATGAGCGCTGCCATGCCGTTGTTGACGAGGAAATCGACGTTTCGCTCCTCGTGACCCGGAATGGGGTCCGCGAGCAGCATGGGCAGGTTCTTCGCGAGCGCTTCGGAAACCGTCAGGCCGCCCGGCTTGGAAATGATGCAGTCGGACGCGCTCATCATCACCTCAACGTTGTGCACGAAGCCGTAGGGACGGATGACGCAGTTTCCGTTGTAGCGCGCGGCGAATTTCTCCACGTGCATCTGCATTTTCTTGTTATTGCCGCAGACGACGAGCATCTGGAACGGCATGCCGATCTGCACGATCTTCTCGACGGTCTTGACGTGCTCGGCGTGTCCCATGCTGCCGCCCATCAGCAGGATGGTGTGCATATCCGGGTCGATGCCGAGCTCCGCCGCCGCCGCTCTGCGGTCAAGGTGCTGGTTGAACTTCGGGTGCACCGGGATGCCGAACGGCAGGATACGCTCACGCGGCACGCCGCGCTGCACGCAGCGGTAGGTCAGCAGCTCGCTCGCCGTGACGATGTACTGCACGCGCGGCACATCCTCCCAGTACGGGTGGAGCGTGTAGTCTGTGACGATGCCGATGGTCATGATGTCCGCGAGCTTTTTGCGCTTTTTCAGCTCGTCTACCATCTGCGCGGCGAAAACATGTGTGCAGATGATAACGTCCGGCTCGCGGTCGGAAATGACGCGCGCGAACTTGGTCGCGCCGAGGGCGTTGATGATGTTGATGATGCTCGGCGCGGAGGAGAAATAGCTCGCGCCGTTGTTCTCTGCCAGCTGATAGACCAGACGGTAAAGCGTCTGCATGTGCTTAGAGGAGAACAGATAGCCTTTGTCGATCGTGGTTTTAATGAGGTTGCTGATGTAGGCGTACACATCGAGCGTGTCCACATCCGCACCCTTGTTCTTTAGCATATCTCCGATCGCCTGCGCCGTGGCATGGTGGCCATAGCCGGCGGTAACGGACAAAATCAAAACTTTCATGCTGACTTCCTTTCCTGCATGGGGAAAAGCTGCGCGTATCGCAGCAACTATGTCCATTGTACACGAAACCGTCCCAAATTGCAACCGCAAACGCAGTTTATCCCGGTAACAATATGGAAATGCCGAACATTTTCGCCAGACTTTACACGCTGCATCAAGCCTGCATTCCCTGCCGCTTTTCTTTTTTCGCACATTCGCACATTTTTTGTTCGTTTGCCTATTTTATTTTATCGGAAACTGTACTATAATAAAAAGACATACAGCTTTTGCTGAAAAAAACCAGAACAAACAGGAGGCTTAGGGAAAATGGCCCTGTCTATCAAGCCCTATATCGAAAATAAGGAAAGAATTCACCTCATCGGCATCGGCGGCGTATCCATGAACTCGCTTGCGGAGCTGCTGCTGAGCAAGGGTGTGCCGGTTTCGGGCTCCGACCGTCTGCGCACCGACGTTACCGCGCGTCTGGAGGCGCTCGGCGCAACGATCGCCTACGAGCACAAGCCGGAGAACGTCGAGGGCGCTTCGCTGATCGTGCGCACCGCCGCTGTTCACGACGAAAACCCCGAGATCGTCCGCGCACACGAGCTCGGCATCCCGGTCATGGAGCGCGCAGAGGCCTGGGGCCACATCATGCGCGACTACGACAACGTTGTCTGCCTCGCCGGCACGCACGGCAAGACCACCTCGACCTCGATGATGACCATGATGACCATCGAGGCGAAGATGGACCCGACGGTCATGGTCGGCAGCAATCTGCCTGCCATCGGCGGCACGCTCCGTATCGGCGGCAAGGGCTGCTTCGTCGCGGAGAGCTGCGAGTACACCAACTCCTTCCTGCGCTTCGCGCCGACCGTTTCGGTCATCCTGAACGTTGAGGAGGATCATCTCGACTTCTTCAAGGACATCAACGACATCATCCACTCGTTCCACGAGTTCGCAGAGCTGACCCCGATGAACGGTCTGGTCGTTGTCAACCATGACGACCCGAACGCGATGCGCGCCGTCGCGCACATCGACCGCCGCATCCGCACCTTCGGCGTAACGCCCGACGCGGACGTTTACCCGACCGAGGTCCGCGACGAGAACGGCTACTACCGCTTCACCGTCAACATCGACGGCAAGGAATACGCGAAGGTCGCGCTTTCAGTCCCCGGCCGCCACAACATGCTCAACGCCCTCGCCTGCTGCGCGGCAGCAGAATTTCTCGGCGTTCCGAGCGAGGCTGCGGAAAAGGGCCTGAACAAGTTCACCGGCTCGTCCCGCCGCTTCCAGCTCGTCGGCAAGATGCCGAACGGTGCGACGGTCGTGGACGATTACGCGCACCATCCGAGCGAGATGAAGGCGACCCTCTCCACCGCGAAGGAGATGCACTTCGACCGCATCCTGTGCGCGTTCCAGCCGCACACCTACACGCGCACCAAGGCGCTGTTCTCCGAGTTTGTCGATGCCCTCAAACAGTGCGATCAGGCCATTCTTGCGCCGATCTATGCTGCGCGCGAGCAGAACACCATCGGCATCTACTCCTCCGACATCGCAAAGGAGGTCCCGGGTGCGGTCTCGTTCGAAACGTTCGATGAGATCGCGGATTACCTGCGCAAAAACGCAGGTCCGAACGACCTCGTGCTCACCATGGGCGCCGGCAACATCAACACGGTCGGCCCGATGCTCATCAAGTAAATTTTCGGCGGCTCTGTCTGTTTTCATGCAGGCAGAGCCGTTTTTTCATCGTAAAGGAGGCTTTTCTCATGCCGAATGACCTGCAAAGCGACCTTTCCCGGCTCGTAGAGCGCATCGAGCGCGAGGACGCGCCGCGCGCCGCCGCTGACCCGTACCGGCCGCATTTTCACCTCGCGCCGCCTGTCGGCTGGATGAACGATCCGAACGGACTGTGCCGCTGCGGCGACTGGTATCACGTTTTCTATCAGTACGGTCCCTTTGACCCCGATGGCGGCGTCAAGCACTGGGGACATTACCGCAGCCGCGACCTTCTGCACTGGGAAAAGTGCCCCGTTCTGCTCTTTCCGTCCGATACGTGGGACATGCACGGCGTGTTCTCCGGCTCGGCGCTCGTTGAGGACGGCGTAATGTACCTCTACTACACGGGCAACGTGCTCTTTGCCGGAGACCACGACCACATCACCTCCGGCCGCGGCCACAACACCGCGCTCGCGGTCTGCCGCGACGGACTGACCGCCGAGACGAACGAGCTGCTGATGGAAAACCGCGACTATCCTGCCGGGCTGTCCTGCCATGTCCGCGACCCCAAGGTCTGGGCGCAGGACGGAAGATATTACATGGTGCAGGGCGCGCGGACGCTGGATGACCGCGGCGAGATCCTCGTGTTCGAGAGCACGGACAAGCGCCGCTGGACGCACATCAACACCATCCGGACGCCTGAGCCGTTCGGCTACATGTGGGAGTGTCCCGACCTGTTCGAGCTCGACGGACAGTGGTTCCTCGTCTGCTCGCCGCAGGGTGTGCCGCACGAGAAAAAGCGCTTTCAGAACACCTATTCCTGCGGTTATTTCCCCCTTTCGGGCGATTTTCGCGGCGCATGCACGCTCGGCGCGTTCACCGAGCTCGACTGCGGCTTTGACTTCTACGCGCCGCAGAGCTTTCTCGACGGCGCGCGCCGCATTCAGCTCGGCTGGATGGGCATGCCGGACGCGCCTTACGGCAATCCGGCGACCGTCGCGCACGGCTGGCAGCACTGCCTTACTGTGCCGTGCGAGCTGACGCAGCGCGGCGGCAGACTGCGGCGCTATCCGGTACGGGAGATGGAAAATCTGCGTGAAAAGCCAGTTTCTTCCGAAAACGCACATATTTTCGACATGGAACTGCGAATTTTTTGCCCCGGAAGTCTTGTCATACGCGGAGCCGCTGTGGTAGAATGGAGCGATGATGAGGTCATCCTGTCGCTCGGCGGCGCGAGCGGCGCAGGCCGCACGGTGCGCTATGCCGAAACGCAGGCGCAGACCATGCGCATTCTCGCGGATGTCTCATCGCTCGAAATCTTTATCAATCACGGCGAGACTGTGCTCACAACGCGCTATTACCCCGACCCGGCAGCGCGCGGCGTCGTTCTGGACGGCGGCACGGCACAGCTCTGGAGCATGAACAGAATGGAGATCACGGATGGCATTTCCCGGTAATCAGTATAAGATCCTGGCTCTCGACCTCGACGGCACGCTGCTGAACGAGAAAAACCAGGTTGCGCCCCGAGATGCACAGGCAGTGCGCCGCGCACAGGAGCGCGGCGTTCAAATCGTACTCTGCACGGGCAGGAATGTGCGCGAAGTGCGCGCGTTCAACGACCAGCTGCTCGCGCCGCCCGACTGGCTCGTCACCTCGAGCGGTGCGGCCGTGCAGCGGCCGGAGGACGCGGAACCGCGCTTTTTCAGCGGCCTCAGCCTCACGCACTGCGAGGAGATCCTCGAGCTCTGCGAGGAATTCGAGACCGACCCCTGCCTGTATACCACGCAGTCGCTGTACTACGGCGGCGCATTCCGTGCGCTCCTGCGGCGGCTCGAGCAGAGCGGACAGGTCATCATGGACGAGGCGGACGAGGGATATTATTATCTGGACAGCCACGAAAAATGGATGAAAGCGCTCGAAAACGAGACGCTCCCGTTCACGAAATCCGTGCTCTACCCCTCGCAGGACATTTCCGATCTGCTGTTCCATCGCCTGGTCGAGCTCGGTGGCTTTGAGATCGCGCCGTCCGTGATGTTCGGCGGCGAGTTGCACAACATCGAGATCAACCGCCGCGGCGTGAACAAGGGGCAGAGCCTGCGCTGGCTCGCAAAGGAACTTGGCTGCACGATGGAAAATCTGGTCGCCATCGGCGACAGCGACAACGATCTGACCATGCTGCGCGCGGCCGGACTGGGCATCGCAATGGCAAACGGCGGCAGCAACATTCGGCTGACCGCTGACGCCGTGACCGGCAGCAACACGGAAAACGGCGTCGCGCAGGCGATCGAGCGCTATATTCTGGAGGAAAAGCTATGAAAAAAGCAGTGGCAATCGGTGAACTGCTCATCGACTTCGTGCCGCAGCAGAAGGGCTGTGCGCTCGACGAGGTGCAGCAGTTCGAGCGTGTGGCAGGCGGCGCGCCTGCCAATGTGGCAAAGGCAATCGCGCAGCTCGGCGGCGAGGCGAAAATGATCTCGCAGGTCGGTGAGGATGCCTTCGGCACGCATATTCTCAAGGTGCTGCGCGCGGCAAATGTGGATATTTCCTCGGTTTTCCGCACGGGCTGCGCCAATACGGCGCTCGCGTTCGTCTCGCTCGACGCGACGGGCAACCGCGAGTTCTCCTTCTACCGCAACCCTTCGGCCGATCTGTTCCTTGACGAAAAGCAGATCACGCCCGAAATGTTCGAAAACTGCGCGGTTCTGCACTTCTGCTCGGTCGATCTGGTCGATTATCCGGTGCGCGGCGCGCACAGGCGCGCCATCGAGCTCGCAAAGCAGGCTGGCGCCTTTATCTCCTTCGACCCGAACGTCCGCCTGCCGCTGTGGAGCAGCCCGGCGGACTGTCAGGCGGCGATACGGCAGTTCCTGCCGTGCGCGGATCTGGTCAAGCTGAGCGACGACGAGGTCGAGTTCGTCACCGGCTGCGCCGACGAGCAGGCGGCAGCGGAAAAGCTGTTCGCCCTCGGCGTCCGCATGGTGGTCGTGACGCGCGGCGCGAATGGCTCGGCGGTGTACACGCCGTCCTGCCGCGCAGAGACCGCGACGATCACCGTGCCCGTCACGGACACGACCGGCGCAGGCGACTCGTTCATCGGCTCGTTCCTCTATCAGCTGACGCGCGACGGCGTTACTGCAGATACCCTCGCCTCGCTTTCCGAGCAGGCGCTCGCAGAATATCTGCGCTTTTCCGCACGCTGCGCCTCCCTCACCGTCCAGCACAAGGGCGCTGTCATGCCGACACAGGCAGACGTCCGCGCGGCATACCCTGACTGAGTGCTCCATCCCGTTCTGCATTTTTGCCGAACGGGATGGATTTTTATACATTTCTGCGTTTTTCCTTTACTTTTCCGCCTGTTTCGGGTATACTGTATGAACACTTATCGGCAGCATCACCTATTCCGCTGCCGCAGGGAAGGATAGCCATGTCAAATAAACTTCGCGGCAAAAGCCTGCTGCTCGTAGGCTTTACGCTGTTTTCCATGTTTTTCGGCGCCGGAAACCTGATATTTCCGCCGTTTTTAGGCGCTGAGGCCGGACAGAATGCCTGGGCGGCCTTCGCCGGTTTTGCAGTCAGCGCAATCGGTCTGCCGATTGCCGGCGTCATCGCGGTCGCGCGCGCAGGAAGTCTGTCCGCACTCGCCTCCCGGGTGCATCCTCGCTTCGCGCTCGTGTTCACGATGCTGATCTATCTGTCCATCGGCCCGTGCCTCGCCATTCCGCGCACGGCGAGCACCTCGTTTCAGATGCTCGCGCCGCTCGTCGGCAGCGGAGGCGGCCATCAGCTTCTCTATTCGGCGGTTTTCTTCGCGGCGACGTTCGTCGTCGCGCTCCATCCCGAAAAGCTGACCGACCGCCTTGGGCGCGTGCTCTGCCCAGCGCTCATCGTGCTCATCCTCGTGCTGTTCGTCGGCTGTCTCGTGCATCCGGTCGCGCCGCACTACGGCACCCCGGCGGCGGATTATCAGTCTCTGCCTGCGCTCGGCGGCATCCTCGGCGGATATCAGACCATGGACACGCTCGCGGCGCTCAATTTCGGCGCGGTCATCGCCCTTAACATCCGCACGCGCGGCATTGACGAGGAAAGCGAGGTGCGCCGCGGCACGATTTCCGCCGGACTGATCGCCGGGGTGCTGCTGCTCGTCGTCTACGCCATGCTCACCCATGCCGGCGCACTGTCCGGCGCGGCTTTTCCCGGCGGCACGACCGGTGCGGACACGCTGACAAACCTCGCGCACGGCCTGTTCGGCAGAGTCGGTCAGATGCTGCTCGCGGCGATTTTCGTCATCGCCTGCTTCAACACCTGCGTCGGCCTGATCTCGTCCGTCGGGCAGTATTTTCACGAGCTGCTGCACCTCCCCTACCCTGCCGTTGCGGCCTTTTTCGCCGTGACGAGCATGCTCATCTCCAACCTCGGCCTTGCCGGTATCATCCGCCTGTCCACGCCGGTGCTGAACGCCGTTTATCCGGTCGCTATCGTGCTCATTGCGCTCTCGTTTGCGCCCTTTGCCGCGAAAAAACGTGCGGTCTGGCCGCTCACGATCACGTTCACCGCTGTGCAGAGCGTATGCGCCGCGCTGCCGCTCGGGCCGGTCTCCGCACTCGCGAACGCACTGCCGCTCTCCGCGCTCGGCTTCGGATGGCTGCTGCCTGCCGCCGTGGGTCTGCTGCTCGGACTGCTGCTCCCGGATCAAAAAAACGTATAATAAGACAACAAAAAGGCCTTCCGTCACGGTTTGAACTGCTGCGGAAGGTCTTTTTTGTCTGTTTACTCCATTCTGTACTCCAGAAAAACCAGTTCTTCTTTGATCAGTCCCTGAAGCAGTGCTATTCCGTATCCTGCGATGCGGAAGCCGCTCTTGCGGTACAGGCTTTTCGCCGGTTCGTTATGCGCATAGGTATCGATCCGAATTACCCGGCAGCCATGTTCCGCTGCATACTCCTTCGCAAAGTGGAGCATCTGCGTACCATAGCCGCGGCTCGCCTTGCTTGGCGGAATGCACAGCGTGTGGATAACTAGCACCTGCTCGCCGTCTGCGCGATACGCCCAGTCAACTCCCGCGTACTCATCCGCCTGCTCATGATTGATGATCATGCTCGCGCAGATTTCTCCGTTCTCTTCCAGCACATACATGCTTCCTTCCGGAATTCTGCTTTCCGGCACGGCAGCCGTAGGATATACGCCGAGTTGCCAGTTCGAGTGATTTTCATGCTGCTGCTCATACCGCAGGAGCTCGTCGTATGTCGCAGCAATCGGTCCGTTATCTGCATTCACTGCCTTTCGTATCATATCTGCTTTCCCCCTGTATTTTTTTATTTTCTCAAAAGTGTCCGGCGGCGCTTGTAATCCGGCATATACCGCCCGACGAGCGCCCAGAAGTCTGGGCCGTGGTTTTTATGTACGATGTGCGCAAGCTCGTGCACGACGACGTAATCGACCGCCTCCTCCGGATAATCCATCAGACGCCACGAAAAGCACAGGCTGTTCTTTCCACTGCACGAGCCGAAGCGCGTCCGCGCGGAGGTGATGCGCACGCCGGTCGGGCGCAGACCCATGATCGCAGCGTAATGCTGCACCTTGGGCGGTATTTCACGCGCCGCGCGTTCCGCGAGCGCACGCGCCTGCGCTTCATCCGGCTCGGGATGGGCCTCGGCGAGGCTGCGCTGGTGCGCGAGCGCACGCTCGATCCAGTCCGTGTGCTCGGACACAAAGCGGTCGATCTCGCGCTTTGCAAGGCGCAGCGGCGCACGGACGATGACGCGGCACTCGCGCGTCACCTGCACGCTCAGCGTTTTCCGCCGCGAGCGGACGAGCTCATACTCCGTCATGCCTGCCCCTTTGCGTCGAGATGGCGGTTATAGCAGAACATCGCGACCGACACGCCGCAGATGACAATGTAACCCAGCACACTCAGGCCGTCCGGTATCTGACCGAACAGGAAAAAGCCGAGGACTGCGGAGAACAGCACCTGCGTATAATCAAATACGGAGATTTCCTTTGCCGGGGCATGCTGATACGCGAGCGTCACGCCGAACTGACCGAGCGTCGCCGCCGCGCCTGCACCCATCAGGCACATGAACTGGCCGAAGGTCATCGGATGGAAGTCCGCAATGACGAACGGCAGCGCCGTGAGCGTGGAGAACGCGGAGAAAAAGAACACGATTCGCGCGCTTTTCTCGTTCCGCTTGCTCAGCGCGCGGACAAAGGTATACGCCGCACCGGCGCCCATGCCGCCGAGCAGACCGATGACCGCCGGGAAGGTGTCCGACGAGAAGCCCGGCTTGATGATGAGCATCGCGCCGCCGAACGCCGCGAGCACGGAAAGATACTGCCAGACGTTCGCGCGCTCCTTGAGCAGGAACAGCGAGAACAGGATGGCGAAGAACGGCGACATCTTGTTGAGGATGTTCGCGTCCGCGAGGACCAGATGGTCGATGGCGTAGTAGTTGCAGAAAATGCCGAGCGTGCCGCAGGTCGCGCGCAAGATGAGCAGATGAAGGTTGCCCTTCTCCCACTTGAAGCCGCATTTTTCGCGCCTCAGTACGAACGCCGCGACCACGACCGCGACCAGATTGCGGAACAGCGACTTCTGCGTGAACGGCAGATCGCCCGAAAGGCGCACGAACGCCGTCATGAGCGCGAAGCCGAACGCCGAGAGCATGATATAGCCGATGGCCTTGCTCTTGTTGGAAAGCATTGCTTTTCCTCCCCTTTTCATGCCGAGACAGCGTGTCTCAGCGTTTGTTTTTATCTGTTTTTATTGTATCACGCCCGGCTCGCCGAGTAAAGCCAATCCCGTATCAAACAGGCGGCAGCAGACTGCAAAACAGCACTGCGTGCACGGTAACGCAGTTTTTACACGTATTTTTTCCTGATTTTGCCTTGCGCTTATGAAAGCGCTTACATTTCGTTTTCTGAAATACGTTGCAAAATCTGTCCTTCTCCATCCGCTTTACGCAGATTTCATTTATGTTAACTATTTGTTAATAGTGCACAAGGAGAGAGTGAAAAAATGGCCGTATGTGTAAAAAATGTCGTTTCCCTCTTGCAAATCGTGCGGCAAGATGCTATGCTGAAGTCAAGATAAAGAACATCAGAAATCCGAACAATTTCGGATGAGAATTTGTGAAAACAATGTAAGCGTTTTCAGAGAATTGCAAGGGAGGCGAAATATGGATACTCCAACGATATATGACGTTTCCCGTCTTTCCGGCGTTTCCACCGCGACTGTCTCCCGTTCGTTCACCGCTCCCGAGCGTGTCCGCGAAGAGACGCGCCGTAAGGTCCTCGCCGCCGCCGAGGCGCTCGGCTATCAGCCCAGCGCGATCGCCCGGGCCATGGCGCGGCAGCAGACCGACAAGATCGCGTTCCTCATCTGCAAAAAGGACGCGACCATCCTCGACGAGTTCTACGCGAGCATCTGCGAAGGCGTGATGCGGCGCGCGAACAGCACCTCGTATCAGCTGCTCATCTCGACCGCCGCCGACTGGCAGCGCACCGGACAGAGCAAGCAGATCGAGGGCGTCATCCTCGCAGGCGACGCCGAGCCGTCGCTCATCTCGAGTTTTCAGCGGCAGGGCGTTGCAGTCGTCCTCGTCAACCACCGCGCGAGCGGCTTCGAGCTGCCGAGCGTGGTCGCGGACGAGCAGAACGGCGCGCGTCAGGTTGTCGACCATCTCACCGCCTACGGCCATCGTCGCATCGCCCTTCTGGCCGGACGGTTTTCCTCTTACATCACGAGCGTGCGCTACAGCGCCTTCCTCACCGCCATGCAGGAGCACGGCATCTCGGTTGACGACTCAGGCATCGTGATGTGCGGACGCGACGTGGAGAGCGCGACGCAGGCGGCCACCGAGCTGCTCCGCCGCCCCGAACGCCCGACCGCGATCTTCGCATTCAACGATGTGCTCGCCGCCGGCGTCATCAAGGCCGCGACCCGGCTCGGACTGCGCGTTCCCGATGATGTCGCTGTCGTCGGCTTTGACGACTCCTCCGCCTGCACGCTGCTCACGCCCGAGCTTTCCTCGGTGCATGTAGACTGCCGGAGGATGGGCGAGATCTGTCTCGAACAGCTCACCGCCCTTCTGAACGGCGACACCGAAGTCCCCCGGCTGACGGTCGTTCCCGTCTCGCTGCGGACGCGCGCTTCGTCCATCAAACTGTAAAGATGCAGGGAACCGCTTTCCTGCTCGATAAAGGAGGAGATCATGTGAAACGTAAAAAGAGGATCGGAACGGCTGCAAAAGCGGTCGGATGTGCAGTTCTGCTGATGATCTCGCTGTTCCCGATCTACTGGCTGCTCGCCATGGCGATCCGCCCGACCGACGAGATGAGAGGCCATATCTCCCTCATTCCGCAGTCGCTCACCGGCATGCACTTCGCCCAGCTGTTTACCTCGGAAAACTTCGGTCAAGCGATTTTGAACAGCCTTCAGACCACGTTCGGCTCGCTCATCATCTCGCTTCTCGCCGGCATCTGCGCGGCCTACGTCATCGCGCGCCGCCGCTTCCGCTTCGGCCTGAAACAGCCGATGACCTACTGGGTGCTGCTCGTCCGCGTGCTTCCCCCGGTAGCCTTCACCATTCCGCTTTACATCATGTTCAACCGTCTGGGTATCCTGAACACCAAGCTGCCCGTCATGCTCGCCTGCGTGCTCATCAACGTACCGCTCATCATCTGGTTCCTCATCAGCTTCTTCCAGGACCTGCCCGAGGAGATCGAGGAGAGCGCGAAGGTTGACGGCGCGACCGAGTGGCAGCTGTTCCGCAAGATCGTGCTCCCACTCGTGGCGCCCGGCATCGCGGCGGTGTCCATGCTCAGCTTCATGTATGCGTGGAACGAATACACCTACACCGTCATCTTCACCCGTATCCCGGCCAACAACACCGTTCCCCTTGCGCTCGCCCTGCTCAACACCGAGGACAACCTCACGAACTTCGGTCTCGTCGCGGCAGGCGGCGTCATCTCGGTCATCCCGATCACCCTGTTTGTCATCTTTGCACAGAACTACTTGATCTCCGGACTGTCAAGCGGCGCTGTCAAAGAATAACAATACCGCGGCTTCGCCGCACCAATCCACAGAGAGAGTTTCAGAGAGTTATGATTGGAGGAAAAATTATGAAACGCAGATTACTGGCAGGCGCTCTTGCAGCAACAATGGCACTGAGTATGACCGCATGCGGCTCCGGCGGCGGCTCATCTGACGCACAGGGCAGCGGCGGCTCGTCCGACGGCTCGCCCACCACGCTCAACCTCATCCTGCGCGCAGGCGCATATGCAGACGTCATCAAGGAGTGCCTCCCCAAGTTCGAGGAGGAGCACAACGTAAAGTGCGAAGTACAGGAGCTTTCCGAGTCCGACCTGTATTCCGGCATCGCCCTCGACGCCATCAACCAGAAGGGTTCCTACGACCTGTGCATGGTAGACGGCTCGTGGATGGCTGAGTTCACCGAAAACGGCGTGCTCGCCAACCTGTCCGACCTCGGCTACGAGCTCGACGACGACATCATCCCGGCGACCACCTCGATCTGCTACGTCGGTGACGACGTTTACCTCGCTCCCTACTACGGCAACGTAACCGTCCTCATGCTCAACAAGGAGAACGTTGAGGCCGCAGGCTACACCGCAGATACCATCGAGTCGCTCGACGACGTACTCGCTGTCTGCGAAAAGGCCAAGGCCGACGGCAAGAAGGGCTTCATCTACCGCGGCGACAGCCAGAACAACACCGTAGTCGACTTCCTGCCGATCCTGCTGAGCTACGGCGGCTGGGTCATCGACGACAACAATCAGCCGACTGTCAACACCACCGAATTCAAGGACGCCATGAACTTCTACCTCAAGCTCATCGCTACCGGCGAAGCACAGGTCAAGGATGACCTCATCGCATCGGTCGACACCGGCGCCGGCACCATGGGCATCGGCTGGCCGGGCTGGTACACCCCGACCGCTGACTCCACCGCGGACTACATCGCCCTCACCGGCGCAGTATCCAAGGGCGGCGAGACCCACAACGCGAACGTTTACGGCATCTGGACCATCGGCATCCCGGCCAACAGCCAGAATCAGGAGCTCGCAGCCGAGCTGCTGACCTACCTGATGGACAAGGACGTTCAGAAGTCTACCGTAGACAAGGGCGGCGTTCCGTGCCGTTACTCCAGCCTGCAGGACCCCGAGATCCTCAAGACCTATCCGCAGTACGAAGTCGTATGCAAGGCGCTTGAAGGCGGCGTTTACCGCCCGGTCATCGCAGAGTGGACCCAGTTCTACACCATTCTCGGCACCGAAATGGACAACATCATCAACGGCGTCAAGACCGTTGACCAGGGACTTGCTGACGCACAGTCTCAGCTGGAGACGCTGATGGCAGGCTGATGCCCCATCTCCCCTCCCTTTCTTTGACTAACGGATGAAGAGCAGCCGGGTGCGGCTCACAGACCGCTGCACCCGGCCGGCTTTTCCTCAACCTCCCGGAATTGCGAGGCCAGAATTATGAAACGAACCCACACCAAACTCAATACCGCGGAGAGCCAGACCAAACGCTTCGGCGTCGGCATGCTTTCCCCGACCGTCATCATCCTGCTCATCATGACGGCATATCCGCTTATCTTTACCTTCTTCTACAGCTTTACCGATTACAACCTGCTGCGCAACCTGCGCTCGCCGGCCAAGATCACCGTTTTCCAGAACTACATCAAGCTGCTCAAGGACCCCTATTTCCAGCAGTCCATCTGGAACACCGTCAAGTTCACTATTTTCGCAGTCATTTTTGAGATGTTCATCGGCTTTGCAATGGCGCTGTTTGTCAACAGCCTGCACAAGGGTCAGAAAACCATGCGTACCCTGTTGCTGCTGCCTTATCTGCTGCCGACCGTTACGGTCGCGCTGAGCTGGCGCATGATGCTCTCCCCCAACTACGGCATCGTCAATCAGGTCCTGCAGGCGCTCCACCTGCCGGTTTTCAACTGGTTTTCCGATATTCGCACGGCGTTCGGCATGCTCGTCCTCATCGACGTATGGCAGAGCGCACCGTTCGTGTTCCTGCTGCTGTACGCAGCGCTCCAGAGCGTTCCGCAGGGTCAGTATGAGGCCGCGCGAATCGACGGCGCGAACTCGGTCAAGATTCTGTTCTACGTCACCATCCCGAACATCAAGAACAGCCTTGCGCTCTGCGCGCTGCTGCGCACCATCGACAGCTTCCGTCTGTTCGACAAGGTAAACCTGCTGACCGGCGGCGGCCCCGCAAACAGCACCTCCACCATTACGCAGTACCTCTACAACTACGGCATCAAATCGCTCGACTTCGGCTTCGGCAGTGCCGGCGCCATCGTCATGACCATTCTGGTTCTTATTCTATCCAGCGTTTACATCAAACGCGCGATCTCTTAACTGCCTATGAAACAGGATACTACCGAATTACGGCTCACGTTCATCAACGTGGGCTACGGGGAAGCGATGCTCATCGACGCCCCGGACGAGACCCGGCCGGACGGGCGCTTCTATGCGCTCATCGACGGCGGCAGCTCCGAGGACAGCGAGTTTGCCGACCGCACGAGCGGCCGCGTCCGTGCAGAGGAATTTCTCGCTTCCCTTCCGCGGCTCGATCTCGCGGTCAGCACGCATATCCATGAGGACCATCTCTGCGGCCTGCTCCGCGTGTGCCGCGACCATCCCCCGGCTGTGCTGCGGCAGACATTGCCGCCCGGCTTTTACCGCTCGCTCCATCCGCTCGGCGACGCCTCCGCGCAGAACCTTTCCGAGCGAAAGTTTCTCGCGGCGCTCGACGATCATCTGAAGCTGTGCGCCCTCGTCGAGCAGAACGGCGGCTGCATTGAGCAGAGCCTTGCAGGCGACACGTGGACGCTCGCGCCCGGCCTCACCGCCGAAGTGCTCGCCCCGTCAAGGGAGCGCGCCGACGCGCTCACCGCTTCCATGCAGGCGCTGTACCGCACGCCGCAGGGCGTACCGGAATTCCGCAGGAAGCTGGACGCGCTTGACGCCTCGATGAACAATTTCAGCTTGATACTGCGGCTGTCGTTCGGCAAAACGCACATTCTGCTGCCCGGCGACACCAACCGCGCCGGCTACGGCGGCATACCGCCCGAAAAGCTCGCCGCCGACATCTTCAAGGTCGGCCATCACGGTCAGATCGACGGCGCGGACGCTGAACTTGTCCGTGCGATCCGGCCGAGATTTTCGGTCTGCTGCGCCTCGAGTGACCGCCGCTACAACAGCGCTCACCCCGACACCATGCGCCTGCTGAAGGACAGCGGCGCCGAACTTTACTTTTCCGACTGTCCTCCCGTGGACGGTCCGTCCATTCCGCCCCACCGGGCACTCGAATTCACCATCTGTGCGGACGGCGCCGTAAGCGCCCGTTATCTTCCCTGAGCGTCCGCCGATGTACAAGAGAAGGAGCAAGACATGGCTGAAGTAATCCTTAAAAACATCAAAAAGGTCTATCCGCATCAGGATACCAAAAAGAAGAAGAAAAAGGGCGCGGAGGAGCGCAAGAGCAACCTCACAGTGACCGATGAAGGCGTACTCGCCGTGCATGACTTCAATCTTTCCATCAAGGACAAGGAGTTTATCGTTCTGGTTGGCCCGTCCGGCTGCGGCAAGTCTACTACCCTGCGCATGGTCGCAGGTCTGGAGGAGATCTCCGGCGGCGAGCTGTACATCGACGGCCAGCTCGTCAACGATGTCGCACCGAAGGACCGTGACATTGCGATGGTCTTCCAGAACTACGCGCTCTATCCGCACATGTCGGTCGCGGAGAACATGGCGTTTCCGCTCAAGCTGCGCAAGGTGCCCAAGGAGGAGATCGCCCAGCGCGTCGCGCAGGCGGCGAACATCCTCGGCATCACCGAATACCTCGACCGCAAACCGAAGGCGCTCTCCGGCGGCCAGCGGCAGCGTGTCGCCATCGGCCGCGCGATCGTGCGCGAGCCCAAGGTGCTGCTGATGGACGAGCCGCTGTCCAATCTGGACGCCAAGCTGCGCAACCAGATGCGCGCCGAGATCATCAAGCTGCGCCAGCGCATCGACACCACCTTTATTTACGTCACCCACGATCAGACCGAGGCGATGACCCTCGGCGACCGCATCGTCATCATGAAGGACGGTCTCATTCAGCAGATCGGCACGCCGCAGGAGGTCTTTGACCACCCGGCGAACCTGTTCGTCGCCGGCTTCATCGGCATGCCGCAGATGAACTTCTACAGCGCCGAGCTCGTGCAGGAGGACGGAAAATACGCCGTCATCCTCGAGAAGGCAAAGGTTTTCCTCTCGGACGAGAAGCAGGCAAAGCTCAAGAAGAACGGCGTAAAGCCCGGCCCTGTCACCCTCGGCGTGCGCCCCGAGCACCTGCTGCTCACCGGCGACCCGAACGCGATGATCCACGGCAAGGTGGACGTCAGCGAAATGATGGGCAGCGCGGTCCATCTCCACGTTTCCGCCTGCGGCACGGATACCATCATCATCGTGCCGACCGCAGAGCTCGAAAACGCGAACGCCTACGGCATCGGCTCGGATGTGTCGTTCACCTTCAGCGGCAATACTGCTCACCTGTTCGACCGCGAGACCGGCCTCAATCTTGAAGCCTGAACCTAACCTAATACCTCCCTTTTTCGCCTTTCGGTCTCAGTCCGGGCCGTAAAAAGGCAAAGACACCGCTGCGGCTTTTGTGCTCCGCAGCGGTGTCTTATTTTATGTTCTTATTTATGCTGCCGGGGAGGCAAACAGAGCTTTCTGCCTGTCTGCGCCGCCGAACAGCTCGTTATACTGCACGGTCTGATACTGCTTGATGAGGTCGGTCAGCTCGTTCGTTTCGAGATGGCTGTATGCGTTGCCCTCGCTGTCGAAATAGCCGGCAAACGTCATCGCCGGGATGGTCTTCGTGAAGTCCCACAGGTAGGAGCCGAACGCGCTCGTCTGAATGCCTGCGTCGCGCAGGACGTACTGCGCAAGGAAGTTCAGGCTCGTGATGCCCGGCTTTTCGCCGGTCAGCGGATAGTTCGCCCAGATGACGAACGGTACCTTGAACTTATCCATGTACTGCTCCATGGTCATGCCGTCCTCAGAGACGCCGTAGGCCATGTCGAGAAATTCCTGCTCGACCGACGGCTGATGGTCGCCGAACATCACAATGATGGTCGGCTCGGTCTGCTGCTCGAAATACTCGACGAGCTGGCGGAACGCCTCGTCGGTCTTGTTCGCGAGGGTAAGATACTGCTCCGCCTTGGGGTACACGCCCGGCGCGTCCTCGACGGTCACCTCCGCCGGGTAATCCTCGACCGTGTACGCGCCGTGGTTCTGGATGGTGACATTGAACAGGAACAGCGGCGTGCCCTCCTGCTTGTGCTCGAACTCCCAGATGACCTGCTTGAAGTCCGAGTCGTCGCTGACGTAGCCGTGCTCGTCGGTCTGCGGAACGTCCATGTCGTCGCCGCACTTGAACGAGTCAAAGCCAAGGCGCGGATACGCCATGTTGCGCTGCCACGAGGTTCTTTCGCCCGGATGGAAGGCGCGCGTCTCGTAGCCGTAGCCCTTCAGTAGCGTCGCGAGCGAGTCGGACGGGCCGAGGATGTACTGCTGATACGGGATGCTGCCCGACGGCAGGAAGGCCATCGAGTCGCCCGTCAGAAACTCGAATTCGCTCGTGCTCGTGCCTGCGCCGAACACCGAGGTATAGGCGTGACCGACGACCGCGTTATCCAGGCTCTTGATGTAGTCCATCGTGCTCTCGCTGAGCGTTATGTTACCGAAATCCTCGAAATCCGCCCACGATTCGTTCATGATGGCGAGGATGTTCGGGTGCTGCACCGAAACCTCCGGCGTCGGGTCGGCTTCCGCCGAGGTCACGATGGCCGAAACGGTTTCCGGCGTCGTATCCTCCGGCTGCTCGACCTCCATGAACTCGGTGTTGCGCAGGAACTCCGCGACCGCGCCGCTCGAGCGGTACACACTCGTCTGGTCCCAGACGTCGGTCTTGACGCCGAACAGGCCGAGCAGCTGCGGATGCAGCACCGGAATGAGGCAGACCGCACCGGCGAGCACCATCATCATGCGTCGGCGGAAGCCGCCGGGCGCGACGCGGAAGCGGTCCTCGCTGTACTGATGGCGCAGGCTCCACGCGAGCAGCACGAGCAGGATGACGCCCACGACCATCTCCCATGTCACGGCGAACTGATAGCTGTCCGCGACGGCGGCAGCCGTGCCCAGCGCCGAGAAGTCCCACGGCAGGATGGGCGTGCCGCGGAAGTTCGAAACGAAATAGTTCGCCGTGCCCCACGCGCCGGCCAGCAGGTGCAGCAGCACGCTGAACCGCGCGACATGGCCGAACAGGCCGCACGCGAGCCAGTAGACCGCGCCGAGGCAGATCCAGTTCGCGAGCGCCGCGCCTGCATTGATCTCCCACGGCATCGCACCGAAGAAGAACTGCATCAGCCAAAACGCGGTGAGCGGCGAGAGCAGCAGCACGAGAACGCGCTCTCTCTGACGGCGGTTCGCCTGCTTCCAGGCCGTCCGCCCCTGCGCCGCGAGCTCTTTCACCCGGTGCGCCAAGGATAAAATGAGTTTTTTCATACATTTCTCCCCGTTTTTTCTCAATGACTAATCTATAAAATATGCTTTCTACAAGTGCGAAATTATACACGAAAATCAGCAAAATGTCAAGTTTATGTAAAATTCAAACAGGAAAAAGTGACGAACAGCAGCGCTGCATTCTCCCGTTCGGACAGGGTTTTCTGTACTTTTCCGACACTTCGTCCTCGAAATGCGGCAAAAAGCAGCGCTTCCCTCTCGGGATTTTTTCGCAGTTTGCACGAATTCAAATGAAATTTTCGTCTATCTGACGATTTTTCGCGCGGAATTCTGCCGTAAACGCAACAAATCCCCGTGATCTTTCGATCACGAGGATTTATATGGCGGAGACGGAGAGATTTGAACTCTCGCGCCGATTTCTCGACCTACTCCCTTAGCAGGGGAGCC
>CAVIRF010000027.1:0-19218 GCA_963645185.1 Coprococcus eutactus | reverse complement strand
CACATGGCCCAGACCGCCGTCGATCATGAAGGCGTTCGGCAGCGGCGAAAACTTCTCGTCGCTGTCCACATAGCGCTGCACGCGGCGCGTCAGCATCTCGCGCATGGAGGCGTAGTCGTCCTGCCCGTTCGCAGCGCAGGCGATCTTGAACTTGCGGTAGTCGGACTTTTTCGGCTGTCCCTCGACGAAAACGATCATCGAGCCGACCGTATCCTGTCCGGCGAAGTTGGAAATATCGTAGGCCTCGAGCCGCAGCGGCAGCGCCGCCATGCCGGTCACGTTCTGGAGCAGCTCGAGCGACTTGTGGCGGCGTTCGGACTGCTTTTCGCGGCGCTCGATCTCCTCGAAGGCGTTTTTCTCCGCGAGACGGGTCAGCACGCGCCTCTCGCCTCTCTGCGGCACGGCCAGCTCGACCTTGCGCCCGGCGAGCGAGGACAGGTACTGCCCTTCCGCGTCCGCGTCCTCGATCTCGTGCGAGAGCAGGACGGTTTTGGGCGCGGCGCCGCGCTGGGCGTAATACTGCTTGACGAAGGCGGAAAGCACCTCGGACGGGTCGCCGCCGGTCAGGTGGAACAGCGTGTACTCCTTGCTCTGGAGCGAGCCGCCGCCGTAGTGCAGCACGCACACGCACGCCCGGGTCTGTCCCTGCACGAACGCGATGGCGTCGAGCTCGGCGAACGCCCCGGCGACCACATGCTGCCGGGTTCCGAGCTTCTGGATGGCGCGCAGGCGGTCGCGCAGGACGGCGGCACGCTCAAACTGCAGCTCCTCCGCCGCCTCGTTCATCTTCTCGGTCAGCTCGCGCTCGAGCTGCTTTGCGTTGCCCTCAAAGATGGACGCCGCCTGTAAGATAAGCGCGTGGTACTCCTCGGCGCTGACCTTTCCCGTGCAGGGCGCGCAGCAGCGGCCGAGATGCTGGTTCAGGCAGGGTCTGTCCTTGCCGATATCGCGCGGAAAGACGCGCGAGCAGGTCGCGAGCTGAAGGGCCTCGCTGATGGTGTCGATGGCGCTGAAGGCGGCCTTTCTGCCCATATAGGGGCCGAAATAGCGCGCGCCGTCCTCCGCAGGCCGGGAGACGACCGAAAAGCGCGGATAGTCCTGCGTCGTGTCCAGACGGATGTAGGGATAGCCCTTGTCATCCTTTAATAAGATGTTGTACTTCGGCTGATATTTCTTTATCATCGAGTTCTCGAGCACGAGCGCTTCAAACTCGCTCTCGGTGACGATGATGTCGAAGGTGTCGATGTGGCTGACGAGCTGGCGCGTTTTGGCGTTCAGGCGCTCGGGCGGCTGAAAGTAGTTCGCCACGCGGTTGCGCAGCAGCTTGGCCTTGCCGACGTAGATGACCTTGCCGGTCTTGTCCTTGTGCATGTACACGCCCGGCTGCATGGGGAGCCGGCGCACGCGCTCCTTGAGCTGTTCTCTTGTCATGATGAGCCGTTCCTCCCCTCGCGGTTTTCGTGCTGTTTCCGATAAAAAAGCACCGACCTAAAACAAAAGATCGGTGCTCATTCAGGATGCGATAACTTAGTCAGTAAAATTGGACGTGATCAGCTCGACCAGTGCAGCAACAGCCTCTTCTTCATCCGGGCCGTCTGCGATCAGGTTGATGGTCGTGCCCTTGGTGATGCCAAGGGAGAGAATGCCGAGCAGGCTCTTCGCGTTGACACGACGCTCTTCCTTCTCTACGAGGATCGTCGACTTGAACTCGTTAGCTTTCTGAATAAAAAAAGTTGCCGGACGGGCATATAAGCCTACCTGATTGGTAACCTGTACCTCTTTTGAATACATAATCTGCATCGCTCCTATTTCTTCAAATCCGTTATATATAGTCTATCTCTTTTTCGGTAGTTCGTCAAGGAGAATTTCTCTCCGGCATGTTTGTTTTTTGAATGAATTTTTTCCTGCAAAAGCCGGTTTTATCAGTCAAATTGCTGTGATTGCTTAAAATAGTTTACCGAAGCGCGGTAAAGGGCGCGGTTTTGTTCAGCATTTTTCATAGAAAAATAAGGAGATTTTACCATGAAATAAAGCAGTTTTCCCCTGACGGGGGCAGGAGCCCCTTCTCTTTCCCCTCAGCAGAGAGCTGACCTTCCGCCGATACAGCGGTGCGCCGCTGGAGGCGAGACTGGCTGCCGATGGGCAGGCCGGGCATTGCCGCCGCCCGGCGGTGGGGGCAAGAGGGGGCCAAGACACCCTCCGGGTTTCTTATCCCCCTCTTAACTCCCCCACATCTTCCCTCGGACGCGACGCCCTTCGGTTGCGCGTCTAAACACGAGGGGCCTCAAGGGGCGTTTGGTGCTTCAAGCCTTCACGTAGCAACCAAGTTCAGCCTGTGCAAGGGAAATTCAGGGCCTTACAGCGTCCCATAAGCGGAACGACGCCCGGAACCGAGCCCCCGTAACCCCCGTTTAGCCGCGAATGCTTCGCTGAGCGGCTCAAAGGAAGGTAAGGGGAGTCAAGAGGGGACAGGAAACCATACGGTGTCCTGTCCCCTTTTGTCCCTGTCGGTGGGCACCGACAATCCCCCTCGCCGGGGACCCGGCGTCCCCCGGCCGCCGAAGGCGGCCACTGTCCACGCCCTCCGAGGGCGTAAAGCTCGCCTCCAGCGGCGCACCGCTGTATCGGCGGAAGGCTCCACCGTCAGCAGACGGTAAAAAAGAATTCGCCTGCGGCGGCAAGCCGCCGGAACGGCGGAACCGTTCACCCCCTGCTCCCGGGAGGGAGCAAAAAGGCCCGTGCCCCCGGCTGGGGCATCACTTGAGCTCTACGATAGTAACGCCCTGCTCGCCTTCGCCGTAGACGCCGCTGCGGACGGACTTGACGCGCTTGTTCTTCCGCAGGTGCTGCTGCACCGCATTGCGCAGCACGCCCGTTCCCTTGCCGTGGATGACGGTGACGGCCGGAAGGCCGGCCATGATCGCGCGCGACAGGAAGTTGTCCACCTCGAACAGCGCTTCCTCCGCGCTCATGCCGCGCACATCCACCTCGCTCTCCGCACTGCGCAGGTTGAGCTCCCGGCGCGGTGCGTCGCGGCGCGGCTGCATCTTCGGCTTCGGAGCCGCCTTTTTCTCCTCGACGAGGCGCACCTCGTTGACCTTGACGGTCATCTTCATCGGGCCTGCCTGCACCTGCACGCTGCCGTCCTTGTCCGCCGGGGCGAGCACGGTCGCGATAACGCCGCCGACGTTCAGCAGGCGCACACGGTCGCCCTTGGCGAGCGGACGGACCTCCTCCGCGTCCACGACGCGCTTCTGGATGCCGCGGCGCTGCTCGTTCTCGGTCTGGGTGATGACGCCGCGCAGGGCCGCCTTTGCGGCGGCGAGGTTCTGCTCACTCGCCTTCTTCTGCGACTGCTTCTTGAGCGTTTCCAGCTCGTCGAACACGGTTTCCGCGGTCATGCGCGCGTTCTTGAGGATGTTGTCCGCCTGACTGCGCGCGCCCTCCATCATCTTGTCCGCACGCTCCTCGGCGGCGTCGCGCTCGGCGCGCATCTTGTCGCGCTCGGACTGGGCGGCGCTCCTCATGCGCTGCGCCTCCTCCTTCATCTTCTCGATGTGGCGGCGCTCGCGCTCGAGCTCGGCCAGAACGTCCTCAAAGCGTGCGTCCTCGGTGGATACCTGCTCCTTGGCGCGCTCGATGATGGTCGGCTGGAGACCGAGACGGGCCGCGATGGCGAAGGCGTTGGACTTGCCGGGGATGCCGGTGAGCAGGCGGTAGGTCGGCTGGAGCGACTGCACGTCGAACTCGCACGAGGCGTTCTCCACGCCGTCGGTCGTGAGGGCGAAGGTCTTGAGCTCGGCATAGTGGGTGGTCGCGGCGACGCACGCGCCCATCTGACGGGCGTAGCCGATGACCGCGACAGCCAGCGCCGCGCCCTCGACCGGGTCGGTACCGGCTCCCAGCTCGTCGAACAGCACAAGGTCGCCCTGTCCGCAGCAGTCCATGATGGAGACGATGGTCTTCATGTGGGCGGAGAAGGTGGACAGGCTCTGCTCGATGCTCTGCTCGTCGCCGATGTCGGCGTAAACGTGCTCGAACAGGCCGATCTCGGACTCCTCGCTGGCCGGGATGTGCAGGCCGCTGGCCGCCATGAGCGAGAGCAGGCCGAGCGTCTTGAGGGAGACGGTCTTGCCGCCGGTGTTCGGGCCGGTGATGACGAGGGTGTCGTAGTCGTCGCCGATGGCGATGTCGATGGGCACAGCCTTGTCCTTGTCGAGCAGCGGATGACGGGCGCGCAGCAGGTGCACGCGGCTGCCGCTCTCAAGGAGCGTGGGCGCGGCGGCGTTCATCTCGAAGGAGAGCTTGGCGCGCGCGAAGATAAAGTCGAGCGTGGTCAGCGCGTCGTAGTCCTGCTCGATGGCGCCCTTGTACATGGACACCTCGGCGGAGAGCGAGGCAAGGATGCGCTCGATCTCGGCCTCCTCGCGGCCCTCGAGCACCTTGATCTGGTTGTTGATCTCGACGACCTGCTGCGGCTCGACGAACACGGTAGCGCCGGTGGACGAGGTGTCGTGCACCAGACCCGGCACGTCGCCGCGGTGCTCGGCCTTGACCGGCACGACGAAGCGGCCGTTTCGCTGGGTGATGATGGTCTCCTGCAGGTACTTGGAGCGCTCGCCGGAGATCATGCGGTTTAAGGTCTCGCGGACCCTGCCGGAGATGCGGCGCAGCTCGCGGCGGATACTCAGCAGCTCGGGGGACGCGCCGTCCGCGATCTCCTCCTCGGAGAGGATGGCGGTGGTGATGGCCTCCTCGAGGCTGCGGTTGCCGGAGAGCAGGCCGAAGATCGGCGAGAGCGAGCTCTTTTCCTCGCTCTCCGCCTCGTAGGCGAGCGCGCGGCGCGCGGTCTGCAACAGGCTCGCGACGCTCAGCAGCTCGCGCGGATTGAGCGTGCCGCCGCGGTCGGCGCGGATGAGGATTGCGCCCACCTCGCGGATGCCGCCGAAGGACGGGCTGCCCTGCCGCACCATGCGGTCCTTCGCGTCCGTGGTCTGGCGCATCCACAGCTCGGCCTGCTCGCGGTCCTCGATGGGCCGCAGCGCGCGGCACTTTTCCTTGGCCGCCTCGGAGGCCGCCTGCGCGGCCAGACGCTCGAGTATTTCGTAATATTCCAGTGTTTTCAGGGACTTTTCGCCTAATCTGTTCATGGTTTTCCCTCTATAATGATGATTTTCTAACGGTAATTGTAAAATGGTATACCCTCAGCAGAGGGTGAGCGGTTCCGCCGATACAGCGGCGGAGCCGGTGGAGGGCGGTGCGCTCAGAGTGAGTGTGCGCAATGGCCGCCTTCGGCGGCCGGGAGAGTCGCCGCCCGGCGACGGGGGCAAGAGGGGGCCAAGACACCCTCCGGGTTTCTTATCCCCCTCTTAACTCCCCCACATCTTCCCTCGGACGCGACGCCCTTCGGTTGCGCGTCTAAATGCGAGGGGCCTACAGATGTGTCTGGTGCACTAAGGGTTATCGCTTGATCGAAGTGGAGCCTGTGCAAGGTAAATTCAGGGCATTGCGGTTCTATATAAGCGAAACGACGCCCGGAACCGAGCCCCCGTTCCCCCCGTTTAGCCGCGAATGCTTTGCTGAGCGGCTTAAAGGAAAGTTTGGGGAGTCAAGAGGGGAAAGAAAACCTTGGTTGTCTTTCCCCTCTTGCCCCTGTCGGTGGACACCGACAATCCCCCAGCCGTGGGCACGGCCTCTCCGCCGCCAGACGGCGGCAATGCCCGGTCTGCCCATCGGCAGCCACTCATCGCCTGCGGCGGCAGGCCGCCGGAACGGCGGAAAGGGCTCCCCTCTGCTGAGGGTAACGTAGTTAAGGGCCCGTCGCTGCAAGCGACTTATAGAAGTCCAGACTTGAAAACCCTCTCCCGAGGTGGAACCTCACGTAGTCCTCGGCGAGGGCGGTGAACTGCCCGGCGGCAGCGCCGGTGAGGGCGAAGGCGGCGAGGCGCTTCGGCTCGGCCGAGAGCACATGCGCCACCGCGCGCAGCGCGCTGTTCTCGAGCGGCGTGCAGCCGCCCACGCGCCGGGCGCACCTTTCGTGCGCGACGCCGCCTGCCGGGACGGAAAACCACACCGGCGCTGCCGTTACCGCCTCGCCGCAGACGCTGCACACCTGTAAATCCGGGGCGTAGCCGCTCTCCGCCATCACGCGCAGCTCGAGCGCCGCCTTGACGAGCGCCGGGTCGCGCTTTTTCCGCTCGAGGGCGAGGAGCGCCGTCAGCAGCAGACGGCAGAGCGCCGGGCTCTCTATCCCCGGGTCGCTCAGCGCCGCGACCAGCTCGCACAGGTAGCAGGCGAGCGCGTACCGCTCGATGTCCTCGGCAAGGGAGAAGAACGAGTGCACGAGGTCGGCCTCGCGCAGGGCGTACTTCTCTCCCCTCTCGGCGAGGATGAACTCGGAAAAGCACAGCTGCCGCGCCGCCGGGTTTGTCTTTTTGCCGCGCCGCGCGTTCTTATAGAGTATCTCGACCTTTCGCCCGTCCTCCGCCAGCACGGTGAGGTAGCGGTCATAGTCGCCGAAGTCCACCTCGCGCAGCACGAGCGCGCGCAGCCTCACCTCGGCCACGGGTCACTGCTCCTCGTAGCCGAAGTTGCGCATCTGGTACTGGTTGTTGCGCCAGCCCTCCTTGACCTTGACCCACAGCTCCAGATAGACCTTTGCGTCCAGCATGCGCTCGATGTCGCCGCGCGCCTGTTTGCCGATCTCGCGCAGCATCGCGCCCTGTTTGCCGATGATAATGCCCTTGTGGCTCGCCTTTTCGCAGTAGATGACGGCGTTGATCTCGACGAGGCCGTCATCGCGCTCGTGCCAGCGCTCGATGCCGACGGCGACGCCGTGCGGAACCTCGCGGTCGAGCAGGCGCAGCATCTTCTCGCGGATGATCTCCGCGACGAGCTGGCGCTCCGGCTGGTCGGAGACCATGTCCTCCGGGAACAGCTGCGGCCCCTCGATGGCGTACTTCGACAGCTCGCCCAGCAGGTCGTCCACGCCCTCGCCCGTGCGCGCCGAGATGGGCACGACAGCCTCGAACTCGTGCGCCGCCGCGTAGGTCGCGATGACGTTCAGCAGCTCTTCTTTCTTCACCGTGTCGATCTTGTTGATGACGAGGATGGCCGGCATGTGGTGCGCCTTGATCTGCGAGATAAGGCTCTCCTCCGCCGGGCCGATGTTCGCGATCGGCTCGACCACCAGCATCGCCACGTCCACCTCGGACACCGTGTCGGTCACGACCTTGCACATGTAGTCGCCCAGCTGCGTGCGCGGCTTGTGCAGGCCCGGCGTGTCCAGAAAGACATACTGCGTGCCGTTCTTGTTCAGCAGACCCGTGATGCGCGTGCGCGTGGTCTGCGGCTTGCTCGAGACGATGGCCACCTTCTGGCCGACGAGCTTGTTGGTGAGCGTGCTCTTGCCCACATTCGGGCGGCCGACAACAGAAACGACCGCAGTCTTATTTATTTTCATGAAAATATCTCCTAAAGAATTAAACTTTTATCTGCTGCACAGATGTGTGGTTCCGCCGATACAGCGGTGCGCCGCGGGAGGCGAGCTTTACGCCCTCGGAGGGCGTGGGCATTGGCCGCCTTCGGCGGCCGGGGAAGTCGCCGCCCGGCGACGGGGGCAAGAGGGGACCAAGACACCCTCTGGGTTTCTTATCCCCCTCTCAACTCCCCCACATCTTCCCTCGGGACGCGACGCCCTTCGGTTGCGCGTCTAAATGCGAGGGGCCTACAGATGTGTTTGGTGCACTAAGGGTTATCGCTTGATCGAAGCGGAGCCGGTGCCAAGGTAAATTCAGAGCCTTAAAGCGTCCCATGAGCGAACCGACGCACGGAACCGAGCCCCCGTAACCCCCGTTTAGCCGCGAATGCTTTGCTGAGCGGCTTAAAAGGAGGGTTTGGGGGAGTCAAGAGGGGGAAAGGGAACCATACCTGGTGCCCTTTTCCCCTTTTGCCCCTCGCCGTGGGTACGGCCTCTCTCGCCTCCAGCGGCGAACCGCTGTATCGGCGGAAGCTCCACCGTCAGCCGACGGTTAAAAAGGGCTTTGCCTGCACCGGCTGCGCCGCTGTATCGGCGGAAGGCCTCCCCTCTGCTGAGGGGAAAGAAGAAAAGGCCCGTGCCCGTTGGGGCACATTACTGCCTTCTTCCGAAGAAGAAAACGAACCACACGGTCACCGGGACGGTGACGACAAAAACCATGGCGAGCCAGAGCCGCGCGGCTAAAAACCGCAGGGCGGTAAACAGCGCGCCGTGCGCGAGAAACACGCACACGCCCACCGCCACGCAGGCCGCTGCGCACACGAACACGGCTGCCGCCGCAATATCCTTCGCGTCGCGCACCATGCTGTCGTAGCCCCTCGCGGTCTTGTCGCACAGCCGCTCGACCGCCGTGTTCATCAGCTCCGCGCCCATCGTCAGGCCGAAGCACAGGCACAGCACCGCCGCCTCCGTGCTCGTCACATGCCCCATGACGGCCGCCGCCGTCACGTAGAACGCCGCGGTCATGTGCACGCGGAAGTTGCGCTCGCCCGTGATGCACAGCCGGAGACCGCGCCCGGCGTAGAGAAAGCTCTCGCGGAGCTTGCGGATGCGGCTCTTAGCCATCGTCGCGCGTCAGGCCGATGGCCTCGAGGTAGTTCTTCTCGCGCTGGCGCATGCGCGCGGTGTCTCCCTCGTTGCGCTCGTGGTCGTAGCCGAGCAGATGCAGCACGGAGTGCGTCGTCAGGAAGCCGCACTCTCGCGCGGCGGAGTGGCCGTACTCCTCGGCCTGCTCGCAGGCGCGCGTGTAGCACAGCACCATGTCGCCCAGCATGACGCGGCCGGTGCCCGGGTCGGGCTCGAGGTCCTCGCGCGGCGCGCCGTTGAAAAAGTCGAACATCGGAAAGCTCAGCACGTCGGTCACGGCGTCCTTCTCGCGGAACTCCGCGTTCAGGCGGCGGATTTCGTCCGCATCCACGACGCGCGCGTCGATCTCCGCGTCAAACGGGATGTTCTCGCGCTCGAGCACGTTCTTCGCGCATTTTTCGATCAGCTCGCGCACGCTGTCCGCGTCCTTGACCTCGGTCTCGAACGTGACGTTGATGACATGCTCCGGCTGGAGCTGCATGATCGGTTCCTTGATGATTTTCACAGTTATCTCTCCTCCCTGCGGCGGACAAAGCGGCGCGGCTTTGCCTCCGGCCTGTCCTTCGGTTTCTTGCTTTCATATTCCGCATACGCCTTGACGATGCGCTGCACCAGCTCATGGCGTACTACGTCCTTTTCGGTGAGGCAACACTGGGCGATGCCCTCGACATGGTCGAGCACGCGCAGCGCCTCGCGCAGGCCGCTCTGCTTGCCGCCCGGCAGGTCGATCTGGGTGATGTCGCCCGTGATGACCGCCTTGGAGCCGAAGCCGAGTCGGGTCAGGAACATCTTCATCTGCTCGGGGGTGGTGTTCTGCGCCTCGTCGAGGATGATGAAGCTGTCGTCGAGGGTGCGGCCGCGCATGTACGCGAGCGGCGCTACCTCGATGGAGCCGCGCTCCTGATATTTGGTGAAGTTGTCCGCGCCGAGCATGTCGAACAGGCCGTCGTACAGCGGACGCAGGTACGGGTCTACCTTGCTCTGAAGATCGCCGGGCAGGAAGCCGAGCTTTTCGCCTGCCTCGACCGCCGGGCGCGTGAGGATGATGCGCGAGACCTGCTTGTCGCGGAAGGCCGCGACCGCCGCCGCCACGGCGAGGTAGGTCTTGCCCGTGCCGGCAGGGCCCACGCCCATGACGATGGTGTTCTTGCGGATGGCCTCCATGTAGCGCTTCTGGCCGAGGGTCTTGGCCTTGACCGGCTTGCCCTTGGCCGTGATGCACAGCACGTCGCGGCTCATCGTGTGGACTTCGCTCTCGCGGTTCTCGCGCGCCAGACCCATGACATACTGCACGGTCTGCGTGCCGATGGCCTCGCCGCGGCCCGCCATTGCGAGCAGCGCGCCGATGGTGCGCGTCGCCACGCCCACGTTCTCCGGCTCGCCGGAGATCTTGAGCTCCTGTCCGCGGCTGACGATGGACACCTCGAGCTCATGCTCGAGCAGCTTGATGTTTTCGTCGAACGCCCCGAAAACCGCCATCAGCAGCTCGGTCTGTTCAATAGGGATTAACGTATCTATGAGAAACACCTTCCTTAGAGGGATATAATTACAGTTTTGTCGCCCGGTTTTTCATTCCAAACCGGACATAACGCGAACGTTTCCGCCGATACAGCGGCGCGCCGCTGGAGGCGAGATTTACGCCCTCGGAGGGCTGGACAGTGGCCGCCTTCGGCGGCCGGGGGTGCCGGGGTCTCCCGGCGGAGACAAGAGGGGACAGGGCACCGATGGTTCCCTTTCCCCTCTTGTCTCCCCAGACCCTCCTTTGGACGCGACGCCCTTCGGTTGCGCGTCTAAATGCGAGGGGCCTACAGATGTGTCGGGTGCACTAAGGGTTATCGCTTGATCGAAGCGGAGCCTGTCGCAGCGACGGGGAAACCATTCTGCACAGAATGGCCGCGCACTGTTATGCGCGGCAGGCTACGCAAGGTAAATTCAGGGCAGCACAGCGTCCCAAAAGCGAAACGACGCACGGAACCGAGCCCCCGTAACTCCCGTTTAGCCGCGAATGCTTCGCTGAGCGGCCAAAGGAAAGTTTGGGGAGTCAAGAGGGGAAAGAAAACCTTGGTTGTCTTTCCCCTTTTGCCCCTCGCCGGGGGACCCGGCGTCTCCGCCGCCGAAGGCGGTAACTGTCCACGCTCACATCGAGCGTAAAGTCGCCTCCAGCGGCGCACCGCTGTATCGGCGGAAAGGTCTACCGTCAGCAGACGGTAAAGCAGTCAAGGGCCGCTGCCCTCGGCAGGCTCGCCGATCTGCTCCACCGCGTGAACGGTCAGGTCGAGCACGGCTGCGCCGTCCTTCTCCTCGAGCGTATCGCCGAGCGAAAGCACGCGCCCTCCGTCCGTCTGACGGACAACCGCCCCCAGCGCCCGGCGCACCATCTCTGTGCGCTCCTGCGCCGCCGTCCGGCTCTCCGGCTCCGCGTCATAGTACCGGCAGGTCTGCACGAAAACCGTCACCGGCAGGCGAACGCTCTCGCTCAGCCGCCACGTTTTCGCCTCTATCATTTTATCACAGGTCCCCCCTGCAATACTAGTACCAAAATACAATTTTTTTGACATTTTACCGACAGTAATCGCCACTTGTCGACACGTTTTGCGACGATTGGATTTCCTTACCATTTTCAGTGGCCGCACCGACCGCACCCGGCGCACGGTGTACGCCTCGACCGTTCCCTCCGCCCGGACTGTGTGCGCAAGGCCGTTCTCCCTCGTCGGCGGCACGAGCCCGTCGATCAGCACATCCCCGGTCTCCACCGCGTCCCCGGCCTGCACCAGCGCCTCGCCGCGCAGCGCGCGCACCTGCCGCACCACGCCTCCCTGCGACGCAACGATGCGCTGTGTATGCTCGCCGTCCGCGACCTCGGGCGCTGCCGCCCCGGCGTGCGCCGTCACCGTCAGGCTGTTGCCGCGCAGGTTGAGCGCGAAGAACGTGATGTCCGGGTCCCACACCATCATCTGCCGCCGGATGGACGGCGTGTCGATGCTCTTCACCGGCGTGCCGATGTCCACGCCCAGCGCCGCGAGCTTTCCCATGACCGCGCTCTCGCTCAGCGTGGGCGAGATGTCCGTGCGTATCTCCCACACCCTCGTGCCGACGAAGTACGCCATGACGACGAGCGCCGCGAGCCCTGCCAGCAGCGCCGTGCGCGGCAGCAGCCGCGCGAGCAGGAAGGGCACCCCGTGCCGCGAGAGGATATGCACCCGGCAGCCGGTGCGCCCCATGCACGAGCGCAGCTTGCGGAAGTCGCCGAGCGACAGCGTCGCGTCCATCCGGTCCCACGAGACGCGCTCCATGCGCCGCAGCCGCACGCCGCCCTGCGTGCAGGCGTTGAGGAACCGGGGCAGGCTCGCCCCCGTCACGCGCACGCGCACCTCCCCGGCCGCCCGGCGCAGCAGCCGCTGCATCATTCCGCTCCCTCCCCTCCCGGCAGGAACGCGACCGAGCGGATGTCCCCCTCGACCGCCAGCTCCCCGAGCGTCAGCGCGGTCAGGTGCAGGCCCTCGCCCTCGATGCGCACCTCGCATTTTCGGCACCGCGCGCGCAGCACGTTCTCGTCATACTCCACAATGCCGCAGTGGTTCTCTATCGTCGCCAGATGCCGCCCCAGCAGCTCGCCCTGCGGCTCGAACACCTCGGCGGCCAGTCCGTCAAAGCTCATAGCCATTCCCCCTCCGCTAACTGTATGCGCATATGCGCTCTGATTTGCGCATAACTTTTCCACAGGAGGTGGATAAAGCCTGTCGCGGAACTACAGTTCCGCCGACAATCTGTGTCCGGACTTCGCCGGACACGGACGTCCGAAAGTTCCCATGCGGAAACTTTCTCCCTCTCACAGTATGAAAACCGAGATACATGCTCCCGGTTTTCATGAATTTGCTGCGCAAATTCTATTTCATGCGCGCTACCGCGCGTCAACGTGTTTTATTCTTGCCGGAGGTGAAAAGTCTTGCGCATTCTCTGTGTGCTGCTGCTCGCGCTGCCGCTGCCGTTCCCGGGTCCGTGCGCCGAGGGCGTGCGGCGCGGTTTTGCCCTCGCGGCCGGGTCGGCGCTGCCGGCGCTGTTCCCGTTCTTTGTGGCCGGGGAGCTGCTGACGGCCTCCCGTGCCGACGAAGCGCTTTCGCGCCTGCTCGCGTCCCTGCTGCGCCGCGTTTACGCCCTGCCGCAGGCCGGGGCCTCGGCCGCCGTGCTCGGCCTGACCGGCGGCTATCCGGTCGGGGCGGCGGTGTGCTCCTCGCTCCTGCGCGAGGGACGGCTGTCCGCCTCGGACGCCCGGCGCGCCGCGCTGTTCTGCTCGTGCGCGAGCCCCGGCTTCTGCATCGCGCTGGCAGGCGGACAGCTCTTCGGCTCAGCAAAGACCGGCGCGCTGCTCTACGGCGTGCAGGTCGTCTCCGCCCTGCTGACCGGCATTTTTGTTTCCCGTGGAACGGATAACAGGCAAGCGATACCGGTTTCTCCGGAACTTTCTGAGGGGAAACCGTTCTCGGTCGTGTTCTGCTCTGCCGTGCGCCATGCGGCGGCGGTCTCGCTGGATGTCACGGCCTTTCTCGTGACCTTCTCGGTCGCGCTCACGCTGCTGGATCCGGTGTTTTCGCGCGTTCCGGCGCTGCGGCTGCTGTCCGGCCTGCTCGAGCTGACGAGCGGTCTGGATGCGCTTTCCGCGTCTTTTCTCCCCGAAACCACGCTTTTCGTGCTCGTTTCGTTCCTGCTCGCCTTCGGCGGCGCGTCCGTCCTGATGCAGATGCAGGCTGTCGCGTTCGCGGACGGTCTCGCCCTGCCCGGCCTTGTCCGCGCCAAGCTCCTGCACGGCGCGCTCGCCGCCGCCCTCAGCGCTGCGCTCTGCCGCGCCTTTCCGTCCTGCATCCCGGCTTTCGCCCCTGCGAGACCGGTCTCGTCGCCCTCTGCGCTCTCCGCAGGCGCGCTCGCGGCTGTTACCGTTTTGTACATATTTTACTCTGGTAAAAAGCAGGATGATACGCTATAATGAGAGTACCACACATCAAGGAGTTGACTCTCGCATGAAGCTGAGCAAGCTGCTGCGTAAAGATATTGAGCCGCGCTGCACCTACTGTGCCCACGGCAATCCCCTCGCGGACGGAAAGCGCATCGCGTGCCGCAAGCGCGGCGTGATGGACGCCGCCGACCACTGCCGCTCGTTCCGCTACGACCCTCTGCGCCGTGTTCCGGCGAAACCGGCCGTTCTGCGCGGAAAATTCACCAATGCCGACTTTTCTCTGGGGGATACGGACGATGAAAAATGAAATACTCCGTCGGCTGGGCGCGATCGCGCTCGGCCTGACGCTGCTGCTGAACGCCGCGCCCCTGCCGCAGGCCTTCGCGGTGGAGGACGACACGGATACCTCGTCCTCTGACAGCGCGGACAGCACCGACAATACTGCCGTTACGACGGCGGACAGCGACCCGACGGTCAAGGCGGCGGCCGCGAACGCGCCTGCTCTCGACGCGACGGCGGCCCTGCTCGTCAGCCCGGACAGCGACATGGTGCTCTACGAGAAGAACGCGGACGAAAAGCGCTATCCGGCCTCGACCACCAAGATCATGACCGCCCTGCTGACGCTCGAGAACGTCTCCGACCTGAGCGCGGTCGTGACCGCCGAGGACAGCGACTTTGAGCACGTGACCGCGGACAGCTCGAACGCCGGCATCAAGGTCGGCGAGCAGGTCACAGTCAAGGACCTGCTGTACGCGCTCATGCTGCCCTCCGCGAACGAGGCGGCCTACATGCTCGCGCGCCACGTCGGCGGCAGCTGGGAGCAGTTCGTCGACATGATGAACGAGCGCGCCGCCGAGCTCGGCTGCACCGGCACGCACTTCTGCAACCCCTGCGGCCTGCATGAGGACGACCACTACACCACCGCGCACGACCTGTACTTAATCGCGAAAGAGGCCATGAAGGACGCGACCTTCCGCGACATCGTGAGCACCGTGCAGCACCGCATGGCAAAGACCAACCTGCACGAGGAGCGCATCATCCTCACCACCAACCAGCTTATCTTCAGCTCGTTCCAGCCGTGGAGCTACGCAAACTGCCTCGGCATCAAGACCGGCCATACCTCGCAGGCAGGCAACTGCTTCGTCGGCTACGCCGAATACGGCGACGCAAAGCTGTTCTCGGTCGTGCTCGGCTGCTCGAACAGCTCCAAGGAGTACCCGAACATCGCCGCCAGCTTCACCGATACCAAGAGCCTGTGCCAGTGGGGCTTTGAGAACTTCACCTCCAAGACCCTCGCCCGGCAGGGTGAGGAAGTCACCTACACCAAGGTCAAGCTCTCGACCGACACCAATCAGGTCATCCTCACCGCGAAGAACGACCTCGTTTCCCTGCTGCCCAAGGACCTCGACGTAAAAGACCTTGAGCTCCAGTCCGACATCCCCGAAGAGGTCGCCGCCCCCATCAAGGCCGGCGATACCATCGGCAGCGTCACCTATACCTATGACGGCCGTGACTACGGCACGGTCGAGCTCGTCGCCCTCAACGACATTTCGCGCAGCAACGTCCTGTTCTATGCGGACAAGCTCAGCTCGTTCTTCCAGAGCATGGTGTTCAAGATCCTGCTGCTCGCCGCCGCAGCCTTCTTCCTGCTGCATATCTTCGCAGGCCTTGTCTTCGGCGGTGTCCGCCGCCGAAGAAGGAGACGCCGCTCCTCCCGCTCGCGCTATAACGACAGCACCTACCAGCGCCGCCACAGAAAGTAAATAAAATCAGGCAAAACAATAAGGACAGAGCCCTTTTTCGGGGTTCTGTCCTGAGACTGTCGAAAAACTACGTTTTTCCGACAATCTGTGTTCTGACTTTGCAGAACACGAGTCGTCCGAAAGTTCCCATGCGGAAACTTTCTCCCTCCTAAAGTAAAAAAACCGAGGCACATGTCCCCGGTTTTTTTTGCGTTTGCACAGCAAACGCTTTTTAATGCGCGCTCTCGCGCGTATGGGTAAGAAACTCTTTCGTTTCTTCGTATGCACCATTTTCGTGCTCTACATTTTTGTTGTATACACGAAGTGACCGCCTCACCCTGAGAAAGTAAGCGGTCACTTCGTGATCAAATTACGTTAAGGGGTTAACCGTCTGCCGATAGTGCCTCTTTGTATCTTCAGTATACCTGTTTTGCCCCTCGTTGTCAAGCCATAGAAAAAGGACAGAGAGCGGTAAAACTCCTGTCCTTTGCTTCTTCTTGCAGTTTCTGTCGAACTCTGTTATAATGCTGACAAGGACACTCCGGTGTCCCCGAGGCGCTGTTACAGACGGCGGACGGTCAGCCACTCCCTTGTGAGAGGGGGTGATGCGTATGAGAAAGAAACTCTTTCGCATTTTGGTATGCGCAGCATTCGTGCTCGACATGCTTATTACATACGCAAAGTGACCGCCCTACCCTTCCAAAGTAAGCGGTCACTTTGTGACTTAATCTTTTAGAGGGCTGACCGTCTGCCGACAGTGCCTCTTTGTATTTCCAGTATACCTGTTATCCGCCCACTTGTCAAGCCATAGAAAAAGGACAGAGAGCGGTAAAACTCCTGTCCTTTGCCTGCGTCTTGCGGTTTCTGTCGAACTCTGTTATAATGCTGACAAGGACACTCCGGTGTCCCCGAGGCGCTGTTACAGACGGCGGACGGTCAGCCACTCCCTTGTGAGAGGGGGTGATGCGTATGAGAAAGAAACTCTTTCGCATTTTGGTATGCGCAGCATTCGTGCTCTACATACTTATCACATACGCGAAGTGACCGCCCTACCCTAGCAAAGTACGCGGTCACTACGTGATTGAAAAACTTTGAGGGCTGACCGTCTGCCGACAGTGCCTCTTTGTATCTTCAGTATACCTGTTTTGCCTGCTGTTGTCAAGCCGTCCTTCGGGGCGGTTTTTCTGTTACAGCATGCTCATGAACTCGTCGCCGGTGATGGTCTCCTTTTCGAGCAGATGATGCGCGAGGCGGTGCAGCACATCCATGTTGTCCTGCAAGATCTTGATAGCCTTTTCGTGGGCGGCCTTGACGGTCGCGATGACCTCCTCGTCGATCTGCGCAGCGGTCTCAGCCGAGCAGGCAAGGGTGGTGTCGCCCGAAAGGTACTGGTTCGTAACGGTCTCGAGCGCGACCATATCGAATTTGCGGCTCATGCCGTAGCGCGTGATCATCGCGCGCGCGAGCTTGGTCGCCTGCTCGATGTCGTTGGACGCGCCGGTCGTGATCGAGCCGAAGATCAGCTCCTCGGCCGCACGGCCGCCGGTGAGGGTCGCGAGCTTGTTCAGCAGCTCGTCCCGGGTCATGAGATTGTGCTCGCCCTCGTCCACCTGCATGGTGTAGCCGAGCGCGCCCGAGGTACGCGGCACGATAGTAATTTTCGTGACAGGCGCGGAGTTGGTCTGCTTGGCCGCAACGAGCGCGTGGCCGATCTCGTGATAGGAGACGATCTCCTTCTCCTTCGCGCTGAGCACGGCGTTCTTGCGCTGCGCACCGGCGATAACGGTCTCGACGCTCTCCTCGAGGTCGGCCTGCTCGACGGCGCTGCGTCCCAGACGGACCGCACGGAGCGCTGCCTCGTTGATGATGTTCGCGAGGTCTGCGCCGGACGCGCCCGAGGTCGCGCGCGCGATGGCGTTGAAGTCGATGTGGCCGGTCATGTGCACATCCTTGGCGTGTACCTTGAGGATGGCGACACGGCCCTGCAGGTCAGGCAGCTGTACGGGAACGCGGCGGTCGAAGCGGCCGGGACGCAGCAGCGCCGGGTCAAGCGACTCCGGGCGGTTGGTCGCGGCGAGGATGACGACGCCCTTGGTGCCGTCGAAGCCGTCCATTTCGGTCAGCAGCTGGTTGAGCGTCTGCTCGCGCTCGTCGTTGCCGCCCATGCCGGCGCCGTCGCGCTTTTTGCCGATGGTATCGATCTCGTCGATAAACACGATGCAGGGCGCCTTTTCGCTCGCCTGCTTGAACAGGTCGCGCACCTTGGCCGCGCCCATGCCGACGAACATCTCAACGAACTCCGAGCCGGAGATAGAGAAGAACGGGACATGCGCCTCGCCTGCGACAGCCTTGGCGAGCAGGGTCTTGCCGGTGCCCGGAGGGCCGACGAGCAGCGCGCCCTTCGGGAGCTTCGCGCCGATGGCGGCATAGCGGTTCGGGTTGTGCAGGAAGTCGACGATCTCGGTCAGGGCCTCCTTGGCCTCGTCCTGACCGGCAACGTCAGCGAAGGTCTTGCCGGTCTCGCTCTCGGCGTAGATCTTCGCGCCCGACTTGCCGAAGCTCATCATGTTGCCGCCCATGTTCTTCATCATTTTTCTCTGGAGCCACTGGCCGACGGCGATGATGAGCACGATCGGCACAACGTAGCTGACGAGCATGCTGACGAGCGGCGAAGCCTGCGTCGGGATCTCGGCGGCGAACTTGACGTTGCCCTTCAGCAGGCGGTCTACGAGCTCGTCGTCCGGGAAGATACCGGTCTTGTAGATGGCGGTCTTTCCGTTGTCGTCCTTCGCCTCAAAGACGATCTCGTGGTCCTGACTGTCGTAGGAAACGGTTTCGACCTTTCCGTCGTCCACCATGCTGACGAGCTCGTCATAGCCGACCTCCGTCACCTGCCGGCTGAGCAGCGACGGGAACAGCAGCCAGTTGAGCAGCATCAGAACGATGAGCGTCACAGCGTAGTAAAATATCAGTGGTCTTTTGGGGGATTTCTGCCCCTTGTTTGTTGGCATATGGTTTCACCTGTCCTTTTTCGGGGGAGCGCGGCGCACCGCGCACAGTGCTTTGAATTACTATATACTATACGCCGTTTTTTCATTCTTCGTCAATGGTTCAAATGTGAACTTTTTGCAAATTGTAGCCCCACCAAAGGCAGCAGCCTTTTTTCTTCTATACCCTCAGCAGAGGGTGAACGGTTCCGCCGATACAGCGGCGCAGCCGCTGGAGGCGATGAGCGCCCTTCTTTCTTTACCGTCAGCAGACGGCAGACCTTCCGCCGATACAGCGGTGCAGCCGCTGGAGGCGATGAGCGCCCTTCTTTTTTACCCTCAGCAGAGGGTGAGCCTTTCCGCCGATACAGCGGCGCAGCCGGTGGAGGCGAGATTTACGCCCTCGGAGGGCTGGACATTGGCCGCCTTCGGCGGCCGGGGGTGTCGGTGCCCACCGACAGGGGCAAAAGGGGACAGGACACCAAACATGGTTTCCTGTCCCCTCTTGACTCCCCTTACCTTCCTTTTAAGCCGCGACGCCCTTCGGTTGCGCGGCTAAATGCGAGGGGCCCACAGATGCGTTTGGTGCTCCACAGGCTTCACGCTTGATCGAAGCGGAGCCTGTGCAAGGTACATTCAGGGCGATACAGCGTCCCAAAAGCGAAACGACGCACGGAACCGAGCCCCCGTAACCCCCGTTTAGCCGCGAATGCTTTGCTGAGCGGCTCGAAGGAGGGTTTGGGGGAGTCAAGAGGGGGAAAGGGAACCATACGGTGCCCTTTTCCCCTTTTGTCCCCTGCCGGGGACCCGGCATCCCCCGGCCGCCGAAGGCGGCCACTGTGCACGCTCACTTCGAGCGTAATCTCGCCTCCAGCGGCGCGCCGCTGTATCGGCGGAAGATTTCGCGTCTGCTTT
>CAVIRF010000026.1:0-19299 GCA_963645185.1 Coprococcus eutactus | reverse complement strand
AAAGTTTCCGAATGGGAACTTTCGGACGACTTGTGTTCTGCGAAGTCAGAACACATCTGTCGGCGAAACTGTAGTTTCGCGACAGCAAAAAACAAAAAAGCGAACCGGGAGAGGTTCGCTTCTCTGCGTGAAACCGAAAAGGGAGTTCCGGTTTCACAAAGAAAAAAGAGTAAAAAGAAAGGAAAAAGAGAGGTGGTCTAAGTTAGAATGTGCTGCGCTGGCCGCAGCTGCAAAGCGATGATTTTGTTTGGAAGTGATTGTTTGTTCTTCCTTTTGACAAGTTCAGTATAGCGCGAAAGTTGCACAAATGCAAGTTAAATAATTCGTCAATTCGACTAAATTTTCGTTAAGTTAGCGGCCGCTTATTTGACAGGTGAAAACGGGCATATGCAACAAAAATAAAGAGCAAGGTTTGTGGAAAACGCCGTTTGTGAAAATTGAATAATCGGCGGCAGGGGACTTGACAAGGTGTAAATATTGTGTATAATGAGTATATACAATAAAACGAGGAGGAAGAGCGTGAACATCATTCTTTCCAACACGGACAGCGCCCCCATCTACGAGCAGATCACGCGGCAGCTCCGGGCGAAGATCGTCTCGGGCGAGCTCGCGCCGGGACAGGCGCTGCCGTCCATGCGGCTGCTGGCCAAGGAGCTGCGCATCAGCGTCATCACGACCAAGCGCGCGTATGAAGAGCTCGAGCGCGAGGGACTGATCGTCACGCAGACCGGACGCGGCAGCTTTGTCGCGGAGGTGAGCTGCGCGCGGCTGCGCGAGGAGCAGCTCCGCGCCGTGGAGGCGCATCTGGCGCAGGCGGTGCGCGCGGCGAAGCAGGGCGGACTGACCGCAGAGGAGTTCATGGAGATCGCACAAACGGTTTTCGAGGAGGGGGACCAATGAAAAACGCACTCGAGATCAGAGGACTGAGCAAGAAATATGAAGGATTCGCGCTGGACAGCGTCGACCTGACCCTGCCGCGCGGCTGCGTGATGGGGCTCATCGGCGAGAACGGCGCCGGCAAGACGACGCTCATCAAATCCGTGCTTGACCTTGTCCGGCCGGACAGCGGCGAGATCAAGGTGCTCGGCGGCCGGCCGGAGGATACGTCGGTGCGCGAGCGTATTGGCGTAGTGCTGGAGGACGGCGGCTTTCTGACCACGATGAACGCCGCGCAGGTGGATGTCCTGCTCGGCAGAGCCTACCGCGCGTGGGACAAGGCGCAGTTCGCGGCATACCTCGACCGTTTCGGCATTGACCGCCGCAAGCCCATCAAGGATTATTCGCGCGGTATGAAAATGAAGCTGTCCATTGCGGCGGCGCTCTCGCACGGCGCGGAGCTGCTGCTTCTGGACGAGGCGACGAGCGGACTTGACCCAGTCGTGCGCGACGAGGTGCTCGACCTGCTGTATGATTTCATGCAGGATGAAACGCACGCCGTGCTGCTGTCCAGTCACATCACGAGCGACCTCGACAAGATTGCGGACAACATCACGTTCATCCATCGCGGCCGCGTGCTGCTGAGCGAGGGACGGGATGAGCTCATCGACCGCCACGGCGTGCTGCGCTGCACGGAGGAGCAGTTGAAGGCGCTCGACCCGGATGCGGTCCGCGCGGTGCGAAAGGGCGCGTTTGGCTGCGAGGCGCTGGTCAAACGGGACGGCATCCCGGCAAACTGGCCGGTCGAGCCGGTCAACGAGGAGCAGGTCATGCTGTTCCTGACGAGAGAGGAGGAAGCGCGATGAAAGCGATGCTTTTTGCAGACTGGATGAATGTCCGCCGCTCGATGAAGGCGCTGCTGTTTGTGTTTGTCATCCTGACGGCTGCGGCATTTGGCTACGGAGGGAGCGCGTACATTCCGTTTATGGTCACGATGCTGTCGCTCATGATCCCGACGACGCTGATGAGCACGGATCATGCCTACGGCTGGGACAAGCTCAGCCTGACGCTGCCGGTCTCGCGGCGCGACATCGTGAGCAGCAAGTTCACGGTCAGCCTTGCGATCAATGCGGCGATGCTGCTGCTCGGTGCGCTGCTGACGATCGTGTTCAGCGCGGTGCACCGCGACAGTGCGCTTGCGGAAAACCTGCTCGGTCTTGTCGCATGCGAAGCGGTCGGACTGCTGCTGATGGGCATTGAGTTCGACCTCATCCTGCGCTTCGGCACGGAACGCGGCCGGTATTTTCTGCTGGGTGTTGTCTGGGTGCCGATCCTCGCGCTGACGGTGCTGAAAAAGCATCCGGCGTTCAACCGTCTGGTGCAGGCGGTCGGCGGCATGGACTGCTGGCCGGTGAGCAGGCTCGCGGCATTCCTCTTTGGCTGTCTCGCGGTCTGCGCCGCGGTCTACGTCCTCTGATGGCGAATCGGCATCGGAATTTACCGCAAAAGGGAGTTCTGAGCAAAAGGCGGCAGCCGGTCGGATAATCCCCGTGCTCTCTGCATACGATAAGGCAAAGGAGAGGTGAACATGGGGATTTTTCTGATCGTGCTGCCGCTTGCCGTCGGCGGAGCCGCCGCTGCGCTGACGATGGGCGCGATGTCGCAGTACAGCGCGCTGCCACAGCCGCCGCTCGCGCCGCCTGCATGGGTGTTCCCGGTCGTCTGGACCGTGCTGTATCTGCTGATGGGGCTCGCGAGCCGCAGGATATACCGCCTCGGCGCGCCCGAGAGCCGAAAGGCGCTCACGCTGTATTATGTGCAGCTGGCCGTGAATTTCGTCTGGCCGCTGCTGTATTTCCGGGCGCAGGAGTACAAAATCGCGTTCTGGTGGCTGCTCCTGCTGCTCGCGCTGGTGCTGGCGACGCTGTCAGCGTTCTACCGTCTCGACAAGACCGCAGGCAGGCTGCTCGTGCCGTATGTCGCATGGCTGCTGTTCGCAGCGTACCTCAACTACAGCATCATGCGAGTGGTATAGACTAATGTGCTGAATGTAACAACAATGTAACATAATGAACGAGCGCAGACGCAAAGTTTGCGCTTATTTTTGCCCTTTTTTGAATTGACAGGATGCGTCTGTACTGATAAACTTAAATCGTATGCGTTTCGTAAAGAGATAATTTAGAGAATGTGAAACGGAGGAAGCATATGGAATTCGATGTGCTGTCAATCGTGCAGATGATCGGCGGTCTCGCGCTGTTCATTTACGGTATGACGACAATGGGGAAGGGACTGGAGCGCGCTGCCGGTTCCAAACTGGAAAAAACACTGGAAAAAATGACGGGCAACGTCTTTACCGCCCTCGTCATGGGTCTGGTCGTGACAATGGTCATTCAGTCCTCGTCCGCGACGACGGTCATGGTCGTCGGCTTTGTTAACGCAGGCATCATGACGCTCAAGCAGTCGGTCGGCGTTATTCTGGGCGCGAACATCGGTACGACCGTCACCGCGCAGATTTTGCGCCTGAGCGGCGGCGACGGCTCTGGCAATCTGTTCATGGATCTGCTCAAGCCGAAAAACCTCGCCTACATCATCGTTCTGGTGGGCGTTATCATTATGATGCTCGCGAAAAAGCGCCGTACGCGCGACATCGCGGACATCTTCACCGGCTTCGGCATCCTGTTCATCGGCATGTCGGTCATGGAGGGCGCGGTCGCGCCACTCGCGGATCTGCCGCAGTTCGCGGACCTGTTCGCAGCGATCTCCAATCCGGTGCTCGGCGTTCTGGTCGGCGCAGGCGTCACCGCGATCATCCAGTCGTCCTCGGCGTCGGTCGGTATCCTTCAGGCGCTGTCCACGACGGGCGCGATCACGTATTCTGCCGCCATCCCGATCATCCTCGGCCAGAACATCGGTACCTGTATCACTGCGTTCCTGTCCTCGCTCGGCGGCTCGAAGAACGCGCGCCGCACCGCGATGGTCCACTTTTACTTCAACCTCATCGGCTCTATCGCGTTTCTGGTCGCGATCTACGCCGTGCAGTACACGGTCGGCTTCTCGTTCTGGGACAACCCGATCGACAAGGGCGGCATCGCGAACTTCCACACGCTGTTCAACGTGACCTGCACTATCCTGTTCCTGCCGTTCACCGGTCTGCTGGTCAAGCTCGCCAAGTGGAGCGTGCCGACCGGCGAGACGCAGGAGGATCCGCTTGCGAAGCTCGAGCCGCGCTTCCTTACCACGCCGGCCCTCGCGCTCGATCAGGCGCAGCGCTGCATCGCCGACATGGGCGAGGCGGCAAAGAGCAACTATCACCTTGCGGTCGATCCGCTGTTCGGCGGCAGTGCGGCCAATGAGGAGATCTTCCGCGAGCACGAGGCATTCCTCGACCGCGCAGAGGTCGAGATCGGCCGCTATCTGACCACCATGCACAACGTGCGTTCGGTCGACCAGCGCCGCCAGAGCGCCGAGATGATGCACTCGCTGTCCGACTTTGAGAAGATCGGCGACTACGCGCAGAACATCTTCGACCGCGCCGACGAATTCCGTCAGGCTGGCCTAAGCTTTTCGCAGACCGCGATGCACGAGCTGCACGCCATGACGGACGCGGTCAGCGAGGTCATCGACATGACCGTCGAGGCGTATGTCACGCAGTCGGTTTCGCTCGCGCGCAGCGTTGAGCCGCTCGAGGAGGTCGTCGACACCATGAAGGAGCAGCTCAAGAGCCGCCATATCGAGCGACTGGGCGAGGGCGGCTGCACGATGCAGACCGGCATTCACTTCCTCGACATTGTGCACGACCTTGAGAAGATCAGCGACCACTGCTCGAACATCGCGATCTATACCATTCAGCTCGTCGAGGGCGCAGAGGAGTTCGACACGCACGCCTACGCGAAGGCGGAGTTCAAGTCCGGCCCTCAGTTCGAGAGCAAGCTGAAGTTTTATCAGAACAAGTACCTGTCCCGTCTGAACGACGCGGCGCAGGCGTAAAAAGACGAACACCTCGCAGAAAGAAAAACTGCGAGGTGTTTTTCTGTGCATAAAACAGCACCGCCTCCGAGGGGAAACGGTGCTTTGTCGTTTGATGTTAATCGTCCGAGGCGAACACGCCGACGATGGCGGTGAACAGTTTCTTGAACACGTTGCAGATACGGGCGAATACGCCTTCGTCTGCGGCGTCCTGATCGGAAATGCCGTTATCCTTGTCGTCGTCCACCGAGATCTCCTCGGTGCGCAGGATGAACTGAAGGCTGGACGGCGCCGGGTTCATGCTGGATGTCACCGACTGGAGGTCGGCCGAGGTGTCGATGTTGAGCACGTTGGTGTCGTCCTCGAGGTCGGTCTCCGCGTCTTTGACGGCGGAGTGGATGGAGTCGGTCGCAGTCTGCATCTGACCGGATGCGGTCGAACCGGAGAGCTTGCCGAGCGTGTCGAGCAGGCTGTCGATCGTGGTCTGGGTGCTGGTGTCTGCCTGACTGCGGACCGAACGGAGCACGCTGTTCGCGGTGTTCATGAGGTCGTAGGAGGTCGAGAGCGCCTTGGTGGTCGAGCTCATGAGGTCGGTCGTCTTGTCGATGGACGAGGTCGCGGTCTTGGTGAGGCTGTCGAGCGACTCGCGCAGCGCCGGAATGTCGGCGAGCATCTTGTTCACGCGGTCAAGCGAGCCGTTCGCGAGCTCGGTCAGCTTCTTGCCCTCCTGCGTGAAGTCCTGCGGCAGACCCTTGTAGTCATCGAATACATCTGCGATGTCCTCGAGGTCCTTGAGCATGGAGTTGGTCGCATCGAGCAGGTTCGACATTTCCTTCGTGACCTTTTCAAGCTGCTTGGTCATGGACTTCATGTCAGTCGTGACGTCATCCGAGCCGTCCTTGATGCCGGTCATGAGTGCAGCGAGTGCCTGCGCGTTGTTGTATGCCGATGCCTGTGCAGTCGAAGCCGCAGTGCTGGAAACCGAGGATGCGGCGGTGTCTGCGGCGGAGGAAGCGGTCTGCTCAGCGGCCTGCTGAGCGGTCTGCTTAGCGGTTTCCTCGTCGAGGCCGTCGGCAATGGCCGCATCATATGCCTGCTTGTATGCCTGCTCGTATGCTTTCTCGTAAGCCTGTTCATAAGCTGCCTTGTATGCAGTCTGACCGGCTTCGGTTGCCATCTGCTTGACGTAGTTCGTCAGATTGTCGGTAACTTCATCATCCAGATTATCCGGCAGATCGTCCAGACTGCCCGACAGGCTCTTGAGGTCCTTTGTCAGCGCGTCCAGCTCCTTCTGGAGATCCTCGCTCGCGCTGCGGATCTGGGAGATGGTCCAGCTGCTGTCGGTGGTCTCGTCGTCGAGGTCGTCAAACAGATCCTCCAGATTACCGAGCGATGTTTTCACATTGTTCAGCAGCTTCTGGTACTCGGCGACGTCCTCGCCGGACTCCTCAAGAGTGGTGAGGATGCTGCTCGTGGTGGCGTTGAGGGTGGTGAGCGTCTCCTTGGCGGAGTTCAGCTCGGGGATGAGCGAGTCGGACTTGCCGGTCAGCTCATCGAGTGCGTTCAGCGCCGCGTCCGTTCTCGGGTCGATCGTGCCGCGGTCCTTGATGAGCTGCTTGCGCACCTGATCGATGCCGGAAATACCGTTCGACATCGAGGAAAGGCTGCTCTGTACGGCCTGCATGGTGCTCAGCATGGAGCTGACGCCGGTATAGAGGTTGTCACCCGAGTTTTCCAGACGGTCCTTGATGTCGCGCATGCTGGACATGATGTCGAGCGCGGAGGTGGTCGCCGGGGTCATGAACATGATGAGGCCCATGCTCTCGAAGTCGTCCGAGCCGATGCGGACGGTGAAGGTGTTCTCCTCGCCCGGCAGGCCCATGAACATGACGAGCTTGTAGGTGCCGAACGACTGGATCTGCGCACCCGGCGCGTCGATGGAGAGCGCCTTGCTCATGTCGATGCCGGTCGCGCAGACAAGCATCATGTTGTTCTTGTAGTAGTCGCTCGCGTAGGAGTTCGGCACGGCGTGAATATCCATCTGGATGGTGCCGCTCGCGCCGGCGCACTGAGCCGCCTCGACCGGAACGCCGTTGAGCTTGTAGGAAACATCGAAGTTCCATGGCATCTGAATGTTCACCGTGTCGCTCGGGATGCACTCATAGTAAAAGCGGTTCTTGTCGGTGTTGAGCTTCCAGTAGACCGAGCCCTCCTTGAGCGTCGGCTCGTCAAAGGTGGACATGTTGTAGACGTCTTTGTAGTCGCCGAAATCCGTGAATTCGGTGTGGCCGTTGAGGTTTACGCCTTTTACGATGCGCGTGTTGGTCGGCGCGCCGTAGTAGTCCATGTTGATGTATACCGTTTCGTCGGTCTCGACTGTCGGAGCGGCGGCCTGGGCGCACTGCGGCAGCGCGAACGAAAGCAAGAGTGCGGTCGCGGTAACGCGGCGCAGCTTATTTCTTTTCATTGTCGTTTTCCTCCGTGTTGCTCTTATCGTTGTCGTTCTTTCTTGCGGAAATCAGGTCGCTCAGACGCGCCTTTCGGCGGTCGAGGCGTGCTTTCAGACGCATGCGGACGCGCTTCGGAAGCGTGCGCTTCGGAGTTTCGGTGTCCTCGCTGTTATCCGGCTGCTCGGGCAGGGTGAAGCCTCTGCCGTGGAGCAGATTGTTCCACTTGGCGCGCGTCTGCTTGTGGCGTGCGTGACGGTTTTCGCGGATCTGCTGATGCAGGCGCAGACGCTGCTCGTGCAGCGCGCTGAGCGTCGGCAGCTTGACCTTCATCGCGTGGATGCGGTTCATCTTCGCGTGCTTCTTCTCCGCGTGGTCGGGCTTGACGATGAACCGGTCGAAGATCATCAGGCACATCGGCAGCAGGAACAGGACCATGATCATGGAGATGAACGCGCCGCGGCCGATCAGACGGCCCAGACTGGAGATCGCCTCGACCGAGGTCATGAAGTACAGGCCGTAGGCAACGGTCATCAGGATAAGGCCGGAGGTGAGGACCGACTCGGCGCTCGTCGAGACGGCGCGGATGGCGGCTTCCTTCTTGTCGCCCTGCGTTCGCGCGTCCAGATAGTTGCCGGTCAGCAGGATGGAATAGTCGATGGTCGCGCCGAGCTGGATACAGCCGACGATGATGAAGCCCAGATACATCGTGCGCTGACCGTAGATGTACGGGAGCGCGGTGTTGATGAAGATCGCGCACTCGATCGGGATGAGCACGACGAGGGGCAGGATGAGCGCCTTGTAGGTGAGCGCGACAACGAGCGCAACGCCGAGCAGCGAAACGATATTGACGCGGTTGTAGTCGGGCACGATGATGGACTTGATGTCCTGCGTGGACGGGGTGACGCCGACGAGGTAGGTCTGCTCGTTCGGATAATACTTGTCAACGATGGCGCGGATGTTGTCCGCGAACGTGAACGCATCGTCGCTCTCGCCGGAGGAACGGACGTTGATGATAACGCGTGCCCAGTTCTTCGAGTGCATCAGGCTCGTGATGTTCTCGGGGAGGAAGTCCTCGGGGATGCCCTCGGGCAGGACGGACGACAGGCTGAGCGCGTACTTGACGTAGGGCAGGTCGTCGATCTCGTCGGTCATTTGCTTTTCGGTGAGGTTGCTGTCGAGCGGGACGAGCGCGAGCATCATGTTGCTCTTGCCGTAGGCGGCGTTCATCTGCTGCTCGGCCTCATAGACCGGCGTGCCGGGGGAGTTCGCGACCGCCTCGTTGCCGTAGGTGAAGTTCGCCATGCCCTGTGCGACATAGCACGGTATGATGATGAGCAGCACAAGGATGAACAGCGGACGGCGGATGCGGTAAGCGAAATTGCCTACGCCGCGCGTCTGCTGCGGAATGAACGGACGGTGCTGCGTCTTGGCAACAATGTCCTGGAAGCGCAGGATGAGCGCCGGCATGAGCAGCAGCACGGTGACAAGGCTGATGGCGATGCCCTTGGCAAGGACAAGACCCATATCCGGACCGATGCCGAAGTTCATCAGGCACATCGCCGCGAAGCCGACGATCGTCGTCATGCCGGAGGCGAAGATGGACGAGAATGCGCTGCGCCATGCGTTTGCCATGGCCTGTTCGGGCTCAACGCCCTGCGCGCGCTCCTGCGTGAACGAGTGCAGCAGGAAAATGGAGTAGTCCATCGAGCAGGCGAGCTGAAGCACCGCACCGACCGCGTTGGACAGGAACGAGATCTCGCCGAAGATGATGTTCGAGCCCATGTTGATGATGATGGCGATGCCGAGGACGGACAGGAACATCACCGGCTCGAACCACGAGGTCGTGGTGATGGTCAGAATGATGTAAATGATGATGACCGCGAGCACCATAACGCGCGCGACCTCTTTGTTGATGGTCGGGCCGAGGTTGGTGTCGGATACGGCGGAACCGGCGACAAGACCGCGGTCGCCGACGATCTGCTCGATCTGGTGGACGGCCTTGTGCGTCTGGGAGGACGAATCCTTGTCCTCGAAGATGATGTCCATATAGGCGGACTGGTCGTCCTCGTGGTAGTAGTCGTCGATGTCATCGTAGTCGATGAATTCGCTGGAGCCGTAGATGTTGGTCGTGAGGTCAGCCCACATGACCATGTCTACGCCGTCGACATCCGCGATGCGATCCTTGATGTTTTTCGCCTCGTAAAGCGTCACGTTCTGGAGCATCACACGGCCCATGCCGGGATACGTGAACTCGTCCTCCATGATGTCGAGCGCCTGCGCGGATGGGGAGGAGTCGGGGAGGTACTTGGTCAGGTCGTAGTTGATGCCAACCATTGGGATACAGATGAGGCTGAAAATGATGAGTATGGTATATACCTTCTCGATTAGTTTTCTGTGGTTAATGATTAAATCAACTGGATTGTGTCCGTTAAGTTTCACAAAGAAAACACCAACTTTCTGGGAAATAGATATTGTACAGGATTTCTTTTCGTGATATAGTATAGTACATAAGGTTAACGAACACAATAGGCAAATACAAATAAAGTGCTTGCTAACAAACAGAAATGACAAATATGTCCAATAACGTGCGTTTGGCGAAAACGGACACAGAAAAGCTGAACGCAGTCTGAACGAAGGAGAGGAAAAGATGGCAGGAGCAGTACAGGAGGACAAGCGCATACGGCGCACAAAAAAGCTGCTGCGGCAGGCACTGACCCGGCTGATGCAGCAGAAGGATTTTCAGAGCATCACGGTAACGGACGTCGTGCGCGAGGCGGACATCAACCGCGGCACATTCTATGCGCACTACCGCGATGTATATGATCTGCGAGAGAAGATCGAGGCGGAGATGATCGAGGATTTCCGCGAGCTGATCGAAGATCTGCATCCGACCGAGGCGAGCAACATTCAGCCTGTGTTGGCGCGCGCGGTGGATTATCTGGAGGAAAACCGCGAGATCGTCCGTGCGCTCGTGCGCGGCACCGGCGTGGAAGGCTTCGGCCGCAAGATGATCGGAGTGCTCGAGGAGTGCCATCTGGAGATCCGCCCATTCCGCAGCGTGGAGGATACCTATGCGGCGCGTTTCCTCGCGACCGGCATCGTCGGCATGATGGAAAAGTGGATCACCGAGCCACAGCCCATCCCGAAAAACGAGATCGTCGCGCTGATCAACCGCGTGCTGATGGGCAATCTGATGCAGTGATATATAATGATGCAAAGCAAAACCCCGGCAGTCAATACTGTCGGGGTAAATTTGTGTTTATGGTTTATTCGTAGCGGAGCTTGACGTTTTCCTGACGGCACAGGTCAACGTATTCCTTCGGCGGCTCACGGTCGGTGATGAACGCAGTGAGGTCCTTGAGATGGCAGAAGGTGACGATGGCCTCGCGGCCGATCTTGGACGAGTCCGCCATGCCGTAGATGCTGTCTGCGCGCTGAACGACCGCACGCTTGATCTCGGCCTCGAGGAAGGTCGTGTTGGTCATGCCGGCGGTCAGCGAAACGCCGGTCGCGCCCATGAACGCCTTGTTGATGCGCATGGAGGACAGCGCTTCGATGGCAGACAGGCCGACGAACGAGTCGGTCGTGGGGCTGTAAATGCCGCCGAGCGAGATGATATTAAGGTTGTCGTACTTGGAAGCCTCGCTCAGTGCGCCGAGCGAGTGCGTGATGATCGTGATGCGCTTTTTCGCCACGAGGAACCGCAGCAGGCAGAGCGTGGTCGTGCCGGAGTCGATGAAGATGGTGTCGCCGTCCGCGACTTCCTCGGCGGCCAGACGGCCGATGAGCGACTTGTCCACCGTGTTGAGGCTGGAGCGAATGGGGGTCGGCACCGCGCCGGAGGGCACGGTCGCGGTCACGCCGCCGTATACCTTGGTAATATGGCCGCGCATTTCCAGCTCGTTCAGATCGCGCCGGATGGTATTTTTGGACACGCCAAAAACCTCGCACAACTCGTCGATGCTGACGGTTTCGCGCGAGATCACGTACTGCTCTATGGAGTTCAATCGGCTGACCTTCATTTTCATGCTGCTCCTTGAAAAATATCCAAACGTGTCCACAATGTACCTTCATATTTTATCAAATTATGCGCAAGTTGTCTACTGCGCAGAAAGCCGGAAATCAGGGGCAAAATTTGGTGAAAAAGCAAAGAGACGGGTGACAAAGACTGGAAAAATGGTGAAAATAACGAAAATGTGCCAAATTGCAGCCTGCAAAATTTTATTTTGAAAAATAAAAAAGGTGAAATGATGGGTAAGTTGTGGTTTTTCGTGGTGGGGCGAATATACAGAAAAGTACAGAGTTTCGCTGCAAATGGCGGCAAACGGGCGGAGAACACCCTGTATTTTCCGTAAAAAGGGCGCAAAACGCGAAAAAGGCGCGCCGTGGAAAAATGCGTTTTTCGCACATTTCTGCGGAAAATCGACGCGGCAGCGGCAGGGGAGAGCGGAATTTTTATCTGAAAAAACACGATTTTCGGTTGAAATCCGAGCGGTTTGGTGATACACTGTAATCGTATACAGCGGCAAGGTACCGCTGTGCGCCGGCGCGGCACACTGCGCCACGGCGCGATAAGAGAAAATACTTATGAATTAGGCAGGTGTATGCAATGCAGAAAGCAGAAAAGATGCAGGAGCTTCGCGTATTTGCTCAGGAAATCCGTGTGGAGACCCTGAAGACCGTCGGTTCGCTTGGCTTCGGCCACGTTCCGGGTGCAATGTCCGTTATTGATGCGCTGGCAGTTCTGTACGGCGAAGTAATGAAGGTCGATCCGAAGAACCCGCATTGGGAAGATCGTGACTGGTGTGTACTGTCCAAGGGCCACGCTGGTCCGGCTATGTACGCTACCCTCGGTCTGAAGGGTTTCTACCCGATCGAGGACGCTTATACCCTCAACCAGCCGCACACCAACTTCCCGTCCCATACCGACCGCACCAAGACTCCGGGCGTTGACCTGACCACCGGCTCTCTGGGCCAGGGCATGTCTACCGCTACCGGCGCCGCTCTCGGCAACAAGCTCGACGGCCGCGACAGCCACGTATTCGTATTCGTCGGCGACGGCGAGTGCGATGAGGGCCAGGTTTGGGAGGCTGCTCAGTTCGCAGCTCACTACAAGCTCGACAACCTCGTTTGCTTCGTAGACGACAACAAGTATCAGCTCGACGGTGCTGTTGACAAGGTCATGAGCCATGGCAAGGGCATCGGCGCCAAGTTCGACGCTTTTGGCTGGAACGTAATTGAGCTCCAGGACGGCAACGACGTAGAGCAGATCTACGACGCAGTTCAGCTCGCTTACGACACCAAGGGCAAGCCGACCTGCATTGTGCTGAATACCGTTAAGGGCCTCGGCGCAACGTTCGCTGAAGGTACCGGCGCGCACTCCTCTCAGCCGAGCAAGGAGCAGTGGGCTGAAGCCATTGCTGCTGCTGAGAAGAAGCTCGCAGAGATCAAGGCACAGTAAGGGAGGTAATAAACATGAGCTTTACTCTGATTGGCAAGCACGAGAAGGACTCTCGTAACAACCGTGACGGTTTCGTTACCGCTATGCTGGACCTCATGGAGAAGGACAGCAAGGTAATGCACGTAGACTGCGACCTTGAGAACTGCATCAACACCGGCAAGCTGGCTAAGGCTTTCCCGGAGCAGACCGTAAACGCAGGTATCGCAGAGGCTAACGCTATGGGCGTTGCAGCTGGTCTGGCTGCTACCGGCCGCACCGTATTTATGCACTCCTTCGGCTGCTTCGCATCCCGCCGTGCATTTGACCAGGCTTTCATGTCCGCAGCTTACGCTAAGTTGCCGGTACACGTAATCGGTTCTGACCCCGGCGTATGCGCTGCATACAACGGCGGCACCCACATGCCGTTCGAGGACTGCGCTCTGTACATGTCCGTACCGGAAGCAGTCGTTATCGACCCGGTTGACTATGCTCAGATCAACTGCCTGACCAAGAAGCTGGCAGCATCCGGCAAGTTCTCCTACATGCGCATGATCCGCAAGGGCTTCACCACCGTTTACGGCGACGGCTCTGACTTCGAGATCGGCAAGGGCGTTACCCTGAAGGAAGGCAAGGACGTTGCTATCATCGCTTCCGGCATCATGGTTGACGAGGCTCTGAAGGCTCAGGAGCAGCTGGCTGCTGAGGGTATCTCCGCCAAGGTCATCGACATGTTCACCTGGAAGCCGCTCGACGAGCAGCTCATCCTCGACTCCGCTGCTGAGTGCGGCGCTATCGTAACCGCTGAGAACCATCAGGTCAAGGTTGGTCTGGGTTCTGCTGTTGCTAACGTTGTCATCAAGAACAACCCGGTTCCGATGGAGATGGTAGGCGTAGAGGATCGCTTCGGTCAGGTAGGCGCTGAGTCCTTCCTGCGCGAGGAGTACGGTCTGACCGCTGCTCACATCGTAGAGGCTGCTAAGAAGGCAATCGCTCGCAAGAACGGCTGATTTTCCTTCCGCAGATACGCGAAGTAAATATTTGCATCGAAAGCGCTCCGTTACATCAACGGAGCGCTTTTTTACGCATTTTGTATGGACAGCGAGCCGCGGATATGGTAAAGTAAAGGCATAACAATAAAAGGAGGCGATCCGTATGAAAAAACGGTACGCAGCACTGTTTGCACTGGCTCTTGTGGGGATATTGAGCGGATGCGGACAGGCAGAGACACAGCCGGCGGACAACACGGTTTCCGTCGCGCCGGTGGAGAAGACAATCAATGCAGCGCAGGTTGACACGACTGTGAGGTACGATTTTTCCGGCAATAACGCGGACGTAAACGGAATTGAAATCCAGCGTTATGAATGGGACGGCAGCGCGTGGAGCAAGGACGATTACGGCCTTTACACGGTCAATGCGGAGGACATCGGAAAGAGCAGCGGTATAATCCAGTTCGACCCGGAAACCGATACGGTCAATGCGGAATACAATATCAATATTCAGTCTGACGACTTCGGCGGCTCCATGCAGTTTGCTGACTCGTCCAAGCTGAGCGATCTGCCGACCGAGCAGCTGACCTCGTCTGTGGCCATGCAGGAGAAGTCGATCGACGATCTGGCGGTCGGTGCAGAGATTCCGCTCCTTGTGCGCACGTTCCGCACGGACGGCACGCAGATTCTGGTGGCGATCGATGCGTTCTCCGACCCGGAAAACAGCTCGGCGGTCAAATACAGCAGCTATGCGGAAGCGTACACCGTAAAATTTGTGAAGAACGATCATCTCTAAATATGAAATGCCCTGACTCAGACGGTCGGGGTATTTTTCTCTTTACTTCATCGGAGTAAAACGCTATAATGAGGACATGATTTACGGATGGGGTGAAGGCTATGACGCATCAGGACAGCCCTCTGGGCACCGCGCCGGTCGGAAAGCTGGTTTTGCAGCTCGCGCTCCCGGCGATGCTGGCGCAGTTCGTCAATATATTATACAGCGTCGTGGACCGCATGTATGTCGGCCACATCGCAAATGCCGGCGATGCCGCGCTTGCAGGCGTCGGCGTGTGCGCGCCGGTGGTGACGATGATCACCGCGATCGGCGCGCTGATCGGCTTCGGCGGCGGTCCGCTGATGAGCATTCGCATGGGGCGGCGCGACATGGACGGCGCGCGGCAGATCGTCGCGAACAGCTTTTATCTGCTGCTCGCGCTCAGCGTTCTGGCGACCGTGCCGCTGCTCGTGTTCCGGCGGCAGATTCTGTTCACCTTCGGGTGCAGCGAGGCGCTGTGGGAGTACGCCGAAGCGTATTTCACCACCTATGTCTCGGGCACGGTGTTCGCGGTGATGAGCTACGGCCTCAATCAGATCGCGATGAGTCAGGGCTTTTCCTCGACGGCCATGCGGTCGGTCATGCTCGGCGCGGCGGTCAATATCGCGCTCGACCCGGTTTTTATCTTCGTGCTGAATATGGGCGTGCGTGGCGCAGCGCTCGCGACCGTGCTTTCGCAGATCTGCTCGACGGTGTACATCCTGCGCTTTCTGCTCGGCGGCAGGGCGGCGGTGGGCATCACCCGGCAGCCGGTCAACCCCGGATGGATGCGCCGCATCGTGCAGGTCGGCCTTTCGCCGGCGCTCATCATCGCGCTCGATAACGTGCTGCTCATTTCGGTGAACATCATGCTGCGCAGATACGGCGGCGCGGACAGCGACATGCTCATCGCCTGCGCGGCGGTCATGCAGAGCTTCATGCTCATCATCACCATGCCGCTCGGCGGCATCACGGCAGGCACGCAGTCCATCCTCGGCTACAACTACGGCGCAGGGAATATGAAGCGCATCACGCAGGCGTTCCGCAGCATCATTCTGCTGTGTCTGGTGTTCTGCGGCATCATGTTCGCGCTCGCGCAGACGGTTTCCGGCTCGTTCGTGCGGATTTTCACAAAAGACCCGGCATATATCGACATGGCGGCGTACATGATACGCACGTATTCGCTCGGCGTGCTCGGTCTCGCGATACAGTATCCGGCGGTGGACGGCATGACCGGCATGGGACTCATCCGCTGGGGCCTGTCGTTCTCCATGCTGCGCAAGGGCCTGTTCCTAGCGTGCGTGTTCATCCTGCCGCCGCTGTTCGGCGCGACCGCTGTCATGTTCTCCGAGCCGATCTCCGACGTCACCGCCGCGGTCGTGTCCGCCTGCGGCCTGCTGTATGTCCTGCCGAAGCTGCTGCGGAAACGGGAAGCAGAAGGGCAACAGTGAGTTGCTTGCCGGATGCACCCGTTTGTGGTAAGGTTCTGTCAAGGAGATGATACGCATGGAAACAAAGGATATTCTGCTGCATCTGAGAACAGAAAAGAAAATGACGCAGGATGAACTGGCGGAAAAGGTATTTGTAACCCGGCAAGCGGTTTCGCGATGGGAAAACGGGGACACTACGCCGAACGTCGAGACGCTCAAGCTGCTTTCAAAGGTGTTCGATGTTTCGATCAACACGCTGCTGGGCGCTCCGCGACAGCTGGTGTGCCAGTGCTGCGGCATGCCGCTCGAGGACGGGACGACGAGCCGGGAAACAGACGGCTCGTTCAATGAGGATTACTGCAAATGGTGCTATTCGGACGGTGAGTTCAAGTATACAAGTCAGCAGCAGCTGATCGACTTCTGCGTTGAGAACATGGCGAGTGAAAGCTGGCCTGCGGAGCAGGTGAGAGCGCATATGGAAGCGGTCGTGCCGCAGCTGCGGCACTGGAAGAAACGGTAACAGGAGAACGCTGCGTGAAGGAGAACAGCTGCATAAGAGACCGATCTCTCTGATCGCGGAACCAGAAAGGAAACCGGTCTCTCTGCGGAAGAGCTCTGCATATGTGCCGCAGACATCGCACGCTTTGTACAAACTACCTATTTACGAAAGCGGACGCGGCCGTTATAATAAGGATAGATATGAATTTCCGCCCGACGGAACACAGAACGATAACGGAGGAACAGAACATGGACGTAAAAGAACGCGCACTCGAGGCACATGAAAAATGGGCAGGCAAGATCGAAGTCGTTGCTCGCTGCGAAGTAAACAGCAAGGACGACCTCTCCATCGCCTACACGCCCGGCGTAGCCGAGCCGTGCCTCAAGATCAAGGACGACCCGTCCCTCAGCTATAAATACACGCGCCGCCACAACCTCGTTGCGGTCATCACCGACGGCACCGCTGTGCTCGGTCTGGGCGACATCGGCCCGATCGCCGGCATGCCGGTCATGGAGGGCAAGTGCGCGCTGTTCAAGGCGTTCGCAGACGTTGATGCGTTTCCGCTCTGCGTTGCGTCCAAGGACGTTGATGAGATCGTGCGCACGGTCCAGCTGATCTCCGGCTCGTTCGGCGGCATCAACCTCGAGGACATCGCCGCTCCGCGCTGCTTCGAGATCGAGCGCCGCCTGAAAGAGGTCTGCGACATTCCGGTATTCCACGACGACCAGCACGGCACGGCAGTCTGCTGCGGCGCTGCGCTGCTCAACGCCTGCCGCCTGACCGGACGCAAGGTGGATGAGATCAAGATGGTCGTCAACGGCTGCGGCGCGGCGGCGATCGCAGTCACCAAGTTCCTCATGTTCCTCGGCGTCAAGGATATTACGATGGTCGAGCGCTTCGGCATCGTCTGCGAGGGCGACGAGCGTCTCAACCCGGCGCAGGAGGAGATGGCGAAGGTCACCAACCGCAGCCACATGACCGGCACGCTCGCTGACGCTGTCAAGGGCGCCGACGTATTCTTCGGCATGTCCGCGCCGCAGGTGCTGACCGCTGAGATGGTCTCCACCATGGCGAAGGACCCGATGGTATTCGCGATGGCGAACCCGGTTCCCGAGATCTGGCCAGAGGACGCAAAGAAGGGCGGCGCGGCTGTTGTCGGCACCGGCCGTTCGGACTACCCGAACCAGATCAACAACGTGCTCGCGTTCCCGGGCATTTTCCGCGGCGCACTCGACGTTCGCGCAAGCGATATCAACGAGGAGATGAAGCTGGCTGCCGCTAAGGCGATCGCAGCCTGCGTTTCCGATGAGGAGCTGAACGCGGAGTACATCATGCCGATGGCATTCGACAAGAAGGTCATCCGCACGGTCGCGGACGCAGTCGCACAGGCGGCGCGCGACAGCGGCGTAGCACGCATCTGATGCGAAAGACGTTTTTTACGTAAAAAAGTTCAGAAAGCCAATTTGACCGCGCGGGGAGAAAACTCGCGCGGTTTTCGCTGAAAATGGGTGTGCACGCGCACGCACAGTTGCAGATTCCTCGAAAAACGGCAATTTGCACAAGTCTTGTCCACGAAAAAATGCGTTTGACATTTAACGTGCATAAGGGTAAAATAAGAGTATCAAAATGTGTTTGTTATGTGCAGACGCAGAGAGAAGATTATGGAGGGAATAACTATGTTAGATCCGAAGAAAGTAAGACTGGGTATCTGCCCGATCGGCTGGTCCAATGATGATATGTGGGATCTCGGCGACGAGAACACCTTCCAGCAGTGCATCTCTGAGATGAAGCTCGCTGGTTTCGACGGCTGCGAAGTCGGCCACAAGTACCCGGAAGACAAGACCGTCCTCAAGCACATGCTGGACGTTCGCAACATGACCATCGCTTCCAAGTGGTTCTCCTCTTTCCTGGTTGACAAGCCGTACGAAGAGGTAGAGGCTGAGTTCATCAAGGAGCTGGATTACCTGTCCTACGTTGGCGCTACCGCAATCAACGTATCCGAGCAGTCCGGTTCTATCCAGGGCCAGCTGGACACCCCGGTTCTGGACGACAAGAAGCGCGTTCTGACCGACGAGGAGTGGGATCGCTTCACCACCGGCCTGAACAAGCTGGGCAAGCTGTCTATGGAGAAGTACGGCATCCGCACCTGCTTCCATCATCACATGGGCACCGTATGCCAGACCGTTGAAGAGACCACCCGTCTGATGGAGAACACCGATTCGAAGTACGTATTCCTGTGCTTCGATACCGGCCACTTCACCTTCGCTGGCGAGGATCCGGTAAAGATGCTCGAGAAGTTCGCTGACCGCGTTGGTCACGTTCATCTGAAGAACATGCGTATGCCGCTGGTTGAGAAGGCTCGCGCTGAGCACTGGTCCTTCCTGGACGCTGTCCGCGCTGGCGCTTTCACCGTACCGGGCGATCCGGACGGCTGCGTAGAGTTCGACAAGGTATTCGACCTGCTTGACAAGGCTGGCTACACCGGCTGGATCATGGTCGAGGCTGAGCAGGACCCGGCTAAGGCTAATCCGTTCGAGTACGCTAAGATGGGCCGTGAGTACATCACCAAGCACACCGGTCTCGGCGGCGAGGTTGTCCTCAAGTAATTTTATATTACAAATGCAAATACCCTGCGAGCAAACTCGCAGGGTATTTTTTCGGCATCATAACAAAAGAAGAGGCGCTTCCGCTTTGAACCGCTACCCGTCAAGAGGACAGTGAAAAAAATTAAAGTTTTCCCGGCCAGCAGCCATGAGTTGCTGGCCGCTTTTTATGCAGCGAGACAAATTGCGTGTTTTTCCATCGGTGTCAGGACACCAAGATTGCGTTGAACACGCT
>CAVIRF010000025.1:0-19348 GCA_963645185.1 Coprococcus eutactus | reverse complement strand
ATACCCATACGCCGGAAAAATCGGCGAGGTTGGTGTTATTGAAATCAGCCATTGTAAGTGTTCTCCTTTCGATCAGATAATGTGCTTCTTCAGCAGTTCAGCTGCGAGAGTCTCGCAGGTAGCCTTGTCAGCGCCCTCGAGCATCTTGCCCTGGCCCTTCTGGGGAGGAGTGAACGACTTGAAGATGTTGGTCGGAGAACCCTTCAGACCGATGGTGGTCGGGTCGATCAGCGGATCGTCCTTGAGTGCGTTGTAGTCGAGTACGGAAACCGGCTTGGAGTAGCAGTCCATGATGCCGCCGAGGGACATGTAACGCGGAGTGTTGAGCTCCTTGATGCAGGTCAGCAGGCACGGGGTCTGGGTCTCGATGGTCATGTGGCCGTCCTCGAGCATGCGCTTAACGGTAACGGTGGTGCCGTCAACCTTGACGTCTGCTGCGTAGGAGATCTGCGGGATGCCCAGCTTCTCAGCGATCTGAGAGCCAACCTGAGCGGTATCGCCGTCGATTGCCTGACGGCCGCAGAATACGATGTCATCAGCCTCTACGCCGATGTTCTTGATCGCAGCTGCGAGGATCTGAGAGGTTGCGAAGGTATCGGAACCGCCGAACTCACGGCCGGAAACCAGAACGCCTTCGTCAGCGCCCATAGCGATCAGCTCACGCAGCATGCCCTCTGCCGGGGGAGGACCCATGGTAACGACAACGACCTTGCAGCCGTTTGCGTCCTTGAGCTTGAGAGCGGCCTCAACAGCGTTAAGGTCGTCCGGGTTGATAATGGTTGCCATAGATGCACGGTTCAGGGTGCCGTCGGGATTGACTGCTACCTTGCCGGAGGTATCCGGAACCTGCTTTACACAAACAATTGCCTTCATAGTTCAGTTTTCCTCCTTTTCTTAGCGCAGTACCTGACCGGCGATGACCATTCTCTGAACCTGAGAAGTGCCCTCGTAGATCTCGGTGATCTTTGCGTCGCGCATCATGCGCTCCATCGGGTACTCACGGATGTAGCCGTAGCCGCCGTAGATCTGTACGCACTTGGTGGTAACGTCCATTGCGACCTCGGAAGCGTACAGCTTAGCCATAGCAGCTTCCTTGGTGAACGGCAGGCCAACGTCGTGGTTGAATGCAGCGCGGCGAACGAGCAGACGAGCTGCGTCGATCTGGGTAGCCATGTCTGCTACCATCCACTGCAGGCCCTGGAACTTGTCGAGGGTCTTGCCGAACTGTACGCGCTCCTTCATGTACTGAACAGCCTTGTCCAGTGCGCCCTGCGCGATGCCGAGTGCCTGAGCAGCGATGCCGATACGGCCGCCGTCGAGGGTCATCATAGCGATCTTGAAGCCGCCGTTCTCCTTGCCGAGCAGACGGTCTGCCGGAAGATGTACGTCCTCAAAGATCAGCTCAGAGGTCTGAGAACCGCGGATGCCCATCTTGTGCTCGATCTTGCCGATGGAGAAGCCCGGATCGTCCTTGTCAACGATGAAGGCGGAAATGCCGTGGTTGCCCTTGCTCTTGTCGGTCATAGCGAATACGACGTAGGTATCAGCGCGGCCGCCGCCGGTGATGAATACCTTGGAGCCGTTCATGATGTAGGAGCCGTCCTCCTGCTTGACAGCAACGGTCTGCTGTGCAGCGGAGTCGGTGCCTGCGTTCGGCTCGGTCAGGCCGAATGCGCCGAGCTTAGCGCCTTCCTTGGCGGTGATCAGCGGACGCAGCCACTTTTCCTTCTGCTCCGGGGTACCGAACGCGTAGATCGGCCAAGCGCCCAGAGTGCCGTGTGCGGAAATGATCGCGCCGGTGGTAGCGCATACGCGGCTCATCTCTTCGATCGCGATGGTGTAGCAGACGTAGTTGCCGCCGGAGCCGCCGACTTCCTTCGGGAACTGAATGCCCATCAGGCCGTACTTCATCAGCTTCTGAACAGTTTCTTCCGGATAACGCTCCTGCTCGTCGATCTCTGCCGCGATCGGCTCTACTTCATTCAGAGCGAACTGACGGCACATCTTCTGGAACAGTGCTTCTTCTTTTGTAAGCCTAAAATCCATGCCATAAACCTCCCAAAAATATAAATCGTGGGTAAAACACAAAAATACAGCGTCCATCGGCCTCTCTGCCGCAGGACACTTTAGGTGCTGACACCCTACTTTGGAGCATGTCTATTCTCTATTATACTGTCCCAAAGTCATTTGTCAAGGATTTAACATTCTTTTTTCGCATAAAAACTGAGCCCCATTTTTGTGCACATCTTCCATGAAAATATGCGTGCGGTATACATAAATGCACGCATTTGTTGCATTTGTGATTTTTTTGGCAAACTCTTGGTGAACTCTTTGCATATTACTGGTTGCTTTGGAATACAAATGTTAAGTCCCGGCAAAATAAATTTTACAGGAGGAAATTTCTCATGTGCGGAATTGGAGGCTTTGTCGATTTTGACCGCGACGCGCGGCGCGGCGACCCGGTGCTCAGCGCGATGGACCGCCGGCTCCGGCCGCGCGGACCGGATGCGTCCGGTACCTACACCGACCATGACGCGGCGCTCGTGCACCGCAGGCTGATCGTCATCGACCCCGAGGGCGGCGCGCAGCCCATGCTCTCGCCCGACGGGAACACCGTGCTCGTCTACAACGGCGAGCTGTACAACACCGACGAGGTGCGCCGCGCGCTCACCTCCCTCGGCCATGTTTTCCGCAGCCACTCGGATACCGAGGTCGTGCTGCACGCCTTTCTCGAATGGGATACGGATGCCTTCTCGCGGCTCGACGGCATTTTCGCCTTCGCCCTCTGGCAGAAGGCCGAGCGGCGGCTCGTCCTCGTGCGCGACCGTCTGGGCGTCAAGCCGCTGTTTTACTGCCCGACGCGCAGCGGCCTTGTATTCGGCTCGACCATCGACACCGTGCTCTGCCATCCGGAAGCCGAGCCGGTGCTCGATGAGGATGGTCTGCGCACCGTGCTGCTGCTCGGTCCGGCGCGGCCGCCCGAAAGCGGCGTTTTCCGTGGCATGTACTCGCTCCTGCCCGGCTGCTTTGCCGTGCTGACACCCGAAGGCTTCACCAAAGCCGCCTACTGGCATCTCGAGGCGCACGAGCACGAGAACGACCTTGAAACGACCGTTCAGCGCACCCACGACCTCATCACCGACGCCGCACAGCGGCAGCTCGTCAGCGATGTCCCGCTCGCCTGCTTTCTGTCCGGCGGTCTCGACTCGTCCATCCTCTCCGCCGTCGCGGCACGCGCCTATGCAGAGCGCGGCGAGACGCTGCACACATGGTCGGTCGACTACCGCGAAAACGAACGATATTTCGTCAAAAACAGCTTCCAGCCGACCGATGACCGCGATTTTGCGGCGCTGATGACGGATTTTCTCGGCACGCGCCATCACCGCGTCGTGCTCGACCCGGAGGCAGTCTGCGCCGCGCTCCGCCCGGCCGCTGAGGCGCGCGGACTGCCCGGCATGGCGGACGTAGACTCGTCCCTGCTGCTGTTCTGCGCGGCGGTCAAGCAGGGCGGCACGACCGTCTGCCTGTCGGGCGAATGCGCGGACGAACTGTTCGGCGGCTACCCGTGGTACCACCGCGAGGAGATCCTGTTCGAGGACACGTTCCCGTGGTCGCGGTCGGTCTCGCTGCGGCTCGGTCTGCTGCGTGATGGCGTCGTGCGGAACGGCGCGGAATTCGTCCGCGAGCACTATCTCTCGACCTGCCGCCGCGCGCCGAAGCTCTCCTCGGACAGTCCGAAGGACGCACGCATGCGCGAAATGTTCGTGCTCAACCTCGACTGGTTCATGGCGACCCTTCTCGATCGCAAGGACCGCATGAGCATGTACTCCGGGCTCGAAGTCCGCGTCCCCTTCTGCGACCACCGCATCGTGGAGTACGCCTACAATATGCCGTGGGCGTTCAAGGCGCTGGACGGCCGCGAAAAGGGCATCGTCCGCCGCGCGTTCGCCGATGCACTGCCCGAAACGATCGTTTTCCGCAAGAAAAGCCCCTATCCGAAAACCTTTCACCCCACTTATGCCCGGCTGTGCGCCGAAGGCGCGCGCCGCATCCTCGCGGACAGAAATTCGTTTGCCGCCACCCTGTTCGACCGCGATGCCGTCGAGCGGCTCATCCTCGACCCCGACAGTCTGCCCGAGCCGTGGTTCGGACAGCTCATGCGCGTGCCGCAGATCTGCGCCTATATCATCCAGCTCGAGCACTGGGCGCAGCGTTTCCGCGTGCGGCTGGCGTAGAAAGGCATAGAAAAAGAGCCGGAGATCTCTCTCCGACTCTCAGTTTCGCGACAGTCTCACGCGAGGTATTCTGCGAGCGTGTTGATCACGAGCTGATGATCGTCGAGGTGGTCATCAAAGCCGGAAACACAGATCGAGCCGATCACGCCCGTGCCGCGCAGCGTGATCGGGAAGCCGCCGCCTGCCGCATAGTCGTCGCCGCACAGCTTGCGGTCTGCGAACGTCTGGCCGGAAGCCTCCATCTCCGCGAACATGCGGAGCGACGCGCCCTCGGTCAGCTCGACCGCATTGCGCTTGCGCGCGAGCCAGAGCTCGCTCTCCGGCTTGGAGCCGTCCATGAAATAACGGAACACGACAAGGCCGTTTACCGTGATCTCGACGGCGACCGGCTGCTCCTGCTTCTCCGCGTTCTCGATCAGCTTGAGGCCGATATTCAGCGCATCTCTGCGAGAAAAGCGCTCAAACTGAAACTTTTCTTCCTGCTCTGCGCACATGTCGCGAATGGTGTTGAAATCCTGCATTCTGTTTTCCTCCCTTACACAAAGTAAAACGAAATCCTACGCTTTTATTATACTTTCATCCGCTCCATTTGGCAAGGAGGTCTTTCTTTGGCAGTTCCATCGGATACCGCCGTGCTGCGCGTTGCGGTCACGACCGCACTCGGCGCACAGCCGCTCGAAAACGCCCTCGTCACGGTTTCGACCGCGCCCGACGAAAGCGGCTCGCGGCAGCTGCTCTATTCGGTCTACACCGACAACGGCGGCATGACGCCGCCCATGACGCTCTCCGCGCCGCCGCGCGAAAACTCGCTCTCCCCCGACGGCGGCGTGCCCTACACGCTCTACACCGTCGAGGCCGCGCTCGACGGCTATGTTCCGCTCACCGCCCTGCATATCGCGCTGTTTTCCGGCGTGCCGACCCTGCTCCCCATTGCGCTCACGCCGCTGCCTGAAAACGAGAGCACCGCCCCTGCCGAGCTGAGCTCGGAGGGACAGACGCAGGTGCTTAACAGCGAAAAGGAGTGATATTTTGCCCATTACCATCCCTGAGAACATCACCGTGCATCTCGGCACGCCGTCCTCAAACGCCGCGAACGTCACCGTGCCGTTCGCCGACTACATCAAGAACGTTGCGTCCTCGGAAATCTACCCGACATGGCCCGAAGCCGCCATCCGCGCGAATATTTACGCGCAGATGTCCTACGTGCTCAACCGCATTTTCACCGAGTGGTACCGCTCACAGGGCTACGACTTCGATATCACCAATTCCACGCGGTATGACCAGTCCTTTGTCGCCGGGCGCGACATTTTCGAGAACATTTCGACCATTGTGGACGACATGATCGGCAGCTACCTGACGCGCGGCGACGCGATCGAGCCGCTGTTCGCGCAGTACTGCAACGGCACGACCGTCACCTGCCCCGGCGGTCTGAGTCAGTGGGGCACTGTCCCGCTCGCCGAGCAGGGACTTTCCGCCGAGGACATCGTGCGCTCTTACTACGGCGACGACATCAATTTCGTCTCGGACGCGCCCCTCTCCCCCTCGCTCGGCGAGTCCTTCCCCGGCGTGACGCTGCGGCTCGGCGAGAACGGCGAGGATGTACGAACCATCCAGAACCGCCTCAACCGCATCTCGACCAACTACCCGAACATTCCGAAAATCTATCCCGTAGACGGCGTGTTCGACGCGGATACCGAGGCCGCCGTCCGCGCGTTCCAGCGCCAGTTCAACCTCACGTCCGACGGTCTGGTCGGGCGTGCGACATGGTACCGCATCGCCTTTGTCTTTAATAATGTCAAGCGGCTGAGCGAGCTGAACAGCGAGGGTCTGACGCTTGAAGAGATCTCGCGCCAGTATCCCGAGCAGCTCTCCGAGGGCATGAGCGGCGTTTCCGTCAAGCTCCTTCAGTACCTGCTTGCCATCGTGGGCGAGTATTATGATGCCCTGCCCCGGTGGAGCGCGTCGCAGCTCGACGGCATCTTCGGTCCGCAGACCCGGGCCGCCGTCGAGGCGTATCAGCGCATGCTCGGCCTGCCCGTCACCGGCACGGTAGACCGCGCGACATGGAACGCCCTGCTCTCGACCTACCGCTCCGTGCTGCTCGTGCAGCCGGAACAGGAGTGGCTCGACCTGTTCGTCGGCCTGCCCGAGGTATTTCTCGTCACCGGCATGCGCGGCGACGCGGTGCGCCGTGCGCAGGAGCTTATCAATATCATCGCGCGCGGCTATCCCGAGATTCCTGCGGTCACGGTGGACGGCATTTTCGGCAGCGCGACCGAGAGCGCGGTCTCGGTCATCCAGACGCTGCTCGGCCTGCCTGCGACGGGCGCGATCGGTCCGCTGACATGGGAGGGCATGGCGCGGCTCGCCGCCGATGTCGAGGCGTCCTCCCGGACGGACGAAGGGCAGTACCCCGGCTACGTGCTCAGTGAGGAGGAGTAAACATGTACACAGACGCACAGCAGCGCCGCCACATCTACGATCTTCAGGTATTTCTGCGGCGCATCCAGCGCGAAAACGACCATCCGCAGCCTCTCGTGCCGGACGGCATCTTCGGCGCGGAGACCACCGAGGCGGTCCGGGCGCATCAGCGGCAGAACGGTCTTCCGGTCTCCGGGCAGGCCGACCGCGCGACATGGGACAGCATCTTTGCCGAGTACGAGCGGCTGACCGCGCTCGATATGCTTCCGTCCGCTGTCCGCTTTTTTCCGGCGGAGGGCGGCGTGCTCTCGCCCGGCGACAAGGGCGCGGCGGTGTTCGTCCTTCAGCTCCTGCTCGGCAGCGGCGCGCCGCATTACGCGAACCTCGCGCCCGTCCCCCTCACCGGCGAATACGACGCGGAGACCGAGACCGCTGTCCGCATCATGCAGGGCGTTTTCGGCCTGCCCCGGACCGGCGTCACCGACAGCGCGACATGGGATATGCTCGCCGCGCTGCATAACGCGCTTTACACGCGCACACCGCTCGCGTGGGCGCTGCCTTGAGGGTATAAACCGGAGAAAAACCGGCAATCCTTACCGTGAAAGGGGTGTTTTTCATGGTAAAGGGTATCAGCCGGCGCGTTGTGGTGGTGCGGCCGGAGAGCGGCGGCCCATTCGAGCAGGCCATTTTTCTCGTGCGCGACCCGGCTTTTCCGCGCGGCGACGTCGTGCGCGAGGCCTGCCGCATCGCGGAGGGCTGTCTCGGACCGAAGCGGCGCAGACGGGGGCGCGTGTCCTCCCGTCTGCTCCCTGCCGCCTTCGCGCTCGGCGCGCTCACGGCGAGTCTCATCTGGTGTATCATTTCGCTCCTTTGAACAGGCGGCGATGCAGGAAATGGCATATCCCCTGCATCGCCGTTTTTCGCACTTCAAAAGCGGTATTGCCTTTATTTCCGCCTGTATTTTCCGCCAACTCCTGCAAAAAGTCTGCGGTATACTGAGTGGGCATGAAGGAGGCTTTTCGAAATGGACAAGCAAAAAGTGAGGCGTGCGCCGCGGCTGCTCGGAAGGGCGGCGAGCGTCGCGGTGCGCCTGTGGAATGAGGAACATCTGCACCGTCTGCTCGTCGGGGCGCGGCGGTTTGTGCTGTGCGCGCTGCTCATGCAGGCGAACGTTTTCGACGGCTACGCGCCCTTCGGGCTCGCGATGGCGGCCGCCATGATGGCGCGCGGCGCCGGACTCTCCGCCATCGGCGGCGTAGTGTGCGGCGCGATGCTCATCGACGACGGCCTGCTCGGCGGCGTCTACGTCGCCGCGACGCTCATCGTGCTGTGCGTCATGAGCGTGTGCACCGGGCTGCGCGTCGTGCTGCGCCCGTGGTTCGCCCCGGCTGTCGCCGCGGCGGCCGGCGCCGCCTGTACATTCATCTTTCTGCCGACCGGTGACGAGCTGCGCGCGCCGGTCGTGCTGACCTTTCTCGCCGTGCAGGGACTGACGTTCGGCGCGTGCCGCATTTACGGCGCGGCGCTCGCTCCGCCGCGTGAAGAGAGCGACTGGCGCAGACCGGTCACGCTGCTCGCCGTGACCGCGACCGTGCTGCTGAGTCTCGCGGATGTCAGCCTGTTCGGTCTGTTCGCCCCGGCGAGGGCGGCGGCGCTGCTGCTCGTGCTCGGCACGGCCTATCTCGGCGGACCGGCGGTCGGCGCGGCGGCAGGCGTCGCCTTCGGCGCGGTGATGGACCTCGGCGTCGGGTCGGGCGCGTTGTTCACCTGCTGCTACGGTCTGTGCGCGCTCGCGGCCGGGCTGTTCCGCGACGGCGGACGAGGAAAGTTCGCGGTCTGCGCGTTCACCTCCGGCCTGTGCGCCTCCATGCTCGGCACGGGAAGCGACTTGTTCATTCCGCTCCTGTCCGAGCTGACGGCGGCCGTGCTGCTGTTCGCGTCGCTGCCCGAGGCGGTCTGGAACGCGCTGCGGCGCACGCTGCTCCCCGAAACGCTCGTCGGCGAAAAAACGCGCCTCAAGCTGCGCCGGGCGGCCGGTCAGTGCGCGACCGAGGCCGCGCAGGCGTTCTACGAGCTGTATCTCGCCATGCTGAACGGCGCATCCGAGGGGCGCGCGGCAGGCGACGAAAACCTGCGCGTCGTGTTTGACCGGGCGAGCGACCGCGTGTGCAAAAGCTGCGTGCTGTGCGCGCAGTGCTGGCAGAAGGACTACATGACCACGCTCGCGGCGCTGAATGACGTGACCCAGCCCATGCTCGCGCGCGGCCGCGCGGAAATGCAGGATTTCCCCTATCACTTTTCCTCGCGCTGCGTGCACCTGCCCGAGCTCATCCGCGCCATCAACAGCGCGCTCTTCGCGCTGCGCGAGCGGCAGAGCCTGCGGCGGCAGCAGGAGGAGAACCGCAGTCTGCTCGCGCGGCAGTATGCCGGAATCACCGACATCCTGCGCCAGCTCGGCGCGGAGGTGACGCAGGACGTGACCGCGCAGCCGATGATGGAAAAGCAGATCCGCCGCTACGCTGCGGCGTTCGGCTGGATCGACCGGGTGTGCGCGGTGCGCGACGCGCAGGGGCGGCTGATCGTCGAGCTGTACGGCGACGGCATCGCGGACATCCTGCGGCAGGCCGAGGGCTTTTCCGCCGGACTGAGCGCCCTGCTCGATGTCGCGCTGACCGAGCCGCGCGAGGCGGAAAACGAGTTCGGCGTCTATCTTGAAATGCACGAGCGCGCCCCGTTCCGCGCCGTGGTCGGCATCGGCAGACAGCAGCGCTCGGGCGTCTCGGTCTCGGGCGACAGCGGCTGCTGGTTTCTGACCGATGCAGGCGTCGCCTGTCTGCTGCTCGCGGACGGCATGGGCTCAGGCGCGGCCGCCGCGCAGGACAGCCGCATGCTCGTCAGCTCGATGGAGCGCTTTCTCCGCGCCGGTATCTCGCTCGGCGATGCGCTCCGTGCGGTCTCCCCGGCCCTGCGGCTGCGCTCGGACGGCACGCGCTTTGTCACCCTCGACGCACTCACGCTCGACCTGTTCACCGGGCAGGCGGAGAGCCTGAAATGCGGCGCGGCCCCCTCCTATGTGCGCACAGACGGACGCTGGAGCATGCTCGCCGGAAAATCGCTGCCCATCGGCCTTTCCGACGAGAAAAACCAGAGCCAGTCGGTGCCGCTGCGGCTCGCGCACGGCGACCTGTTCATCATGGTGTCGGACGGCGTTTCCGACGGACTGGATGACACATGGGTGCGTGAGCTGCTGCGCGAGCACGGCGGCGAAGGACCGAAAGAGCTCGCCGCACGGCTCGTCACCGAGGCCAAGGGCCGCGGCAGCGACGACGACCGCACCGCCATCGTCATGCGCGTAGAAAAAACAAGTCTATAGCGCAAAACCGCCTGCTTTCACGAATTTCGATTGAAAGCAGGCGGTTTTATTATCTTGTTTCGTTTGCGTCGTTGATGGGTGTGAGGGCGAGCGAGATCGTCGCGACCGGGATGCTCTGCCGCGTCATGTACGCAGAGAGCGAGGAGAGCGCTTCGGCCGTCGCGGCGCTGTGGTGCAGCCGCAGTACAACGGTCGCGTCAGTCTCGGAAAAATGCTGCGCGGTCACGGCATAGGCGCGCGCCGCCGTGCCCTTTTCGTCCCCGGCGTCCAGCGTCGTGTCCCACAGGCGGTAGCCTGCGGCGATCAGTGCGTCGCGCTGCGCATCGGAAAGTTTTGCACAGCCTGTGGATACCGACACGATGCGCGTCTGCATGCCGGTCAGCAGACGCAGGCGTTCGTTCGCGAGCGTCAGCCGCTCGACAAGCGCCTCGCCGGAGGCTTTTTCGTCCGCGTCGAGCAGCAGCGCGAGCGTGTGTCCCTCGGCGGCGATGCGGCGCACGGTATCATCCGACCACGCCGCCGACTCGGTCGGCAGGAAGAACGCCGCCGTGCGGCCGGTCTCGCTCAGCGTATCCAGAATGGCGGCCGTATTTTTATCCGGCGTGCCGTAAAACGTTAAGTACACGCGCGCAGGCTTGCGCGTCGGCTTTTCCTCGACTGTCGGGATGGGCGGCTCGTCCGGTTTTGCCGTCGTGCCGCTGTTCGAGGAATTACCGTTCGACGAATTGCCATTCGAGGACGAAATGCCCTTGTAGCTGTTGATCGTGTTTTCGATCGTACCGGCTTTGGCGGCCGCGAATGCGGAGTCGCTCGACGCCGAGCCGTCGGTCACGCGCAGCACGGTCTCCCCGGCGACCGCGAGCGTCGAATAGCTCAGGCCGAACTTGCCGCAGCACAGCTTGACCGGAACATAGGTCGTGCCGTTCATCGAATAGGCCGGTGTGGAATAGCTGTTGAGGTTCTGGTCATAGACGTAGCCCTCCGCCGGGGAAAAGCTGAGCGTTTCCCCGTTTGCGGACAGGTCGAGCACGCCGTCCGAGGTGGAGGCGGACACGCCGAGCTGCGAGAACACGCTGTACGGCACGTAGATCTCGCCGCCGAGGCGCGCCGGCATGGTGCTGTCCGAAAGCGGAAGGATGCTGTCGTTGACCGCCGTCAGCGTCAGCGCGTGCGAGGGCGCAGGAATGCTGAACGCCAGAACGCCTGCGCAGAGAAGTCCGCTCAGGATGCGTTTGATGCTCTTTTTCATTTGCCCTCACCTCGCTTTTTCGCACATAAATTCAGTATATTCTATTATACCAGACCCCCGGCGGTTTGTCACGATGCCGTTTTGCGGAAAATGGCTTGCATCCCGGCGCGAAATATGGTAAAATCACTGCTGTACACAAAATTACATAGGGAAACTGATAACGACACTAAATATTGTCGCGGCTCCTGTCTGATGGCTGCGGCGTGTTTGGTGTCGTTTTTTGTTTTTCCCGGACAAGGAGAATTTTTTATGCCGAAAACAAAGTTCCAGAGTGTCGTATTCACCGCGATCATGGTGTTCTGCATGGTCTACTGCATGACCGTCTACACCATTTCGCTCGGGTTTGGAGGGCTTTCCGGGCAGGTCTTTGCCCTCGCGATCCGCGAGATGTGGGTCGAGTACGTCGTCGTCTTTGCGCTCATTTTCTTCGTTATCACGAACAACGCGCGCAGGCTCGCCTTCCGCATCGTAACGCCCGGAAAGGACAACCCCATCTTCATCGTTCTCGCCATCCAGTGCTTCACCGTCTGCCAGATCGTGCCGGTCATCACGCTCTTCGCGGCGTTCTTCCACGGCGGCTTCACCGCGGACTGGTTTCCGCGCTGGATCCAGCTTGCCGCGCTGTGCTTCCCGGCGGCGCTCTGCCTCCAGATCTTCTTCGTCGGTCCGCTTGTGCGCCTGATCTTCCGCACGCTGTTCCGTCGTCAGCTCGCCGCGCAGTGAGCTTCGCCGCATGGGGCGCTGTGAATTTTCATACCGTTTATTCGCAAATTATGTATAAAGATAACCCCAGTGTTTCCATCTGAATTATGCGCTATTGCTCTTGCTTTATCCGAACAGAGTGCTATAATAATGTTTGAAACTAAACCACAACAGAAAGAGTGACACACCATGCTGCAGATCACAACACAGCGCACTACTACTCCTAAGGCTAAGCCGGACGAGGCTCATCTCGGTTTCGGCATTCATTATACCGATCACATGCTGATCATTGACCACGACGAGGACAAGGGCTGGCACGACGCACGCATCGTACCGTATCAGCCGCTCGAGCTCGATCCGGCAGCGATGGTTTTCCATTACGCAATGGAGTCCTTCGAGGGCATGAAGGCTTACCGCACGCCGGACGGCTCCATCCAGCTGTTCCGCCCCGACAAGAACGCAGAGCGCATGATCAACACCAACAAGCGCATGTGCCTGCCGAGTCTGCCGGTAGAGGACTTCGTTCAGGCTGTCAAGGCACTCGTTGAGTTCGATCAGGACTGGGTTCCGCACGCAGAGGGCACGAGCCTGTACATCCGCCCGTTCGTTATCGCGACCGAGCCGCATCTGGGCGTTCGCACCTCCAAGACCCATAAGTTCATCATCGTATGCTCCCCGGTCGGCGCTTACTACTCCACCGGCATCAACCCGGTAAAGATCTTCGTCGAGGACGAGTACACCCGTGCATGCCCGGGCGGCACTGGCTTCACCAAGTGCGGCGGCAACTACGCTGCATCCCTGATCTCTCAGGTCAAGGCTCACGAGCTCGGCTACGAGCAGACCCTGTGGCTCGACGGCGTTGAGCACAAGTACGTCGAGGAAGTCGGCTCCATGAACTGCTTCTTCAAGATCGACGGCACGGTTTACACCGCTCCGACCGTCGGCACCGTTCTGCCGGGCGTTACCCGTATGAGCTGCATCGAGCTGCTCAAGAAGTGGGGCATTCCGGTATCCGAGGAGCGTCTGCCGATCGTTGACGTTATGAAGGCTTCCCACGACGGCAAGCTGGAAGAGGTATTCGGCACCGGTACCGCTGCAGTTATCTCTCCGGTTGGCGAGCTGCGCTACGAAGGCGATGTTGCTCACATCAACAACGGCGAGATCGGCGAGATCACCCACAAGCTGTACAACACCCTGACCGGTATTCAGTGGGGCAAGCTGCCCGACGATATGGGCTGGACCGTAAAAATCTAAAGCTTCGTTTGAAAGGCAAAGCCTTTCAAACGAGAAGGATGTGCCGAACAGAGTTCGGACACATCCTTTGCGCCCCTCAGCGCGTCTGCTTCGCAGGCACACTGAGGGGCTTTCCTGTATCAAAACCGAGGTACACGCCCCCGGTTTTGATGCGTTTGCTGCGCAAACGCTATCAAATAAAAAGGCACGCCATAGGCGTGCCTTTTGCGCGCTTCGCGCGCTAATTCCCACCGTACTGTGGTTTTGCCACAGCAGGTGGGACAGGCGCACCGCAGTGCGCCGCATTCAGATTCCCCAACAAAGTCAGGGCGTGTACCTGACTTTGTTTCCGCTGCCCGCGCCGTGGCGGCGCGGCCTCGTCCGCTGTGCGGACGAGAGGGGGTTATCGCCCCCGGTTTCACAAGGAACCGGGGGCGTATCTAAGGGGGACAGCGTCCCCCTTAGAGTGCGCGTTAGCGCACGAAGTTCGTCATCGTCCGGTGGTTCGTTTCGGGCGGCTCAATGCCTGCCTTGTCGATCACCTTGAGCATCCATGCAATGTTGCGGCCGAGCTTTTCAATGACCTCGACGCCCTCGGTGTCCTGCATGACCTCGCCCTTGTCCGCGCCATGTACCGCGTTCCAGTAGTCCGACGTCACGAGCACCATCTCCATCGTGTTGATCGTGCCGAGCAGCTGCTGATAGGTCTCCATGCCGCCCGAACGACGCAGCGTGCACAGCGCCGCGCCCACCTTGTGATGCAGCTTGTTCTCGCCGCAACCTGCCGCGAGGATAAGGCGGTCGAGCACGCACTTCATGCCGCCGGCAATGCCGCCGTGATACACCGGCGAGGCGAGCACGATGCCGTCCGCCTCGATGCACTTGCCGATGATCTCATTCACGCCGTCGTCATCCTGCACGCAACGCAGCGTGTTGTTGTCCACGCAGTGATAGCACGCCATGCACGGATGTACCTTCGCGCCCGGCTGGCAGACCTCGAACTCGATGCCCTCGCTTTCGAGCACCTTGCCCAATACGTCCAGCATCTGCGCGCAGTTGCCGCCCTTGCGCGGCGAACCATTGATCGCTACAACCTTCATTTTTCTTGTCCTCCTGTGTTTTTCCGGCGCGTCCGCCGGTTTCTTTGTTATTTCAAATGCGCCGTCTGCTCCATGCGGTACAGCCGCATGACGACAAGCGTATGATTGAGCTGCGGCCCCATCAGCAGGATGATGCTGACGAGATACAGCCAGATCATGAGCACGATGACCGTCGCGAGCGAGCCGTACAGCACGGAATACCGCGCCATGTTGTCCACGTAGAACGAAAAGCACCACGAAACGAGCACCCATGCCACGAGCGAGAACAGCGCCCCCGGCCAGACCTCGCAGAACCCGAGATGCAGGTTGGGAACGATGCGGTTGAACAGCATGAGAAATGCGAACACGATGCAGATCATCATCCAGAAGCCCGTGCCGCGCGCCGCCTCGATGATCGGCGCCGGGATGGGGAGCGCCTGCGGCAGCAGACGCAGCAGCATGCGTCCGGCGACGGCGAGGATAAAGCTGCACACGACGGTCAGCAGGAAACCGGCCGTCATCGCGAACGACAGCAGGATATCCAGCACCGCGCGGCGGTGCACCTCGACGCGGTAGATCTTGTCGACCGTGCGCATCATCGAACGCACCGCTCGCGACAGAAAATACAGCGTCAGCAGCGTGCCGATGAGCAGCGGACTGAACGACGGCGTCGCCGTGATCTGCTCGAAGTACGACAGGATGAGCTCCTGCAGGCTTTTCGGCATCAGCTCGAACACCGGCCGGAAATCCTCGATGGAGATGCCGAGCCGCGCGACGAGCGCATTGACGAACATCAGAAGCGGAAGCAGGGAAAACAGCAGAAAATACGACAGCGCTGCCGCCGCCTGCGGAATGCCGTCCGAAAAAAAGCGGAGCACCATGCGCCGCACCAGATAGACCAGCCGGTTCTGTCCGTTCAATCCGGCTCCCCCTTTCCTTTCATGGTCTATTTATTGTATCAGCTTTTGCCCTGTTTTACAACCGTCCGGGCGAAAACGCAGTTCGTACATTTGTTCGTATTTTCTCTTGTGTTTTGCGTGGCTGTGGTGTATACTGGAGAAAACAGGCGCCGACCCGGCGACTATTCCGCATCGGAGGTGGAGACATGCAGGATACACGCAGCCAGACCTGTTGTTTTTCCGGGTACCGCCCGGAAAAGATGCCGTTCCGCGCGAGCGACCCGGACGCCGTGCAGGCGCTCGAGACGGCGCTCGACCGCGCGGTCGAACACGCCATCGCGCAGGGCTACCGCATCTTTCTCTCCGGCATGGCGGCCGGGTTCGATATCTGGGCGGCCGAGGCCGTCATCCGCGCACGCGCGCGGCATGACATCCGCCTGATCTGCGCCGTTCCGCACGACCATCAGTCCGACCGCTTTTCTCCCTCGTGGAAAAAGCGCTACAACGTCTGTCTGGTCAATTCGAACGCCGTCCGCGTGTTCTCGTCCAATTATTTCACCGGCTGCTTTTCCGTGCGCAACCGCTTTATGGTCGACTCCGCTTCCCTGCTCATCTGCTACTTCGACGGGCAGGCCGGCGGCACGGCGCAGACCGTCCACTACGCGCAGGACAGCGGCCTGCGCATCGTCAACCTCTCCCCTTACGCCTGCGAGCAGCTTTCCCTCGACTGATTTTTCCGTACCGTCGTCTTTTTTCCGGGCGACGGTATTTTTTGTCCGCTTAACGGAAACTTTACAGGGAAATCCTTACTGTTTCCCGTTTCTTTCGCCGAACCCTCTGCCAATTTGTAAACAGTTTTCGAACTTTTCCCATTTCAGCCTTTGGTATGATTGCATTCCTTCCGCAGAGTGTGTATACTTAGTCAGAGATTGAGATAATTCTATTTTCCCATTCCATCATTTTTACACGAAACCTCCACAATACCGCTTCATGATATTAGTGGTCTGCTGAAAGGAGTGAACAGAATATGCGTATTCTGCTGATTGAAAAGTTTGACAGCGAGCTCGTGCCGCAGGCACTCTGGCGCGAGCACATTGCTTTTGATATGGTGCCGCCTCCGGAGGAGGACGAGCCGTTCGTTTTCTCGGAAGGCGTGTATGACGCCGCCGTACTGACCGCGTCCGACCTCGCGTACAGCCGCCCGGCAAAAACCTGCGAGCGTCTGACGCTCATCCGCGAGGAGGGCACGCAGATCCCCATTCTCGTTGTGCTGCCCCATCCCTCGGCGCGCGACCGCGCGCATCTGCTCGACGCAGGCGCGGATTACGTGATGGCCGAGCCGTTCGTCGCGGAGGAGCTAGCCGCTGTCCTGCGCGCGCTCTCGCGCCGCAGCCCTGCCATCAAGAGCGAGATCCTCACCGCCGGTGATCTGACCTTCGACCGCGGCCGCTGCGTTATAAAAAGCCGCGCAGGCGAGGCCCGTCTGACCAGCAAGGAAATGCTGCTCGTTGACATCTTCCTCTCCAACCCCGGTCAGGTCGTGCCGCGCGAGGTCATTCAGGCCAAGGTCTGGGGCTCGGACAAGCAGGCCACCTACAACTCCATCGAGGTCTATCTCACCCTGCTGCGCCGCAAGCTCCGCGCCATCGGCTCGGAGACGCGCATCTGCGCCGAGCGCGGCATGGGCTACTATCTCGCAGAATAAAAAGCACCCGGAACGCCTTCGCTATGGCGAGTCCGGGTGTTTTTCTATCCTTTTCGATAATGTGACGGCGAAACGCCGTATACGTTGCGGAAGCGCTTGATAAAGTAGCTGAAGTTGTCAAAGCCGACGCTGAAGCCGACCTCCATGACCGGAAGATCGGTCTCGCGCAGCAAGCGCGCTGCCTGCTCGATGCGCAGGGAGTTGATGTGCTGCGTGAAGGTTCGGCCGAAGTTTTCCTTAAAAAACGTGCTGAAATACTGCGGCGACAGGCCGAAATGCGACGCGACCTCGGTCAGCGAGAGCGGTTCGGTGAAGTGCTCGCCGAGATAGCCGACGATCTCGCGCAGCTGCCGCGCCTTGTAGTCTGCGCCCGGGCGCACGGGCCGGCCCTCCAGCCGGCCGTACTGCGCGCAGACCGCGACGATGCCGAGCAGCGCTGCCTTGACGGCGAGCTGACAGCCGGACGCTTGCTGCTGCCACGCGCGGACGATCTGCGCGAGCAGCGTGCGCACCTCGCTCTGTCCCGGCTCGCCCGACCGCAGGCAGGTCGCGAAGCGCAGCCGTCCCTCCGCAAGCGGCTCGAGCAGGGCGAACTCGGTCTCGTCCGCACGGGCGAACTGCAGAAAGTCCGCAGCAAAAACGAACGAGCGGAACTGATTTTCGCGTCCGGCGGCGCGTATCTCGTGCAGCTCCTCGGACGCCGCGAAGAACACATCGCCCCGTGCGCCCTCGTACACGCGGTCGGCGATCGTCAGCGAGACGCGGCCGCTGTCCACCGTGATGATCTCCAGCTCGGGATGCCAGTGATACGGGATGAAATCGCTGTCACCTGCCTCGCTGCCGTCGAGCGCCGGATAGACCTGAAACGGAAAGGAAAGCGTGCCGTGCTCCTTTTTTTCGCGTCTTGCCGCATCCATCGCGTTTCCTCCTCTCTTTCCGGGACAGGTCTCCCGTCCGCAGAACTCCTTAAAATTGTGTTATTCGTTCTGAATTTATTGCAAGCGTTTTCGCATAAATCTGCTATAATTATAATCGTAAAAGGAACTACGCGCAAGAGTGCGGCAAAATAAAATCGTATTTTTGTTGTATCATTTGCCAAAAGAGCTTTCTTACTTTTTGTGACAAATGACGAAGTGGTTCCGACAGCACGCAAGAGGTTGCGCGGCAGCCTGCTCTCGTGCTATAATAGAAGGTGGACAGGTCCGGTCAGGACAGTCCGCCGGGCGCAGAGCGTTTTCGCTCCGTGCACCGAACCAAAAAAATATTTTTTTGGAGGGAGATTTACTATGTACATGGATAAGCAGGTCAAGCGCGGATACAACGAGTATATCCGTCTTGACGAAGGCATCGGCAAGGATGCCATGATGGACGTTGCTCTCCTCGTTATGGAGGATGGCGACACCTGGAGCTGCGAGGAGCCGGAAAAGGAAGTTGCAGCGCTCGTATTCGACGGCAAGTGCACGATCAAGTGGGAGGATCAGTCCTACGACGTTGACCGTCCGAACCCGTTCGACTACAATCCGTCCTGCCTGCATGTATGCAAGGGCGTTAAGTTCGAGATCATCGCACACGGCCCGTGCAACATCTACATTCAGAAGACGCTGAACGAGAAGACCTTCCCGAGCAAGATGTACAAGCCGGAAGACACCGACACCTGGGCTCGCGGCAACAAGGGCGAGCTGATGGGCTGCATCAAGCGCGACGTTCGCACCTGCTTCGACCTTGACAACGCACCGTACTCCAACATGGTACTGGGCGAGGTTGTCAACCTGCCGGGCAAGTGGTCCTCTTACCCGCCGCATCATCATCCGCAGCCGGAGTGCTACTTCTACCGCTACGACAAGCCGATGGGCTTCGGCGCAGGCTGGGGCAACGGCGAGATCTACGAGACCCATCACAACGGTCTTGCGATCATCACCGACAAGATGCACTCTCAGGTAACCGCACCGGGTTACTCCTGCTGCTACGCATGGGGCATCCGTCATCTGCCGGGCGACCCGTGGGACAAGACCCGTATCGACGACGAGGAGCATCTGTGGCTGCTCGAGGACGATGCGAACGAGCACATCTGGCACTGCCCGACCGGCAACTAAATCGCTGTCGCTCGTATAGGGGGGACGCTGTCCCCCCTATATACCGAACAAGTTCCCAGGGAAACTTGTTCGGATACCCCCCTCTCGTTCGCACGGCGAACGAGGCTGCGCCGCCACGGCGCAGGCAGTGGTAACAAAGTCCGGCAAAGCTGGACTTTGTTAGGGAACTGCATCTGCCGCGTGCGCGCGGCAGACACGGGACCTGTCCCGTGTGTGGGGGAACCCATGGTTCCCCTTGCCCCCTCCTTTTGGGGAGGGCGGCTCGATTACCTTTGTTTACATTATTTATAGGAGGATTTCCACGATGATTCATATGGAAACCGTTCGTCTGACTGCATCTCAGGCAATCGTTCGCTTCC
>CAVIRF010000024.1:0-20089 GCA_963645185.1 Coprococcus eutactus | reverse complement strand
CCGGACGGCTTCCTGGAACTTTTGGGATCGGGCTTGCTATAACCGTCGGATGAGGGCGGCTTGGAGCTGTTGCGAGAATTCGTGCCAAGCTTGTCCTGTAAATCCTGTATCGTCTGCTGTAAGGAAGCGATGGTGATTGTCATGGCCTGAATGGTCTGCCTCAATTCTTGGTTGATTTGACGCATTTCCTCATTCTCCTGACGCATAGCAGAAAGCTGCTCAAGCAGGAATTGAACAAGCTGGTTATCCGTCATGCCCCTCACCTCCGCATCGAAATTTGATGCTTAAAGTGTACCAGAAACGGCGGAAAAACACGAATTCTGGGCGATGAGGCATTCGGCAAAATGCCGAATCCAAAAGTCGCAGGATACTGACCGATATCCACAAAAGCATGACTGCGCACGTCTGAAAGCGCCTGTAGTTGTGCGGGAATAGGAGTCTAGTGTTGATAACTTATGAGATCCTGATTTTTTCGAAAAACCCAGGCAAGTTATCCACACTTTTACAGCCAAGACGCACGGACACCCTTCGGAAAATTCTCTGTTTTTACCAAAGAGTTTTTTGAGCAAACAGGGGGTTCTAAACAGTTACGTTATTTCTATGTATTATATTACTACCAGTATATCGTATCTGCCAGTTCCTTCTTGCAGGCGTCGCTGCATATTTCGTGCAGCCGCTGTACCGCGTCCTCGCTGCCGCGCAGCCTGTGCATCCATCTTCCGTCATAGGTGACATAGCATTCCACAGTGCCGGAATAGAATTCCTGAAAGTAGAAGAGGAAATACACCTGTTCCCCGTTGTAATCCGTCTCGATTCTATATGCCAGCTCGCCATCCGGGTTGCCGCCCAGAATTTCGGGAATGCTGTTCATTTTGATCTGCGTCAGCAACTGCCGCACCTCATCCGTATCAAGCCAGCGCGTGACATACTGATGATAGCCGCCTTCTATCGTGCCCAACACTTCAATCTGTCCGATGCCCTCCGCCTTCGGCGTCGGTGCATACGGCACGAGCCATGCCGCGAGCGCGATGCACGCCGCAGACGAGGCGAGCGCATAAGTCAATCCTCGTTTCACTGCATTCCCTCCTCACTGAAAAACAAACCGCCGGCGCGAAGGTTTGTTTTCACGTCGGCGATTGATGATACGGTTTTTAAGCTGAAATTACTTCAGGCCTGCGGTGATGATCGCCATCTGGTAAACCTCGTCTGCGTTGCAGCCGCGGGACAGATCGTTGATCGGAGCGTTCAGACCCTGGAGGATCGGGCCGTAAGCTGCGAAGCCGCCCAGACGCTGAGCGATCTTGTAGCCGATGTTGCCTGCCTCGATGGACGGGAAGATGAAGGTATTAGCCTGACCTGCAACCGGAGAGCCCTTGCACTTGGTAGCAGCAACGACCGGAGATACAGCAGCGTCAAACTGCAGCTCGCCGTCGATCGCCAGCTCCGGGTTCATTTCCTTTGCGTACTCGGTAGCCTCACGGGACAGAGCAACCGTGCCGCCCTTGCCGGAGCCCTTGGTGGAGAAGGACAGAACAGCAACCTTCGGGTCGATGCCGAAAGCCTTTGCGGTGTTTGCGGTCTCGATGGCAACCTCAGCCAGCTTCTGGCTGCCCTTCAGGGTTACGTTGCCTTCCTTGTCCTTGCTGTCCGGATAGTCGATGTTGATCGCGCAGTCGCCCATAGCCAGCTTCTCCTCAACGCCGTCCTTCTCGCGGACGAGAATGAAGCAGGAGCTTACGAGATGTGCGCCCGGCTTGGTCTTGATGAGCTGGAGTGCCGGACGAACGGTGTCAGCGGTAGAGTAGGTAGCGCCGCCGAGCAGAGCGTCAGCCTTGCCCATCTTGACGAGCATGGTGCCGAAGTAGTTGCCCTTTGCCAGAGCAGCCTTGCAGTCCTCTGCGCTCATCTTGCCCTTGCGCAGCTCGACCATCTTCTCGACCATGGCATCCATCTCCGGGTAGGTCGCCGGATCGATGATCTCCATGCCCTCGATATCAAAGCCGCCCTTTGCAGCAGCAGCCTTAACAGCCTCTACGTTGCCGACCAGGATGGAGTCCATCAGGCCGTCCTTCTTCAGGCGCGAAGCAGCCTCAAGAATACGGGCATCCTCGCCCTCGGTAAATACGATGGTACGCTTTTCAGCCTTCAGAGCCGAAATCAGGTTCTCAAACATATTTCATTCTCCTTCGTTATCTCGTCCGTGCAGGCATACCTCGCCCACAGACAAACGTTTTCTATATACATTATACACCCGTGCAGGCGCGCTCACAAGACAAAATTTAGCTTCGCCTGTCGGGAAAACGAAGTTTTCCCGACAAGGTGTGTTCTGACTTCGCAGAACACGGGTCGTCCGAAAGTTCCCATGCGGAAACTTTCTCCCTCCAGAGGTATAAAAACCGAGGTACACGCCCCCGGTTTTTGCTCTCATTAAGCATTTTAAGGATAGATGCCTACGGGCTGAAATCGCTGCGCGATTTCTGTTTTATGCGCGCTACCGCGCGGCAGCCGCGGAGTGCGAAAATCTGCTTTGCTGACAGGCTGAAATTTCAGCTGTTTCGCGGTTGCTGCTCACTATTTCAGGGGAAACTTCTGATGCAGGGCAATTTCTCCCTGCGGAAAGGAGATTTTCCATGCAGATCATCCGCTATCTCAACGGCAGGCCGCTCCCCGGGGCGATGCCGCCGCTCGTGCTGCCCTTCCCCCTGCCACGCCAGCATGTTCCATTGCCGCCGCGTGCGCGCTCTGCTATACTGAAGCCGGAGGAACGCAGTCCCGGAAAGGGAAAATCATGAAACACACCGCATTATACCTGCGCGTTTCGACCGAAGCGCAGGCCGACGAAGGCTATTCGCTCGCCGCGCAGGCCGAAAAACTCGAGGCCTACTGCCGCATGAAGGGCATCGACTGCTTCACGCAGTATGTCGACGGCGGCTTTTCCGGCTCCAACCTGTCGCGCCCGGCCGTGACGCAGCTCATCGACTGCATCCGCCGTGGCGAGGTCGAGCGCGTGGTCGTCTACAAGCTCGACCGTCTGAGCCGCAGCCAGAAGGACACACTGTATCTCATCGAGGACGTTTTCGCGCCGCACGGCGTGGATTTCGTTTCCATCAACGAAAACATCGACACCGGCACGCCCTACGGCCGCGCCATGATCGGCATTCTGTCCGCCTTTGCGCAGCTCGAGCGCGAGAACATCTTTCTGCGCACGCGCATGGGCATGGTCGAGCGTGTGCGGCAGGGCTACTGGCCGGGCGGCGGCAAGATCCCCTTCGGCTACGATTACGACGCCGCGAAGGGCATCCTCGTGCCGAACCGCGACGCAGATACCGTGCGCGAGATCTACGCGCGCTATCTCTCCGGCGAGTCCGCCGGGAGCATCGCCCGGGCGCTTGGTCTGCGCTACGAGCATCTCGTGCGGCAAATCCTCGACCGCGAGAGCAACACCGGCGTTATCCTTTACAAGGGCGAGCGCTATCCCGGCCGCCACGAGCCGCTCATCGACCGCGAGACATGGCTGCGCGCGCAGCGCCGTCTGCACCGCCCGAACCGGCCGCGCGCCGCCGAGAGCGGTAAGCTGCTGACCGGCCTGCTCGTGTGCGGCCACTGCGGCGCGAAAATGCGCTATCAGAAATGGGGCCGCGCCGGGGACCGGCTGGTCTGCTACTCGCGCGACAAGTCCAAGCCGCATCTCGTGCACGACGAAAACTGCCCGAACCGCGGCATCATGGCGCTGGAGGTCGAGCGCATCGTGACCGCGGACCTTGCCCGGCTCGCCGCACAGCCGGAAGCGCCGTCCGATCCGGCTGAGGACGAGCAGAGCTGCCGCAAGGCGCTCGCCCGTGCGGAGCGAAAGCTGCGGCGGCTGTATGAGCTATACGCCGAGGACGAGGACGACACGCTGCGCGAGGCCATCGAGCGTGCAAACGCGACAAAGACCGTGCTTCTGAAGCGCTCCTTGCGACGCAGCAGCGCGCCGGACAGGCCGCCGCGAAGGGCGACGCACTTGACGCGCTGCGCACGGTCGGCGCGCAGTGGGACAGTCTGGACGCACGCGAACGTCAGTCGCTCGTCCGCGCCTGCGTGGACAAGATCGTACTCCAGAACGACCGCATCGAAATATTTTACGCCATCGAAGGCGCGGAACGCTCCGAAGTCCGCGCCGGATAGCTGTTTTTCACCTTTGAACGTTCATGCCGATGATCATTGGGGAAATCCGCCGCTATCTGCGCGACAACAGCGCGCTGCGCGTCTCTCGGAGTCTGCGCGACACAGCGTACCGCGCCCTGCAGGCCAAGGAGGCGTTCGTGCGCGAGCATCAGCGCGAACCGGATATCGTCGAGCTCGCCCGGGCGATGAACGTGCCGAAGGAAGAGGTCGTTTTTGCGCTCGACGCCATCCTTGACCCGGTGTCGCTGTTCGAGCCGGTCTTTCACGACGGCACGGACACGGTCTGCGTCATGGATCAGGTCGGCGACACGCGCAACACCGACGACCACTGGCTCGCCGCCATCGCTCTGCGCGAGGCCATCGACGGTCTGGGCGAGCGCGAAAAGCGCATCATCCGCCTGCGCTTTTTCGAGGGCCGTACCCAGATGGAGGTCGCACGTGAGATACACCTTTCACCAAACGAAAGGAAACATGAAAATGGGGTAAAATCAAGGAAATCGCCGTGAGACACGGCTTGAACCTTCCGAGTTTCCATGGTATATTATAGATAAGGATGTGACGTTATGCCCGACCTGGATTTTGAGCGCAAGCACGCCGAGGATTTGCAGCGGCTGCGCGGTTTTCGTCTGCTGGATGACGATTTTATGAACAAGGTGTTCGAGGACAAAGCCTGTGCCGAGTTCCTGCTCCAGATTATTTTGCAACGCACTGATCTGCACGTACAGCGCGTACATGGTCAGCATGATATCAAGAATTTACAGGGACGCTCCGTGCGGCTGGATATTCTGGCTGTCGATGAAGCAGACCGCGTTTACAATATCGAGGTGCAGCGCAGCGACAAAGGTGCCGGTGCCAAGCGTGCCCGGTATAACAGCAGTCTGATCGACGCAAATGTGACCGAACCCGGCGATGAATATGAGAAGCTGAACGAAACCTATGTCATCTTCATCACAGAGCATGATGTGCTGGGCGACGGCCACCCAATCTATCATATTGACCGGACGATTAGGGAAACCGGCGCATTGTTTGGGGACGAATCGCATATCCTATATGTGAACGCCCAGATCAAAGACGATACGGCTCTGGGGCAGCTGATGCACGACTTTTCCTGCACCAGTGCTGAAGAGATGCACTATCAAATTCTGGCGGACAGAGTTCGCTATTTCAAAGAAGATACGGAGGGAGTTGCGACTATGTGCAAGGCTATGGAAGATATGAGATATGAAACCGACAGAGCGCGAATGATGAAAATCGCTCGACATATGCTAAACATGGGCAAGTATACCTATGAAGATATTGCCGATGTGCTGGAAATCAGCATTGACGAGGTCAAGGCTCTGACCGAGAGCAAGCCTGCCTGACAACTGCGGAGTTCCGACTATGTGCAAGGCTATGGAAGATATGAGAAACGAAGCTGCGCGTGAAGCGGCCAAGCTCAACTCGATTGAAACCGCTCGCATGCTGCTTGCGTTGGGTAAACTGTCCTACGAAGAAATCGCCCAGTCTGTTCGACTGCTGACAGTTGACGAAGTCAAGGCTCTGGACGAGAGCAAACCTGCCTGACTGCACAGGACAACAATCTGTTTACCCCCACTCTTATCAGAGTGGGGGTAATTCTATCTTAAACGCCAGAACGAGAAAGCGCTTCAACGTAAAGTGAAGCGCTTTTCCTGTCGTATATTCATTTCGGGATGTACACGTCCGCCTTTAGAACGGCTGAGAGTATGCCCACGTGCCGATACCGAGCGGAGAGAACGCAAGGTAAACGACGGCAACGAACAGCAGGATCGCGACGGAGGCGATGCCGCGGTACTTCCACGGGGTCAGGTCGACCGCGCCGACGTCCTTCTGCACCCATGCTGCCAGCTCGGGATGCTTTTTCTTGTTATTGCTGTTGAGGAACGCCATGATGATCATTTCGATCGGCCACAGCACCAGAACCGCGTACAGGTAATGGATGGTGCCGTCGCTGCCGCCGAACAGCGAGTAGCTCGGGGAGATGAGCAGGAACGCGCCGTAGAAGACGACATGGAAGATCATGATGAACTTTGCGGTGAACTTCGGCAGGTACTTGAAGAAGAAGCCGCCGAACACAGCCGACAGGACCGGCAGCGCGACCAGCATAACGAGGGAATCGAGGAAGGTGCGCAGGCCGCCCGGGAAGAAGTAGACCATCGGTCCGATGATGGTCGTCAGGACGGCGAAGAGAATGCCGACCTTCTTGCCGATCTTGACCATATGGAGCTCGTTTGCCTCGGGGTTGATGAACTCCTTGTAGATGTCGAGGGTGAACATGGTATCAATGGAGTTGAGGAAGGAGTTGAACGAGGACAGGATCGCGCCGAACATGACAGCCGCGAAAAAGCCCATCAACGGAGCCGGTACGACCTGCGTGATCATGGTCGGGTACGCATCGTCCATCATGGAGATCTCCGTACCGTTGAGCTGGAACAGCGCGTAAGCGATAACGCCCGGCAGTGCCAGATACATGAAGCCGATGATCTTGAGCGTTGCGCACAGCAGCGCGCCCTTCTGTGCTTCCTTCAGGTTCTTTGCAGCGAGTACACGCTGTACATACGCCTGATTGGTGCACCAGGACTGGAGGCTGAGGAAGATCATGCCGGTGAATACGGTCGGCCACGGAACAGCCGGTGCGGATGCGTCGACCGGGGCGATCGCGTTCAGCATATCCGAGTGGTTCTCCACCAGATAGCGCACGCCCTCGATGATGCCGCCGCCGTTTGCGGTATTGCCCAGCACGTGCAGCGCGAGGAACGGGACCGCCAGACCGCCGATCAGCAGGCCGACGCCGTTGACCGTATCCGAAACGGCAACCGCCTTCAGACCGCCGAAGATGGCGTAGATCGAGCCGATGACGCTGATGGTGATGCACAGGATGACGACCGACTGGAACTTGGTCACGCCGAGGATGCTCGACAGACCGAAAATGTTCTCAAATACCAGCGAGCCGGAGTACAGCACGACCGGGATCTGAACAACGAGCGCGAGCACGATGTACAGAATGCTGAACCAGAGCTTGGTGCTGCGGTCGAAGCGCAGGCCGATGAGCTGCGGAATGGTGGTGATGCCGCTCTTCAGGGTAGCGCGGCGCGGCGAACAGCGCCAGCGCGATGCAGCAGGGCGCCGCAAGCACCTCGAACGCCATCGGGCTCATGCCGACGAGCCATGTCTGGCCGTTGGAGCCGACCAGCTGTTCCGCAGACAGGTTGGTCAGCAGCAGCGAGCCTGCGATGACGAAGCCCGGCAGGCCGCGGCCTGCGAGGAAGTAGCCCTCCGACGTGCTCTGATTATCGTCTTTTGTCTTGAAGTAGGAAATTACCGCTACCAGAATGGTAAATCCTACGAAGCTAATGAGTGTCCATAACATAAGTTCAAATCTTCCCTTTATATCTTGTGTTGCATATCACTTTCGGTGCAGAGCCGGGCTCTGTCCCCTTACATTTCACAGCGCACAGAACTTTCGTCCTGTGCGCTGCTTTTCTTCAGCATTTTTCTCCCCTTGCGGAACTGAGTGCAGGCCGCCGTCCCGGGGCGGTCCGCGGTGGGAACGTTGGAGCGTCATACCCAGCCGGGCAGTTCAAAGGAGGGAGGTTTTCAGTTGGGAGGTGGCCTCGCCGATAAACGGTGGGGAATTACTCCCACAGACCCTTTGCGGTCATGTCTTCGATGTACGCATCGCAGTTCTCTGCGTCAACGACCTGAGAGCCGGAGTCGATGAAGGAATCGACCTGCTCACCCTCGAGCGCCTTGACAGCCGCTTCGACTGCCTTGTAGCCCATGTCGTAGCCGAGCTGTGCGATGTCCATGGTCAGAGAGCCGTCCTTGATGGCCTGAATAGCGGAGGTGTTGCCGTCAAAGCCGCAGACGATAGTGTCTGCATACTTGGCGTTGCCGGAATCCTTGATGATCTTGACGACGCTCATCGCCATGTCGTCGTTGGAGGAAAGGACAATATCAATGCCGTCCGGGAACTTCTGCATAACAGACTCCATTGCGGTCGCAGCCTTCTCAGCCATGCCATCGCAGTACTGGACCTCGACGACCTCGCCGCCTGCCTCTTCTACGCCGGCCTTGTAGCCTGCGAGGCGTGCTTCATGGGTCTCGTCGCCCTGTACGCCGGTCACGATCAGAGCAGTCGGCTTCTCGATACCTGCCGCCTTGGCTGCTTCAACCGCTGCAACGCCGCCGCTCTTGGCTGCGTCCTCGTTGCCGGTGCCGACAAAAGCAGTCTTCTTGTCCGAGGTGAAGTCGGTGTCGAGTGCGATGATGACCTTGTCCGTGTTCGCGACCAGAGTGGAGGCGGAGTCGGACTGGAGCGGTGCAACAACGATCGCGTCAACGCTCGGGTTGCCGACTGCGGTCTCGATCATGTTGACCTGCTCGTCGTAGGAGGTCGCAGCCGTCGGAGACTGGATGTCGACCGTTACGTTGTCGTGCTCGTCGGCATAAGCCTTTGCGCCTGCCATGACCTTGTTGAAGTGGCCGTCGGTCAGCTTGACGATGACCGAGATGTTGTAGGCGTCGCCGCTGTCGGCGGAGGAACCGCCGTTATCGGTCGAGGCGGACGAGCCGCCGCAGCCTGCCAGTACGCTTGCGAGCATTGCACTTGCCAGAGTCATCGCTAACAGCTTCTTTTTCATAATCATTGTCCTTTCCATCTTCTCATCTTTTTTTCTTCTGCTTCCGGGTCTTTTTTCTTCTTCTCGCTGGGGTTATGTAAACAGCATGGGCTGTTTATCTCTGTCGATGAAATTTCATTGCACGCAGTATGCGCTTCCGCGCGGCAGCGCGCATTGAAACAGCAATCACGAAGTGATTGCATCAAAACCGGGGGCGTGTACCTCGGTTTTGATTCTTCTGGAGGTAGAAAGTTTCCGAATGGGAACTTTCGGACGACTCGTGTTCTGCGAAGTCAGAACACAGATTGTCGGGAAAAGCGAAGCTTTTCCGACAGTTTTTACAAATCGCAGGGCATTGCTTCCTTGAGGACTTCGGTGGACTTCTTCAGGCCGGTCAGTGCAGGCATGGTCAGGTCCTCCATCTCCTGGCTGATCGGGCCGTCGTAGCCCTCCATGCTCAGGCAGGACAGGAATTCCTTCCACCAGCTGACGTCATGCCCGTGGCCGAGAGCAACGTAGTTCCAGGTGCGCTTTGCGAACTGGTCGATGGTCTTGGTGTCGAGCACGCCGTCCGGGCCGATGTAGTTGCGCTCGATGCGGACGTCCTTTGCGTGAACGTGATAAATGCGGTCTGCGCCGAGCTTGTGAACTGCCGTTACCGGGTCGCCGCCCATCCACATCAGATGGCTCGGGTCGAGGTTCATGCCGACCATCGGGCCGACAGCGTCACGCAGACGGATAAGGGTCTCCGGGTTGTAGACCATCTGGCAGCCGTGGTTCTCGAGCGCGATCTTCTCGATGCCGTTGGCCTTTGCCAGCTCGATGGTCTTTTTCCAGTACGGGATGAGCACTTCTTCCCACTGCCAGTTCAGAATCTTCGTCGTGATCGGCGGCCAGCTCGTGACGATCCAGTTCGGGGTGTGATCCTCCGCAGAGCCGCCCGGGCAGCCGGACATCATGACGATCTTCTTGATGCCGAGCAGACCGGCGAGCTTGAAGGTCTTTTCGACGACCTCCTGATGCTGCCTGCCTTCCTCGTTCGGTGCGAGCTGGTTGCCCGAGCAGTTGAGCACTTCGAGCACGAGGCCGCGCTTTGCGATGGCATCCATGAAGTCCTTGCGCTTCTGCTCGCTCTCGAGCATGGCGTCCAGATCGATATGCGGCGCCTTGGACCAGTTGCCGCAGGCGATCTCGATGGACTCGTAGCCGAGGGAAGCGACGGTATCAAGCATTTCTTCAAACGGCATGTAGCCGAGGCAGTCGGTATTTAAGCAAAATCTCATTGTAAAGCATCCTTTCCTTGTGCCGCGGCATCCGTTGCGCCGCGGCACGCTTTAAGAGAATAGAGAGAAAAGAGAAAATCGTTTATTTCTTGTAGAAGTCCGGCATCTCGTCGTAGTGGATCTCAACGACGGTCTGGGTGTCGCGCGCCTTGGAAGCGGCCTTTGCAGTTACCTGACCGACGTAGCCATCCCAAGCGGACGGGCCGTCAACGCGGCCTTCCTTGCAGGCGTTGATCCAGGACTGGAACTCGATGTTGTAAGCCTCCGGGAAGCGCTCGGACCAGTCGTGGCAGATCGGAGTAACACGCGCGTCGTTCGTGCGGATCATTGCGTTTGCCGGCTCGGGCAGGTTGAGGCAGCCCTCCTCGCAGACGACCTCACAGCGGACGTCGTAGCCGTAGCGGCAGTTGACGAAGGACTCAACGTCGATGCGCACGCCGGACTCAGTGGTCAGGTACATGATCTGCGGATCACGCAGCTCGCCTTCCGCGTTGCGCGTGGTCTTGGGGAATACGACCTCAGCGGTCTTGTAGTTCTCGCCGAGCAGCCAGCGCAGAACGTCGATCTCATGGATCATGGAGTTCTCGACCGGCATCGAGGTGGTGAAGCCCGGTGCGTCGTAGTTGCGATGTACGCAGTGCAGCATCAGCGGCAGGCCGTACTTGCCGGACTCGATGGCCTTCTTGAGCTGGCCGTAGCCCGGATCATAGCGGCGCATGAAGCCGACCTGAACCAGCTGCTTGCCGGCTGCCATCTCAGCCTCGACGATGCGCTTGCAGGCATCTGCCTCGGGTGCGAGCGGCTTCTCGCAGAATACGTACTTGCCAGCCTTGATCGCTGCCATGACGTACTGCTCGTGGAACGGGTCGAGGGTGGTGACAACAACCGCGTCGATGTCGTTGGATGCGATCATGTCCTCGCCCTTCTCATAAGCCTTGATGCCGTACTTTTCGGCAACCGACTTGCAGAAGTCGAGGTTCGCATCCGCGCAGGCGATGACGCGGCCGCCCTGCAGGGTGTTGTTGATGCGCTCGATGTGGGTGCGGCCGATCGCGCCGGTGCCTACCAGACCAATTCTCAGTTCTTCCATGATATTTTCCTCCTTAAACATATCATTTCTTCTCATTTTCTTTTACGAGGACGTCCTCGTAACTCTCTATAAAAAATATTTGCGCAAGGCAAACTTTTTTCGTGAGCAATGTCCTATTGTGGTTTCGAACTTTTTTGCGTTACGAGTACGTCCTCGTAACGTTTTATAAAAAATATCTGCATCTTTCAGCAAACATCTTTTATCGGTATTGAAATTTTTGGAGCCTGTATTCTGCTGTTTTTCGTTTACGAGTACGTCCTCGTAACTCTTTATAAAAAATATTTGCGTCTTTCAGCAAATATCTTTTATGCGAAGCATTCCTTCACCAGAATACGGGTGTCGGTATAAATTCGATCTGTCGCAGGCTTTCGGCCGAACACAAGCTGATCCATGATGAGCTTGACCGGGAGCGCGCCCTGCTGCGCTTTTTCGCCGCCGAGCGTCCAGTCTACGACGCCCTGCCGCATCAGCTCCACGATTTCGGGATAGTTTTCGTAGCACAGCACGCGCACGCTGTCGGCTCTGCCGCTTTCGACCAGCGCCCTGCCTACCTGCCCCACGCCGCCGCACGTAATGTAAATGCCGCGCAGCTCGGGCTCGTCCCGAAGGAGCTGCATGGTCTTTTCATAGGTGATCTGCGGATTTTCGAAGCTCTCGATGCAGGACACGATCTTGACCTGCGGATATTCGCTCTTCAGGAAATCCGTAAAGCCGTGCTCGCGCATCTGTACGTAATAGTTGTTGTTTTCCGACGAAACCGCGCTCGAAATGATGGCGATCTTGCCCTTTCCGTCCAGAAACTGACCCATCAGGCGGCCTGCGATGCGGCTTGCGCGTGCGCTGTCGATGCTGACGCAGCATGTTCTGCGCGAACCGTCGATGTCGGCGTCGGTCGTGATGACCGGGATACCGGCGTCCGCCGCGCGGTCGATCGCTTTCCGCACGCTTTCCGCGTTGATCGGGCTGACGATGATGCCGTCGGTCTTGTCGTTTACCGCCTTGTCGATGTACTGGCTCTGGAGTCTTGCCTCCTGAAAGCCGGTGACGGCGTAGGTGACTTCGATGTCGAAGCCGTCCTGCTCCTTCACGCCCTGCTCGATGCCGCTTTTGAGGTACGGCAGCGCGTCAACATCCACAAGGATCGCGGAAATGCGGTATTTCTTGCCTTGCCGCTGCAAAACGCGGCCGGTCGGGTTGGGCTTGTAGCCCACTTCGTTGATGATCGCCTGCACCCTCGCGCGAACCTCATCGCTGACGCCGATGCGGTGATGCACGACCTTATCAACTGTTGACGGATGAACACCGGCGCGTTCGGCAATTTCCTTCATGGTAACACTCATGCCGAACTTTCGCCTCGCTTTCATCGGCAATTCTGTCAGCGTGTACGTCCTCGCTTGTTTTACGAGTACGTCCTCGTTACCTGACACCGTTATTGTAGCGCGTCTCCTGCCGGATTGTCAACCGCTTTTCGCGAAATAATTTATCTTCGGAAATCTTCCATAAATCCGAGCCGCAAAATTGCAGCACTATCGCCAGATTTTCCGTGTGTGCTGTGCGCTTTTCCCGTGCTCCCACTCGCCGGGAGCGGCAGCTGCTCAGTCGTCTCCGTAGAGCTCGCGGTATCTCTCGCTGCCCGGCATGGGGTTCTGCCGGTAATATTCCCAGTGGCTCAAACGGCTTTCGATCTGCTGAGGAGTGACGTTATCATCGTAGACCAGACTTTGCGCCTCGGCGATATAGCGCGCCTGCTCCTGCCTGTCCAGACAGCGCAGCAGCTCGTCGGAATTCGCTATCTCATAGTAAAGCGCGTCCTTGCGATCCTTCGCGAGCTGCTCCGGCGTTTTCGGCTTGCTCGGCGTGCTGTCCGGCTCGTAAAACGAGCGGATGATGTGATAGGCTCCCCACACGAGCAGCTGAACGGTCAGCGACCACTCGCCCATGAAAATATCATAGACGAGAAATACCAGCAGCATCGACAGACAGCCGCCTCTCTTGTGGATACGCCACAAGACAAACAGCTCCGCGAGAGTGACGGCAATCCAGATGGCAAGCGCCACTTTTCCGGCCGTCCCCCAGGAAACTATTGTATCGAACAGCTGTCTTCCAAAAATTCCGTAGTGCAGATAGTATTTGATTGTGTAAGCCATACCGTTTTCTCCTTTTCCCTCTTGTTTATATTCCCATTTTAGCGTATTATGGATATAAATACAATCTGTGTCAAATCGTGTGTCAAAAAGTTTTTGTGAAACGGAGGAAACGCATATGTCTCAGTTCAGTCGATATTTCAAAAAACTGGTCGAGGAAAGCGGAATCAACCATACAGCGCTTGCGAATATGGCGGATGTCAACCGGGCCAATCTGCAAAATATCCTCAGCGGCAGTCGGAAGCCGTCCCGGAAGGATGTCGAAAGCGTGCTTCCGCATCTCCGCACCTCCGCCGCGCAGCAGGACGAACTGCTGGAGCTGCTGGAGGGCGAGCTGTTCGGGCCGGATGTCGTCGAGCGGCGCGCCTGCGTGCGAGCCATGCTCGAACACCTCGATCAGTCCTTTCAGGCCACCCCGGCGCCCCGGCAGGTCTGGCCGTCCGCTCCCTGCACCAATAAAGACAGCGAGCTGATCTCCGGCGAGGCGGCTATCCTCAACACGCTTGCCGCTCTCCTCTCCGAGGCCAACGGTCTGGGCGGCAAAGTGGTGTTCTTCCCCGGCTTCCCCAAGCACTGGCTCCAGCGTTGTCTGTCCATTCTCTGGGGACTGGACGGCGAACGCCTGCAGGTGGCGCAGCTGGTCGAATTCTGGAAAGCGCCGCAGGCGGATGCGGCGACGGCCAACCTGAAGGAGCTGTCCGATGCGCTCCCCATGCTGCTGAGCAGCCGCATTGACTATGAGCTGTGGTACTCCTATGCCGCGCATGTGGAAACGCCCCACGCTGGGGTACTGTTCCCCTATTGCCTGCTGCTGCCGCAGGCGGTGTGTCTGCTGCACCGCGACGGTCAGCAGGCGATGGTCCTCCGCGCCCCGGAGCTGCTGCGCTGCTGGCAGGAGGGCGCGCAGAACCTGCTTTCGGATGCAAAACCGCTCTTCAACCGGAACATGGACACCCTCAGCATCCTGAATTACTATAATGGCGTGGATACCCAGTTCCATCGGTTCTGTTTTCTGGAGTTTCAGCCCTGTCTGGTGCCCTACGCCGACCCGGATATTCTGGAACAGCTGATCTTGCCAGAGGTATCCGAAAGAGAAACGCTGATCGGAGCTATTTTGACTTACAGCGAGCTGCTGCGCCAGCAGCCCTACACCGGCCTGTTCTACGAGGGCGGTCTGCGGCTCTTCGCGGAGACCGGCTTCATCTATGACCTGCCGCAGAACGGCTCCATCCCGGCGCCGCCGGACATTCGCAGGACCGTGCTCGAACGGCTGTATCAGGACTGCGCGTCCAGCGACAAGGTGCTGCGCATCGTGCGTCCGCAGCGGCTGCATCTGCCGCCGAATGTGGTCATCGCCGTCCGCGAATACGTCGGAACGCATTTCACGCTGCCGCTCGAGTCGTCCGGCGATTACTGCAACGTGCAGGTCGAAGAAGCCACCATCACCGAGGCGTTTCTGGACTTTCTCAGTTCTGCCGCTGACTCCAGCTCGGTCTACAGCAAGGAGGAAACGCTGGCCGAGATCAAGCGAGTGCTCGACTCGATGGACGCGCAGTGAGACAGAAATGCTGCTGAAAGCAAAGAAAAACCGCCCCTAAGGGCGGTTCGTTGACATGCTTCGACAGCACATGATATAATATTGACGGACGCTGTTACTTTTGGCGGTCAGACCCAGTTCCTTCCCCCGCGTTACGGGCAGGAAGGAGGTGGAAGCAGATGTGGAGAAAAGCATTTCAGCTTCTTGCATGCGCAGCAGTTCTGGTGTGCATCATGTCCATAAACGCGCACTGACCGCTCGTTTGGGCCCGAGCGGTCAGTGACTTAGGTTACTAACTTGTGTAAGGGTCTGACTGCGGTAGCAGCGTCCCTTTGTCTTTATTATAGCATACGCTCTGGCTTTGTCAAGGCAACTGAGTCAGGGCTTTTTATTCGTCACAAGGCCGAAATAAAGCGAAAACTGCCCCTGAGGACAGTTCGTTGACATGCTTCGACAGGGCATGATATAATACTGACGGACGCTGTTACTTTTGGCGGTCAGACCCTCTTTTCCTTTCCCACGGTTCGTGGCAGGAAGGAGGTGGCGCGTGTGCAGAAAAAGGCTTTTCAGCTTTTTATATGTGCAGTCATCTTGCTGTACATTTTCTGTATAAATGCGCGATGACCGTCCGGATTAGGGCCCGAACGGTCATCGACTAAAAATCGTTGATTGAATAAGGGTTCTGACTGCGGTAGCAGCGTCCCTTTGTTTACTTATATTATAGCATACACTCCGGCTTTGTCAAGGCGACTGAGTCGGGGCTTTTTGTTCATCCCAAGGCCAAACAGTCCCTAAGGGCGGTCCGTTGACACGTTTCGACTGCACATGATATAATACTGGCGGACGCTGTTACTTTTAGCGGTCAGACCCTCTTTTCCTTTCCCACAGTTTGTGGCAGGAAGGAGGTGGCGCGTGTGCGGAAAAAGGCTTTTCGTCTTTTGGTATGTGCAGTAGTTTTACTGTACATCTTCTGTATAAATGCGCATTGACCGCTCGGGTGGACTCCGAAACGGTCAATGTCTTAAGATATTCGATTTGTTAAGGGTCTGACTGCGGTAACAGCGTCCCTTTGTCTATATTATAGCATACACTCCGGCTTTGTCAAGGCGACTATGCCGGGGCTTTTTATTTGGAGGAAGTCCGAAATAAAGTGAAAATCGCCCCTAAGGGCGGTTTGTTGACACGTTTCGACAGAGCATGATATAATACCGACGGACGCTGTTACTTTTGGCGGTCAGACCCGCTTTTCCTTTCCCACGGTTCGTGGCAGGAAGGAGGTGGCGCATGTGCGAAAAAAGGCTTTTCAGCTTTTTGTATGTGCAGTGATTTTGCTGTACATTTTCTGTATAAATGCGCATTGACCGCTTGGCTGGATCCCAAACGGTCAATGACTAAAAAAATTTGACTTAAAACGGGTCTGACTGCGGTAACAGCGTCCCTTTATCTTTATTATAGCATACGCTCCGGCTTTGTCAAGGCGACTGAGTCGGGGCTTTTTATATCCATTAAATCTTATAACCAAGCTTGCGGTACTGTTCCAGATGCTTATGCGCCCGAACGCACTGTTTCTTTCTCTTGCGGTCTTTTCCACCGCCGGCGATGCAGCACAGCACCAGAACGGCGGTAATCGGCAGTGCAATCGGGAAGAACATCGTCACGACAAGGCCGATGACGGCGATCAGTACCGTTCCCATCGCGAGTTTGGAGACTTCTTCCTTTGCCGCAGGCAAGTCCGCTTCCAGCGCCAGTTCATCGTGCAGACGCTTGCTCATCAGCCGATCCAGTTCGGACACCATGACCGCCTTGTCCTGATCGGAATAAGTGCCGGCGAGCACACGCTGACGCAGCCCCATATATTCCTGTTCGGTCGAGCAGAGCGTATACATCGCTTCGATCTGGCTGATCGCGCTGCTCTGCGTATCCTGCGTGATCTTGATGGAGGGCGCAGACGGTGCTGCTGCCGGAGCTGGAGCTGCTGCCGCAGGCTCCGGCTTTACCGGTTCTGCCTGCACGGCAGGAGTTTCCGGCGCTTTGGGAGTGAAATACTCCGCAATATTGATCTTATGTCCACAGAAACTGCAAAAGCCGAACGGTTTCTCATCATTCAGCTTAATCGGTTTTCCGCAGGCCGGACAGGTTGCATCTTTGATTGCCATTGTAATTTTCCTTTCTGGTTTACAGCATTTTCTCGCCGCATTCTCGACAGAAAGCAGCGTTTATATCATTTTCCGCGCCGCAGGAAGCACAGAAGCGGAAGAGCGGCTCACCGCAGCTGCCGCAGAACCGTGCGCCCTCTTCTACCGTCTCGCCGCAGGACGGGCAAAACCGAACCGACGATGCAGGCGTCGGCTCAGGCAGCGCAGACTCTTCCTGTGGAGGCTCGCAGAGCTCCGCCGCAATCGTGCCGCCCATCAGCACATGCACGATGCTGCCGACCAGCTGCGCGAGCTCATTCAGATGGTGCGGACCGATTTCTTCCGCCGGAAGAACGACCGTACTGCTCAGCTGAAGATACGGCTCGGCTATCGTGGCGTGCACCGTCATTTCCGTGATTTCATCCAACGCAAGCCGTTCACAGACATCGCCCTCCAGACGGTATACCGCCCGGTCGGTAAAGAAGGCCGTGATTTTCTCTGATGCATCACGGTAAAGCACCATCGGGATTTCCGGCGGCTCCTGCTGCTCCGCAATGCTGCGCATTCTCTGCCAGACATCTTCTCCGATTTGCCACCGCGACATTGGATTAGGGAACACCTGCTGCATCTGCCCCGGAAACGGGTTGTTGCACAGCACGGTATCCTTCAGCAGCTGCATCCGCTCGGCAATCTGCTCCCGGCGTTCGGTATCAATCTGCGGCAGTTCTGCCGCATACCGGCTGAGCAGACGCTTGCAACTGAGTGCGCCCAAAAACGGTGGCAGTCTGCAAATCGACGCCTCTCGGAAAAACGTTTGCAGCTTTTCCTTGAACTGCGGCACGTTTTCGATGTCTTCCAGAGAAAACTGTGCCTTTTGCGTGCGCGTGCGCAGCTCCATCATGTTACTGGACGGGAATTCGACCTCAATCCTGTCCCCGTACAGTGGAAAATGAACAAAATGCGCCTGCTCGTTCTCAAATGTGACGATGTGCAGCATGGTATCGGTCAGACACAGCAGCTGCTTGGTACCGCCAGACAGCAGCATTCTTTCGACCGTCATATCGCAGAGCATATTGCCAATCTTTTCGCTTTCCTGATCAAGCTCGAAATTCGAGTCCTCATCATACTCGCTGTCGACATTAACGAGGGATTTCCCAAGTTCTGCACCGCCGAAAATCTTCCGGTACTGCCGCGTCATCTCCTCCTGAAACGAACCCTGCTTCGCTTGCAAAATCACAGCCTGATCTTCCACTCGCTCGACCTGTTCGCGCACCAGAGGATGCGTGACCGAAATCGTTTTCAACTGTTCGGAACACTTCTGCGCAGCTCTAAGGTCTGACAGGTACGGATAGTCCTCCATAATGAAAGATACTTTCTCCCACTCCGAGCGAACGAGCTCCGCTTCCTCTTTCGTCGGCAGGAGGACGCCCAGCGCGGTGCGTTCCTGCTCATCCTTTAGCCGCAGCAGCTCTTGAAGCTTCGCCTGCGCCTTGTTTTTCTCAATCAGCCAGTCGTTGTCGTCCGCTGCGTGATAGCGTTCCGCCAGCTCGTCAAGCGCCTGTATCTTCTTCTGCACTGCGATGATCGTATCGCTCGACATATCATCAATATAGGACAGCTGCGCTCCAATGACCGCCGCCTTCTTGCTCAGATATTCCTCCCGTAAATGCAGATAGCCGGACAGCGACTGCAATTCCTCATCGTTCTCCGGATGCAGTCGATACAGTTCTCCATATATGCTCGATTTGTATGGATACAGCTGCACGCATTTTATCAGATAGTCGAAATACCGCTCGTCCGAAAGCTGTCCCTTCCGGTGCTGCGCCGCAGCATTTTTAAGCGTCGCGTCCGCTTTCTCCTCGTCGTAGTCCGGCATCTGAACATTCTGCTCGTACCCGACGGTTTCTAAAATCTCATAAAAGATGCGTCGACAGCGGAGGTAAAACGCTTCCTTCAGCATTCTGCTTTTCTGCACATGCTGAAAAATTTGGCGCTTCATGCCTGCGATCTGCGCCCAGTCCCCTGCCGCGGCAAACGAGTCGCCGACACCATGCAGCAGTCCGCTGCCGGCATTCAGCACACCAGCCATCATGGCGCCTTTTATCGCGCCCGAGAAGCCAAAGCCGCCGCCCTGCCAGTGTTTTCGGCTTGCCTTTTTCGCGGCACGGTACTGCTCCTGCGCCTCGCGAGCCTGCGCGATCTGCTCCCGTGCCTCGTACAGCTCCTGCATGCAGGGTTCGTAAATCAGTTCGTTTTCGTATTCCCCGTAAAAGCTCACCGGCGTATAGGACAGAACGCCATGACTCGACAGAATGTCCACGGAGGATATGACAAGGTTGCGTATGCGGCTGTCCGCTCCCTCCGGCAGGTATCGGAATATATCTTCAAATGAAGAAATATTAGACGAATAAAAACGGTCGAAATCGTTCACCGTTTCGTTATATCGCGGCCAGAATTGCTGTTCGATCGCATTATAGATATCCTGCGCACGCGAAAATCGGATTTCTCTTCCGTGCACGGTAAACACATGCTCTTTATACTCCATCGGCAGTCCCCCTTGGTTCTTTTTATTATACACCGAAAGTTCTCTCATTTCTACCCTTAAAGTTTATTCTTCGTAAGAACTATCCGGGGTACACTAAATGAAAAGAGTTGATGGAGGAACAGAATGGACTGGGTAGCGATTGGCGGACGCATCCGCAAGCAGCGCGAGTATTTGGGACTGACGCGCGAGCAGTTTGCTGAAAAACTGGATATTACACCGAAATTCTGTTCAGATATTGAGCTGGGTGTCAAGGGTATGTCCGTCCCGACGCTGTGCCGCATCGCCTCGACCCTCAGCCTGTCCACCGACTATATCCTGTTCGGAAAGCAGGAGAAGAAGGATAAATTCTGGGCGCTCAAGGCGCTTTCTCCGATGATCGAGAGCGTAACACCAAAACAGCTCCCTTATCTGGAAAACGTGCTGAAAACGGTTATCAGCGCCATGAACCATAAAGAGGATTGACAAAAAGCAAACGAAAAGGACCATACTCGATTGAACCGCTACCCGTCAAGAGGACAGTGAAAAAAATTAAAGTTTTCCCGGCCAGC